>JANOZF010000274.1:0-6686 GCA_031429255.1 Rubrivivax sp.
GCGGCCAGCGACAAGGCCAGCGACACCAGCGTCACCGGCACCACGTCAGAAGCCAGCGGCAGGCTGGGCAGGTGGTCGATCAGGTAGACGCTGGGTGACAGCAGCGTGGTGCCCAGCGCGCGCTCCAGCGCCGGCACCATGACGTCCAGATGGGTGGCAATGGCCAGCCCCAGCAGCACGCCACCCGCGGTGCCCACCAGGCCGGCCAGCAGGCCCTGCACGACGAAGATGCCCATGATCGAGCGTGGGCTGGCGCCCAGTGTGCGCAGGATCGCGATGTCGCCCTGTTTGTCGGTCACCGTCATCACCAGCGTGCTGACCAGGTTGAACGCGGCCACGGCCACGATCAGCGTCAGGATCAGCGCCAGCATGCGGCGCTGCAGCTGCACCGACTCGAACCAGGTGCGGTTGACCTGCGTCCAGTCGCGCACGCCAACGCCCTGGCCCAGATTCACCAGTTGCGCCTGCAGCGCGCGCGCCAGCTGCGGTGCGTCCAGCGCCTGCGCCAACTGCAAGTTGATCGCGTTCACGCCGCCCAGGCCGAACAACGTGGCCGCGTCCTGCCAGTGCAGCAGCGCCAGCGTGTTGTCGAACTCGAAGTGGCCGGCCGCGAAGGTGCCCGCCACGCGCAGCGCCGTCATCTGTGGCGCGGCGCTGCTGCCGCTGGTGGCAGCCCGCACCAGTGTCACGGTGTCGCCGGCCTTCACGCCCAGCGCGCGCGCCAGTTCCTGGCCCAGCAGCACGTTCATCGAGCCGGGCTGCAGCTGCTGCACCAGCGCTGCAGGCAGCGCGCGCACCACTGGGCTCACGCTGCCTTCGAGTGCGGGGTCGATGCCACGCAGCGCCACGCCGCGCAGCTGCTCACCACGGCCCAGCAGCCCTTCGGCCAGCACGGCCGGCGCGGCTGCCACCACGCCCGCGTTCAGCCGCACCGCCTTGGAGGTCTCTTCCCAATGAAGGAAGAAGCCACCGCGCTGCACCAGCGTGATGTGCGGCACCAGGCCCAGCATGCGGTCGCGCACCTCGACCTGAAAGCCGTTCACCACCGACAGCAGCACGATCAGCGCCGCCACACCCAGTGCAATGCCCAGCATCGACACGCGCGAGATGAAGGCGATGAAGCGGTTGCTGCCCTGGCCGGCACCGCGCACCTGGCGCAAAGCGACCTGCCATTCATAGGGCAGGGCGTCCAACCAGGGCCTGGGCGCGGCCGGTGTGTTCAACGCCCCAGCTCCAGCGTGCGCTGGCAGCGTGCGGCCAGTGAGGGGTCGTGCGTCACCAGCACGAATGCGGTGCCGTGGTCGCGGGCCAGTTCCAGCATCAGCTCGAACACCGTGTGCGCGGTGTCGCGGTCGAGGTTGCCGGTGGGTTCGTCGGCCAGCACGCAGGCCGGCTGCGTGACCAGCGCGCGCGCGATGGCGACGCGCTGGCGTTCACCGCCCGACAACTGCGCCGGGTGGTGCGCCACACGCTGCGCCAGGCCCACGCGCGCCAGCATCGCCTGTGCCGCAGCACGCGCTGCGGCCAGCGGCTGGCGGCGGATGCGCAGCGGCATGGCCACGTTGTCCAGCGCGCTGAACTCGGGCAGCAGGTGGTGAAACTGATAGACAAAGCCCAGGTGCCGGTTGCGCCACTGCCCCTGCTGCGCCGGGCTCAGCGCGGCCAGGTCCTGGCCCATCAGCAGCACGCGTCCGCTGCTGGGTGCGTCCAGTGCGCCCAGCAGGTGCAACAGCGTGCTCTTGCCCGAGCCCGAAGCGCCCACCACGGCCAGCGTTTCGCCGCGTTTCACGTTCAGGCTCAGGCCGCGCAGCACCGTCACGTCCAGCGCGTTGGCGCCGCTGCCTTCGACATAGCGCTTGTGCAGGTCCATCGCCTGCAGGACCACATCGTCCGGTGGCACCACTTCAGTCATATCGCAAGGCCTGCGCAGGGTTGACCTGGCTCGCGCGCCAGCTCGGGTACAGCGTGGCCACGAAGGCCAGCAACAAGGAGATCAGCAGCACCGGCACGATGTCGGCGGCCAGCGGCTCGCTGGGCATGCGGCTGATGACGTACACATGCGCGGGCAGGAAAGCGGTGCCCAGCGCGCGTTCGATGGCCGGCACCACGGTGTCGATGTTGAAAGCCACCAGCAACCCCAGAGCAGCGCCCGCGGCCGTGCCCACCAAGCCGGCGGTGGCCCCTTGCACCATGAAGATGCCCATGATGGACCGCGGACTGGCGCCCAGCGTGCGCAGGATGGCGATGTCGGCGCGTTTGTCGGTGACCGTCATCACCAGCGTGCTGACCAGGTTGAAGGCGGCCACCGCGACGATCAGCGTCAGGATGATGGCCATCATGCGTTTTTCCACCTGCACGGCATCGAACCAGTTGCGGTGCGTGCGTGTCCAGTCGCGCACCTCCACCGCGTTGCCCAGGCGCTTTTGCAGGTCGGCGCCGGCGCTGCGCGCGTGGTCGGCGTCGTCCAGCCGCAGCTGCACGCCGGTGGCGCCGTCGACGCGGAACAGGCGCGCCGCGTCGTCCAGATGCACCAGGGCCAGGCCGTTGTCGTGTTCGAAGTGCCCCGACTCGAAGACGCCCACCAGCGTGAACTGCTTGAGTCGCGGCACCACGCCCGCCGGTGTGACCTGTCCGCTGGGCGAGATGACCGCCACCTTGTCACCCACGCGGGCGCCCAGGCTGCGCGCCAGCTCGCCGCCGAGCACCAGGTTCCACTGCCCCGCTTGCAGCCGGGACAGCAGCGCACCCTGGCTGGCGCCCAGCGGCGTCACTGTGGCCTCGTCGGCCGGGCTGATGCCGCGCACCATGGCGCCACGCAGCTCCGGCCCCAGGCCGACCAGCGCTTGGGTGGCCACGAAGGGCGCCGCCGCCAGCACACGGCGGTCCTGGCGCGCAAGGGCCGCCGTGGCGCGCCAGTCGGGCAGCGCGGCGCCGTCGGTGGCCATCAATTCCACGTGCGACACCACGGCCAGCATGCGTTCACGCACTTCCTTCTGAAAGCCGTTCATCACGCTCAGCACGATGATCAGCGCCGCCACCCCCAGCGCGATGCCGATGATGGAAATGGCGCTGATGAAGGAGATGAAACCATTGCGCCGCCCGGCGCGGCCGGCGCGCGTGTAGCGCCAGCCGATGTGGGGTTCAAAGCGTTGCAACAAAGAGGGCACGGGTGGGGGCAGGGCAGGCAGCGGCAGTGCGTGGGATGCTAAGGCAACGCTGAAACGGCGCCGGGCCAGCGCGCCGTGGGGGCATCGGCGACGACGCGCCGGGGGCATGGGCGACGACGCGCCGGGCGCGTGGGCGACTGCGCGCCGGGCGCGCGGCAACCGCGGCCGGATAATCCGCCGATGCATCTGTTGATCCCCTTTGCCGGCGTGTTGTCTGAAGCCGGCCGCGACGCTGCCACGCACCTGGTGCTGCCACAGTTGCAGGGCCTGCTGCAATGCCTGGCACCACCGCAGCCCGCAGACCGCGACGAAGGCGATGCCTGGAGCCTGAGCCCGCCGCACGAGAGGGCCTGGGCCCGGGCGCTGGGCTGGCAGGGCGCCGACGGCTGCCTGCCCTGGGCCGCGCGGCAGGCTGCCGCCGATGGCCTGCAGACGGGCCGGCTCGCCTGGGGCCTGGTGACACCCGTGCACTGGCACGTGGGCACCGACCAGGTCAGCCTGATCGACCCCGAACAGCTGCTGCTCGACGAGACCACCTCGCGTGCACTTTTCGACGCGGTGCAGGCCTTGTTCACTGGCGTCGGCATCACCTTGCACTATGGCTGCGCCAGCCGCTGGTATGCAGCGCACGAGATGCTGGCCGGCATGCCCTGCGCGTCGCTGGACCGCGTCATCGGCCGCAATGTCGACCGCTGGTTGGGCGCGGCGGCGGGCAACCCGGCCGCGGCCCAGGTGCGGCGGTTGCAGGCCGAGGTGCAGATGCTGCTGTACACCCACCCGTTGAACGACGAGCGGCTGGCGCGTGGCCTGTTGCCGGTGAACTCGTTCTGGCTCAGTGGCTGCGGCCGCGAGCAGCCGGCATCGGTGCCTGCGGCCCCGGCGGCGCAGGTCGATCCGCGCCTGCGCAACCCCGCGCTGGCCGAGAACTGGCCGGGCTGGGTGCAGGCCTGGCAGACGCTGGACGACGGGCCGCTGGCCGAACTTCACCGTGCCGCGCGTGCCGGCGCACCGGTGCAGATCACGCTCTGTGGTGAGCGTGCGGCGCAGACACTGACCAGCGGCGCCCAGGGCTGGCTGCAGCGGCTGCGCCGCAGACTGGGTTCACCCGCCGTGCAACCCTTGCTGGAGCAGCTGTGAACAGCCCCCACATCGTGCCCCGTGACACCCAGCCCCGTGTCGCATTCGCGCTGGAACAGCAGGGGGTGCATCCCTTGCTGGCGCGGCTGTTCGCGGCCCGTGGTGTGCGAGAGAAAGCCGAGCTCGACGACGGCCTGGCCCAGCTGATACCGCCCGACCAGCTGAAGGGCGCCGTGCAGGCGGCCCGGTTGCTGGCCGATGCCATCGAGCAGCAGCTGCGGCTGTGCGTGGTGGCCGACTACGACTGCGACGGCGCCACCGCCTGCGCGGTGGCGATACGTGGCCTGGCGCTGCTCGGCGCACCGCGCGACCGCCTGGGCTACGTGGTGCCCGACCGCGCCGTGCACGGTTACGGTCTGACGCCGGCCATCGTCGACCTGGCACTGGCGCAGCCAGACCGCCGCCCCGACGTGCTGGTGACGGTGGACAACGGCATTGCCAGTTTTGCCGGTGTGGCCCATGCGCGTGCGCAGGGGCTGCAGGTGCTGGTGACCGACCACCACCTGCCGGCGCTGACCGGCGAGGGCCCGCCGCTGCCCGACGCACACGTCATCGTCAACCCCAACCAGCCCGGCTGCACCTTTTCCAGCAAGGCGCTGGCGGGGGTGGGCGTGATGTTCTACGTGCTGCTGGCCACGCGCGCCGAGTTGCGCGCGCGCGGGGCTTTCGATGCCGCCAGCCAGCCGAGATTGGACACGCTGCTGGACCTGGTGGCGCTGGGCACCGTGGCCGACGTGGTGAAGCTCGACGCCAACAACCGCCGCCTGGTGGCGCAGGGCCTGCGCCGGGTGCGTGGCGGCCGCATGCAGCCCGGCGTGGCCGCGTTGTTTGCAGCGGCGGGTCGGCAGAGTGCCCGCGCGGCCGGCTTCGACTTCGGCTTTGCGCTGGGCCCGCGCATCAATGCCGCCGGCCGCCTGGCCGACATGACGCTGGGCATCGAATGCCTGTTGACCGACGACCCCGCACGCGCCACTGAGCTGGCCACGCAACTGGACGCCATCAACCGCGAAAGGCGCGAAGTCGAGCAGGGCATGCGCGACCTGGCCGAGCTGACGCTGCAGCGCCTGGCCGCCGACGACGCCGCGCCGCCGCCGGCCTGCGTGCTGTTCGACGAGAGCTTTCACGAAGGCGTGGTGGGCATCGTGGCGGGCCGCGTGAAGGACCGCCTGCACCGCCCCACTTTCGTCTTTGCGCGCGGCGCCGACGGTCAGCTGAAGGGTTCCGGGCGCAGCATCCCGGGCTTTCACCTGCGCGACGCGCTGGACCTGATGGCCAAGCGCCACCCGGGCCTGCTGCTGCGCTTTGGTGGCCACGCCATGGCCGCAGGGTGCACGCTGGCCGGCGCAGGCTCGGCACCGGCGCTGGCCGCTGACGGCGCCCCCGACAACGTGGCCACCTTCAACCAGGCCTTGCGTGCCGTGGCCGACGAATGGCTGGACGCGGCCACGCTGCAACGCACGCTGCGCACCGATGGCCCCTTGAACCTGGAATGGTTCAACGCCGACACCGTGGCGCTGCTGGACGCACAGGTCTGGGGACAGGGTTTCGAATCGCCGCTGTTCTGCGACGAGGTGCAGGTTTTGCAGCAGCGGCTGGTGGGTGAAAAGCACCTGAAGCTGCGCCTGCGCCATGCCGGCCAGGAACGCGACGCCATCTGGTTCGGTCACACCGAGCCCTTGCCGGCGCAGTTGAAGCTGGCCTACCGCGTCAGCATCGACGAGTGGCAGGGCCGGCAGCGGGTGCAGATGGTGGTGGAGGCTGCGGCCTGACGCCGCGTCTGCTGGGTCGCCATCAGGGAAGGTCAGTGGGGCAGGTCAGTGGGGGAGGTCAGCGCGCGTCCGTGCCGGCGGGAGGCTTCGCTGGATCTTCCACGAGGTGATGCCGCAAAAAGAACCCCTGCGCCATCATGAACACCAGCATCAGCCCGATGCCACCGAAGAGCTTGAAATTGACCCAGATCTCGGTGCTGAAGGTATAGGCGATCCACAGATTCAGCAGCCCCATCGCCAGGAAGAAGGCGATCCAGGCCACGTTCAGGCGCCGCCACACCGCGTCGGGCAGCTTGATCTGCTCGCCGATCAAAACATGCAGCAGGTTGCGGCCAAAGAAGGTGGTGCCGACCCACAACGCGCTGCCCATCACCCAGTACAGCAGCGTCGGCTTCCACTTGATGAAGGTTTCGCTGTGCATCCAGACGGTCAGCCCGCCCATCACGATCACCAGCACCAGGCTTACCCAGAGCATCAGGTCGACCTTGCGGCCGCGTGCCTTCAGAAACGTCACCTGGCCGATGGTGGCGAGCACCACCACCACCGTGGCCAGCAGCACCGGTGCCTCGGCAGCGCCCACCTTGCCACCGGCCACCATGAAACCCAGATGTTC
>JANOZF010000275.1:0-85716 GCA_031429255.1 Rubrivivax sp.
CCACTACCTGCGCGTGCGCTTGCTCGACAGCGTCGCCGACCAGTTGCCGCCCGCCCTGGCGCAGGCTCACTTCGACTACCGCAGCGGCGTGCTGCGCGGCCTGCAGGCGCCGCCGCCGCACGTGGAACGGGTGATCGCCACCATCGGCGGCGCCTTCGGCAACGCCCCGTTGGGCGAAGCCCTGGGCGAGCTGTACATCGGCAAGACGTTTTCAGCCGTGGCGCAAGCACGTGCACAGCAGATGGTGGAAGACATCCGCAGCGCCATGCGCCAGCGCATCAATCGTTCGCCGTGGATGAGCCAGGCCACGCAGCAGCAGGCGCTGGCCAAGCTGGACGCGATGGTGGCGCAGATCGGCGGCCCCGGACGCTGGCAGACCTACGAGGGGTTGGACATCCGCAGCGACGACTACGCCGGCAACACACTGCGGCTGCGCGCCTGGGACACGCAGCGCCGCCTGGCCGACCTGGTCCTGCCCGTGGATCGCCAGCGCTGGAACACCAGCGCGCACACCGTGAACGCCTTCGCCGCGCAGGGCAACCGCATCGTGTTCCCGGCCGGCATCCTGCAGCCGCCGTTCTTCGATGCAGCGGCCGACGACGCCAGCAACTACGGCGCCATCGGCAGCGTCATCGGCCACGAGATCACGCACCACTTCGACGACCGCGGCCGCCAGTTCGACGCCGTGGGCAACCTGCGCGACTGGTGGCAGCCAGCCGACGCCGCCGCCTACAAGGCGCGTGCAGAACGCGTGGCACAGCTTTACAGCAGCTACGAACCCTTGCCCGGCGTGCGCATCAACGGCCACCAGATGCTGGGTGAAAACATCTCTGACTTCGGTGGCATCCAGATGGCCTTCGACGCCTTGCAGATCGCCGTGCAGCGCCGGCGCGCGGCCGGCTTGGCGGTGCCGCTGGTGAATGGCCAGACGCCGGAACAGCGCTTCTTCCTGGCCAACGCGCTGGTGTGGCGCGGCAAGATCAGAGAACAGGCCCTCATCAACCAGCTGCGCACCGGCCAGCACTCGCCCGGCCGCTACCGTGTGCTGGGCCCCATCAGCCATATGCCCGCTTTTGCACAGGCCTTTGGCTGCAAGGCCGGCGACCCAATGGTGGCGCACGATCCGATACTGATCTGGTGATCCGCACGCGCGCTTGAAAGCGCGGAGCCCGGCCCCGCGGACGCAAACCCGGGTCAGCACCGGCCCTGACGACCAGCCGCTTGCGCTACAACCGCGTATGCGACCCACCATCTGCTACCAAGGCCAGGCAATCACGCCTGACGAATTCGAACACCACTGGAAACAGTCGGCCGCAGCGCTGCAAAGCGCCGGTGTGCGCGACGGCGACGTGGTGGCGCTGTTGATGCGCAACAGCCCGCAGGCCGTTGAACTGATGATCGCCTC
This sequence comes from Rubrivivax sp., assembly GCA_031429255.1. Taxonomy (GTDB): domain Bacteria; phylum Pseudomonadota; class Gammaproteobacteria; order Burkholderiales; family Burkholderiaceae_C; genus Rubrivivax. The sequence goes on from JANOZF010000275.1 coordinate 1,406, forward strand.
ACGCCACCTGGGCGCACAGTGGTGCCCCGTGAACTGGCACTTCCTGGTGGACGAGGTGCAGTACATCCTGGCCAACAGCGGCGCCCGCGTGCTGGTGGCCGACGAAGCCCTGCTGAACGCTCTGGGCGGGCTGGACACCACGGGGGTGCAGGTATGGACCACCGGCCAGTGGCAAACGCTGCGTGCAGCCACGCCCGCTATCACGACAGGCCCTGCACCGGCGCGCGGCGCCATGTTCTACACCTCGGGCACCACCGGCCGACCCAAGGGCATCGTGCGCCAGCCGATGGGTGCCGAACAGGCCGTGGCCGCCACCGCGATGCGCCGCATGGCCTACGGCGTCGACTCCGGCATGCGCGCGCTGCTGAACGCGCCGTGGTACCACAGCGCACCCAACGGCTACGCGCTGGGCATCGCACAGGAAGATGGCCTGCTGCTCATCGAAGAGCGTTTCGACGCCGAGCGCACGCTGGCCCTCATCGAGCAGCACCGGCTGACGCACGCCTACCTGGTGCCCACCATGTACGTGCGCATGTTGGCACTGCCGCAGGCGGTGCGCGAGCGCTACGACCTCAGCTCGATGCGCTTCGTGTCGAGCACCGGCAGCCCGTGCCCGCCGCAGGTCAAGCGCGACATGATCGCGTGGTGGGGCCCCGTCATCAATGAGTGTTATGGCGCCAGTGAACTGGGCTACATGACGATGCTGAACAGCGAACAGGCGCTGCGCAAGCCCGGCTCGGCCGGGCCGCCGATGCCGGGCGTGACCCTGAAGATCCTGGACGACGACGGCATCGAGCAGCCCACCGGCACCCCCGGCCTCATCTACATCCACCAGCCGGCCACGCCCGACTTCAGCTACGTCGGCAACGCCGAAGCGCGCCGCCACATGGAACTCGATGGCCTGAAGACCATGGGCGACATCGGCTACCTGGACGAAGACGGTTTTCTCTTCATCGTCGACCGCAAGGCCGACATGGTGATCAGCGGCGGCGTCAACATCTACCCGGTCGAAGTCGAAAGCCAGTTGCTGTGCATGCCCGGCGTGGTCGACTGCGCCGTGTTCGGCATACCCGACGACGAGTTCGGCGAGGCGCTAGCCGCCGCGGTGCAGCCCGCCTTGGGCGCGACGCTGACCGACGCCGGGGTGCGCAGCTGGCTGCACGAGCGGCTGGCCGGCTACAAGGTGCCACGCGTGGTGCATTTTCACGATCAACTGCCGCGTGAAGACACGGGCAAGATCTTCAAGCGCAAGCTGCGCGAGCCGTACTGGGCGGGGCGTACCCGCCGCGTCTGACTTCCGAGCCCAGCGGGGCGTACCCGCCGCGTCTGACTGCCGAGCCCAGCGGGGCGTTGCTGCCGCGTCTGGGTTTCAAGGCCGGCGGGGCGCGAGCGCCACGTTTGACGACCATCACTCCCTGTCGAAAGCACACCGCATGAATCGAGTCCTCGCCCACACCGGCGCCCGCTACCCCATCGTGCAGGCCCCGATGGGGTGGATCGCACGCCGCCAGCTCGCCAGCGCGGTGTCGCGCGCCGGCGGGCTGGGTGTCATCGAAACCAGCTCGGGCGAGACCGAAGCCTGCCAGGCCGAGATCCGCGCCATGCGCGAAACGGGGCTGCCGTTTGGCGTCAACCTGCCCATCCGCTTCCTGAAGGACGACGCCATGCTGCGCTTCGTCTGCGAAGAATCGGGCGTGCGCTTCGTCACCACGTCGGCCGGCAGCCCGGCCAAGTTCGTGGCGCCGTTGCAGGCCGCCGGCATCGTGGTCTATCACGCGGTGCCGACGCTGGACGCCGCGTTGAAGTGCGTGGACGCCGGCATCGACGGGTTGGTGGTGGAAGGGGGCGAAGGAGGCGGCTTCAAGAACCCCGAGGAGGTGTCGACGCTGGTGCTGCTGCAGGCCATCCGCGCCCGCGTGCAGGTGCCGCTGATCGCCGCTGGTGGCATCTGCGACGGCCGCGGCATGGCCGCCGCCTTTGCGCTGGGCGCCGAGGGCATACAGATGGGCACGCGTTTTGTCTGTTCCGCCGAGAGCCCGGTGCACGACAACTTCAAGCAGGCCATCGTCGATGCGCGCGAAACCGGCACCTGGGTGCTGAACAAGAAGGGCACGCCGTGCATCCGGTCGCTGAAGTCCCGGCGCACCGAAGCCTACGTCGCCGATGGGCTGATGCCGCCCGATGCGCTGAAGGGCATCAAGAGCCTGTATTTCGATGGCGACATGGAAGCCGCACCGGCGCTGGCGGGTCAGTCGGCCGGCCTGATCGACCGCGTGAAGACCGCGCAGGAAATCGTCGAAGACACCATGGCCGGGTTCTGGGCCATCACGGCGCGGCTGGGCGCGCTAGCGGCCGCGCGAAGCTTCGACTGAATCGAGTCGGCCCGGACGGCTGTCCGCGCCGACCATACCGCGCAGGCGCGGTCAATACAGCCGGATGGCCATGTCGAAATGCCAGGTGCGGCGGATCTCGATCACGTCGAACTCGCGCGCCAGCGCTGGCGGGAATGCGGGATACGGCGCCTGGCTGCGCACGACGCGCCGTATGGCTTCATCGATCTCGGCCACGCCACTGGAGCGAACGAAAGTCACCGACTCCACCGAGCCGTCGCTTCGGATGGCCACGGTGACGACGGGATCGGCGTGCGGCCGCTTCACCACATCGCGCACCAGGTCGAAGGTCATGTTCAGCTGGATCTTTCGCGCCCAGGCCTCGGCATACAACACCAGTTCGGCGTTGGCATCGATGCGCCCGAAGAGCCGGCCCCGGCGCGCGCTGCTTGACGAGGGCGCAAGGCCGGAGGGCTGGCTCGCGGCTGCAGCGGCAGCCGATGCAGCCGCGTCGCGCCGCGCAGCTTCTTCGTCCAGTTGACGGCCCATGGCCCGGCGCGACGCTTCGCGCCGGGCGGCGTCGGCCTGCGCAGCTTCGATGCGTGCTGCCTCCTGGCGGGCGGCAGCCTGCCGCGCCGCCTCGGCGCGTTCGGCTTCTTTTCGGGCAGCCTCCTGCAGCATGGCTTCCTGTCGAGCCGCCGCCTGACGCAAGGCTTCCTGGCGTTCGGTCTCCACACGCGCGGCATCGACGCGCAGGGCTTCGCGCCGCGCAGCCTCCTGGCGGGCCGTTTCCTGGCGGGCCGTTTCCTGACGGGCTGCGGCCTGGCGCGCGGCTTCCTGCCGTTCACGCTCCAGACGCGCTGACTCGGCCCGCTCGGCATCCTTGCGCGCAGCCTCCTGCCGAGCAAGTTCCTGTCGCGTCGCCACCTGGCGCGCAGCCTCCTGCCGTTCAGCCTCCTGCCGCGCAGATTCCACCCGCTCGACCTCCCGACGAGCGGCCTCCTGCCTCGCAGTCTCTTGCCGGGCCGTTGCCTGTCGCGCGGCTTCTTGCCGTTCGGTTTCGAGGCGCGCGGACTCCACCCGTTCGGCGTCCTTTCGCACTGACTCCTGTTTGGCCGCCTCCTGCTTGGCCATCTCTTGCTTGGCCGCCTCCTGTTTGGCCATCTCTTGCCGGGCGGCGGCCTGACGCGCGACGTCCTGGCGTTCGGCCTCCTGCCGGGCGGTCTCGACACGTGCCGCCTCCCGTTGCGTCGCCACGCGGCGCGCCTCCTGCTCCTGACGTTCGGTCCTGGCCATTTCAGCGGCGCGTTCTCGCTGCGCCGCGGCCGACTTCTCCCGTGCGGCATCGACGGCATCGGCGGCATCTGCTGGCACGGGCACGGCCACGGGTGCTGCCACGGCCACGGGTACGGGTGCTGGCACCGGCTGTGGAACCGGTGGGGCTACCGGCTCGGCACTTTGCGGACTGGATGCGCTGGTTGCCGCAGCGACAGCCGGTGTCGGCTCCGATGCTGCGGCTGATGCTGCCAGCGCGGCCGGGTCGGGCTGATCCGTAGCGATCAGCTTGGGCTCTGGGCCTGCCCCCGGCACCACAACGCCGGCCGCCGCTGTGGGCGACGGTGCAGTCGCGACAACAGCAGCAGTCTCAGAGGCCGAGAATGGCCCCTGCACAGTCGGAATCTCGGCCGCGCGAACCGTCGGCGCTGCCGCCGACTCCAGCGTCAGCACCGCGGGCCCAAGCCCTGTCAGGGCCGGCGTGCCAGCTTCGTCCAACTCGGTCCGCGCTTGTTGCGGCGGCACCAGGGGATTGTCAGCCGCTGATGCGGCGCCTGCAGGCTGCGCCGGTGCGAGCACGATGCGCACATCGGGCACCTCGATGCGCCGCTCCCGCCAGGGCAAGGCAAAACCCGGCAGCCCCAGTTCCTCACTGCCAAAGCTCAGGCTCAACAGCAGCGCATGGGCCAGCAGGGACAGCAGCAACGCCGTCGCCAGCCGCCCGCGCTCGGCACGGGCACGCGGGCTCGGCCGAAAGGCAGCACTGGCGGCTTGCTCGGATTGCGTCGGCGTGGGCTCGTGGGGCAGCGACTGCGAGTCGCGGGGATCTATCGAATCCAAACAAGCCCCGCCATCGCAGCCGGCACGGCGCCGCGAGCAGCTGGCAGGCTGGCGCCCCGCCCTGTGCCACGATCGACCTGGCAGGCCCAGTCGCGGTGGCCCGGCCGTGGCCGGTGGGAGTCGCTCGAATACCGCATCCGGTCCGTTTTCATGTCCACGCCTGCAAGCCCTGGGTGTCGATTCTCGCGGTTGCGCACCAGCCAGCGCCGCCAGCTGACGCGATCAACTGGGCATGCTGCGCAAAGCGGCCGGGTCGTGCCGCAGAGCCAGCCGCATGAACCGCTGATGGCGGCAAGTCGCAGCGGCAAACCCTTAAGCCCACAAGGCACTTGCTGCCGCGGTTGCTGCGGCTGTCAGCGGCGCTGCAGACGGTCCTATAGCCTTCGCATCACCACGCTGCCGATCGAGTAACCGGCGCCGAATGAACAGATCACACCCACGTCACCGGTCTTCAGGTCGGCCTGGTGTTCGTGGAAGGCGATGATGCTGCCGGCACTGGCCGTGTTGGCATATTCGCTCAGGATGATGGGGGCCAGATCGTCACCCACCTCACGCCCCACCAGCTTCTTCACCACCAGCTGGTTCATGCCCAGGTTGGCCTGGTGCAGCCAGTAGCGGCGCACTTGTGTCGGCTCGAAGCCCAGTTCGTGCAGATGGCGTTCGATATGCGCGGCGGCCATCGGCACCACCTCCTTGAACACCTTGCGACCTTCCTGCATGAAGGTCTTGTCGCGCGCGTCGGGGTCGGTGTCTTCGCAGCGGTTCATGAAGCCCGCGTTGTTGCGGATGTTGTTGCTGAACTGCGTGGCCAGCTGCGTGCCCAGCACCTGCCATTGCTGCGCACTGGTGGCGGTGTCGGCGGCTTCGACGATGACCGCGGTGCAGACGTCGCCGAAGATGAAATGGCAATCGCGGTCGCGCCATTCCAGGTGTGCCGAGGTGATCTCGGGGTTGACCACCAGCACGCATCGGGCGCTGCCGCTCTTCACCGCATTCACGGCCTGCTCGATGGCAAAGGTGGCGCTGGAGCAGGCCACGTTCATGTCGAAACCCCAACCGCGACCGTTGCCTCCGGCACCCACTGCCTGCTGGATCTCGCAGGCCATGGCCGGGTAGGCGCGCTGCATGTTGGCGGCGGCACATAACACGCCGTCGATGTCGCTGCCCTGCTTGCCGGCGGCGGCCATCGCCTTTTTCGCCGCGTCGACGGCAATCTCGGCCATCAGGCTGATCTGCTCGTCGGGCCGCGGCTCGAAGTGCGGCTTCATGCGCGTGGGGTCGAGCACGCCCGCCTTGTCGATGACGTAGCGCTGCTTGATGCCGCTGGCCTTTTCGATGAACTCCACGCTGGAATGCACCATCGGCGCGCGCTCGCCGGCGGCGATGGCGCCGGCATGGTGCTGGTTCTGCAGGTCGGCGTAGGCGTTGAACGACTCCACCAGCTCGGCATTGGTGATGACGTGGGGCGGCTGGTACAGGCCAGTACCCGAGATGACGACGGTCTTCATGGGGCGGCAGTGTAGGCCGCAACCGGCGCCGCGGCATTGCGGGCAACCCGGCCCGGGGCCGGGTTGCAGCGCAAGCCCAGGGCGGCTTACTTGCGCGCCGCCTTCTTGGCTGGTGCCGTCGACTGCAGCGCTTCGCTCATGCCCAGCAGCACGCCACTGACCATCGCGGTGTAGCTCTCGGCCATCACCTGCGCAGCGCGGAAGCCCGCGGCGCGCGTGCTGCGCACTGCAGCCTGCATCTGCTCGGCCATGTCTTGCGCCGTGGCGGTCGCCTGCGCGCCCGACAGCGTGCCCTGCGTCTGCATCTTCTCGAGCACCGCGCCCCAGGCACCGGCCATCGGTGCGCCGGCCGACGAGGCCGTCTTCTTCAGCGTCGCAAACAGGCTGTCTTCCATCTTTTCCAGGTCGGCCAGCGCCTTTTGCAGGTGACCTTCGCGCAGGCTGGCGCCTTGGGCGGCCAGCGTCGACAGGGCTTTCTGGTTGGCTTCCACGGCCTTCAGCAGCGCGTCGTCCATGCCGGCCACGGCCTTGTCGAGCAGCGCCTCGGGGTCCACGCCCTGCACGATGTTCTTGGCCACGCCCTGGCTGGCGGCTTCGGACACGGTCTTCAGCGCGCCGCGGATGTTCTTCAGCGTCAGTTCGCGGCCCTGCAGCGCGGCCAGCGTGGCGTCGCCAGCGGCCTTGCGCAGCTGCGCGCCTTGTTTGGCGGTGGCCTGCTCGAACATCGAGATCAGGGCTTCGGGGTCGATCATGGGCTTGCTCATGGCGGGTTCCTTGGGGTTGGTGGTGGCACGGCGTGTGCTGCAAGGTCTGCAGCAGCAGGTGCTGCGGGGGCGTCCAAGGCCGTCGTGGCGCGCTTCAGCAGCCCCTGCAGACTACAACCTCAAGCCCAGCCCGGACTTACAAGCGGGCACCACGGCCGTGGCCCGACGCTGCTATTCAGCGCCGACGCAACAGCGAGCGCGCCTCGTCCACGTCCAGCTGCAGCTTGACGAACAGCTCCTGGCTGTGGTCGCCGGCCACCAGCGCATTGCGGGCGCGGCTGTAGCCCACGTAGAGCCGCGTACCCGCCGACTCGCGCCAGCCATAGGTCAGCGACACCGTGCTGTCCTTGCTGTGCTGGGCCGGCAACTGCGCGCCCTCGGCCTGGCGCGACAGCGATGTCCTTTCGACGATGGCACGCAGGTTGTGGCGCGCATTGAAGTGCCACACCGCCAGCCCCTGCACCGCTGTTTCTGCATAGCTGCGCTCGCCATCGCGGCGCAGCCAAGCGGTGTTGGCCGTGGTTTCCACCTCCAGGTGCGACAAGGGGCGCAGCTTGGCCACCAGCTTGAAGCTGCCACCCGGCCGCACGTCATTGGCCCTGCTGTCGGCCAGTTGGCCCCACACCAGCTTGGTGTCCAGGATGGGGAACCAGCGCGCAGGCGTCATCACCAGGCCGGTGGCGACAAAACGCTCACGCAGCAGCGGCGCCTGCGCCGACGTGCGCAGCACGGAGTGGCCAAAGAATTCGGCCCACCATTCCAGGTTGCTGGAGCCCGTGCTCCAGATGCCCGGGCGCAGATACTCCGACACGAGTTGCCCGCTGCTTCGGTCGACCACCCGGTCCCACTCGGCATTCACCCAGAACTGGTTGAACGGGCCGACGCGGTTCCAGCCCCGCGCCGCCCAGCCATGGAACTTGCGCACGCCCGCCTGGTTGACGAAGCCGCTGTCATGGCGGAAGCCGGCACCGATGTCGTCGATGCCCAGGTTGGCTTCGCTCTGGTCGGTCTGGTGAAAGACGCGCAGGTGCAACAGATCGCCGTCGCGCGCCGGCCCTTTGTGCAAGCCATCGCCATCGGGCAGCGCCGATGTTTGCGCGTGCAGCCACTGGGCCCGCAGGCGCCAGTTGCCATCCAGTTGCCAGGCCATGTCGGGGCCGAGCACGGTGTTGTGACCGCGGTCGTCGTTGTACTGCCGCGACGCCATCACCGCACCCAGTTGCAGCCCTTGGGGCAGCAGTGCCGCTCCGCCGTCGCTGCGCGCGCGCAGCGCCAGCACCTTCGACGCCGGCTGTGACGTGGCGTCGGTGCCGTAGGCACCGGGCAGCAGCACCAAGCCCTTGCCACGGTCTTCCAGTGCCAGCGCGGTGCCGGCCCATTCGGTGGAACGCCAGGTGCCGCGCAGCCCCCAGCGCGGCTCGGTGAAGCTGCGTGTGTAAAAGGCTTCGGTGGGCGTGCGCAGCAGGTCGGCCGACTCGAAGAAGAAAGGCCGCTTCTCAGGGTAGAAGAGCGCAAAGCGCGCGTTGCCGGCGAGTTGCGGCACGTCCAGCGCCACCTGCGAGAAATCGGGGTTCAGCGTGGCGTCCACCACCGCCTGCGGCAGCGGCCGCCACTTGGCGTCCAGGCTGGCGCTCACCTTGTTGCGCGCAGTGCCAAAGGCCGGCTCGTCGCGGCGCACGGTCACGCTGGGGCGCAAGGTCAAAAAGCGGCTGTCTTGCGGCAACTGCACGCCCAGCAAAGGCTGCAGGTTGTCGATGAAGCTGGGCAGGTCGCGCGGAATGGGCACCGACGTGACGAGGTGGAACTGCTCGCGCGGCAGCCGGCGCACCACCATGATGCGCCAGTCGTGCTGACCAGGCGTGAAGCGCAGGCTGGCAAAGGGCAGCCTGAAAACGGCCGTGTAACCGTGGGCATCGCGCGAGACGGCAGCGTCCCAGTCGAAGTCGGGCGAGAAGTCCTCGAAGTCGTCGCTGGCGGTGTGCAGGCCGTCGGCCATACTGCCCGCGGCATTGGCGCGAAAGAACTGCGCCGAACGCTTGCTGCCGATGGCGTCGATGTAGACGGCGACGAAGTCCTGCGTGCGGTTGACCTGGTCATTGCGCACGATGGGGTCGCGGATCAATGCAGGCTCGGTGTCGAGCGCCGTCACACCCACATACAGCGCGTGTCCATCGAACAGCACCTGCACGCGCGTCACCTGCGGCGGCGGCGCGCCGAAAACGGGGTCCTTTTCGACGAAGCGGTCGTACACCGGCGCCCGCTTCCAGGCCGGGTGCGACAGCGTGCCGTCCAGATTCAGTGTTTCCCCAGCGGCCAGGCGCACGGCCTGCACCGCTCGGCTGTCGCCATCGGGTTGGGCCTGGGCGGTGGCGATGGCCTGCGCCCAGATCAAGCATGCCGCCAGGACGGCGGATTTGCAAAGGCTTGTCATCGGCCCGATTGTGTCGCGACGCGCGGTGCCGACCATCCCCAGGAGCGTGGGCGGCAGAAGGCGTCGAAGCGAAACGCGCGAAAAACGAGTGCCCTTCGGTATCGATCTGCAAGCTCAGGGTGGGCCCCTGGGCGCAGCAGGCGATACCGGAGGGCGCCGTTTTCTCGCGCGTTGCAGCCGACGTCCTTCTGCTGCCCACGCTCCTACGAGCGGGAAAACCGCGAGTGCGGATAATCCGACCCGGTCGGTCCGCCGCCGAACGCCTCCAACCATCAGAAAGCACAACCGCATGACCCGCGTCTTCAACTTCAGCGCCGGCCCCGCCGCGCTGCCCGAACCCGTGCTGCAACAAGCGGCCGCCGAGATGCTGGACTGGCATGGCAGCGGCATGAGCGTGATGGAGATGAGCCACCGCGGCAAGGAGTTCATCTCCATCGCCAACGAAGCCGAAGCCTTGCTGCGCGAGCTGCTGAACATCCCCGACGGCTACAAGGTGCTGTTCATGCAGGGCGGCGCCATCGCGGAAAACGCCATCGTGCCGATGAACATGTTGCGCGGCAAGAGCAGCGCCGACTACATCGACACCGGCGAGTGGAGCAAGAAGTCCATCAAGGAAGCAAAGAAATACGGCGCTGTCAACGTGGCCGCCAGCGCCGCCGACAGCGGCTACACCACCATCCCGGCGCGCAGCAGCTGGAAGCTCGACGCCAACGCGGCCTATGTGCACATCTGCAGCAACGAAACCATCGGCGGCGTGGAATACCACTTCACGCCCGACATCGGAGCCGTGCCGCTGGTGGCCGACATGAGCAGTTCCATCCTGTCGCGCCCGGTCGACGTGTCGAAATTCGGGCTGATCTACGGCGGTGCGCAGAAGAACATCGGCCCTGCGGGCCTGACCATCGTCGTCGTGCGTGAAGACCTCATCGGCCACGCGCTGCCGGCCACGCCCAGCGCCTTCGACTACAAGGTGGTGGCCGACAACGAGAGCATGTACAACACGCCACCCACCTACGCCATCTACATCGCAGGCCTGGTGTTCAAGTGGATCAAGGCCCAGGGCGGGCTGCCGGCGATGGAACTGCACAACCGCAAGAAGGCTGCACTGCTGTACGACTATCTCGACACCACCGGCTTCTACAATGCCCCGGTGGCGCACGACTGTCGCAGCCTGATGAACGTGCCCTTCAAGATGAAGGACGAAGCGCTGGACGCCGCTTTCCTGAAGGGTGCCGAGGCGCGGAACATGGTGCAGCTCAAGGGCCACCGCTCGGTGGGCGGCATGCGCGCTTCCATCTACAACGCCATGCCGATGGCGGGCGTGCAGGCGCTGGTGGCCTACATGAGGGAATTCGAGACGCAACATGGCTGACACCACCACCGGGCGCATGCCCATCCTGGTGCTCAACGCCATCTCGGCCGGCGGCCTGTCGCGCCTGCCGGCCGAGCGCTACCGCGTGGGCAAGGACGTGGCTGACCCGGTGGGCGTCTTGGTGCGCAGCGCCGACATGCACAGCATGACCATCGCACCCAGCGTGCGCGCCATCGGGCGCGCCGGCGCGGGCACCAACAACATCCCTGTGCCTTTGATGAGCGCGCGCGGAGTGCCGGTGTTCAACGCGCCGGGCGCCAATGCCAACGCGGTGAAAGAATTGGTGCTGGCCGGTCTGCTGATGGCGGCGCGCAACCTGGCGCCGGCACTGCGCTTCGTGTCCGAACTCGATGTGTCTGCACCCGACCTCGACAAGGTGGTGGAAGACGGCAAGAAACAGTTCGGTGGCTACGAACTGCAAGGGCAGACGCTGGGCATCGTCGGCCTGGGCAAGATCGGCTGCATGGTGGCCGAGGCGGCCATCGGCCTGGGCTTGAACGTGATGGGCTACGACCCCGAAATAACCGTCGACGCGGCCTGGAGCCTGCCGTCGCAGGTCAGAAGAGCGGGCAGCGTGAACGAAGTGCTGAAGGGCGCGCAGTTCGTCACCATGCATGTGCCGCTGGTGGAAGCCACGCGCCACCTCGTCAACGACGGCAACATCGGCCTCATGCGGCCCGGCGCCGTGTTGCTGAACTTCAGCCGCGACGGCGTGGTCAGCAACGCGGCCGTGCTGGAGGCGCTGGCCGCCGACCGGCTCAGCGCCTATGTGTGCGACTTTCCCAGCGCCGAGCTTCACGGCCACCCCCGCGGCATTCAGTCCAGGATCGTGGCGCTGCCGCACCTGGGCGCCAGCACGCGCGAGGCCGAGGAAAACTGCGCCGTGATGGTGGTGGACCAGTTGCGCGCCTATCTGGAACATGGCGAGATCAGCAACGCGGTGAACTTTCCCACCGTGCGCATGGAGCGTGAATCGCCCTGGCGCGTGGCCATCGCCAACAGCAATGTGCCCAACATGCTGGGCCAGATGTCCACCACCATGGCGGTTGCCAGTCTGAACATCCACAACATGGTGAACAAGAGCCGCGGCGAGATGGCCTACACGCTGGTGGACGTGGACAGCGCGGTGGCACCCGAGGTGCTGACCGCGCTGGCGGCCATACCGGGTGTGCTGGCGGTGCGCTACCTGCCCGAGCTGAAGTGACGGCAGTGCCCCAGGCCAGCGCGACCGCTGCCGACGGCGCGCCCGGTCTGCACATCGACGACCGGGGCCTGGCCACCATCACGCTGAACCGGCCGCGCCACCTGAACCGGCTGCACCGCGACGACCTGTTGGCGCTGCAACATCACTTTCGACAGCTCGGCGCCGACCCCCGCGTGCGCGCGCTGGTTCTCACAGGGCGCGGCCGGGCCTTCTGCGCCGGCTTCAACATCGACGAACTGCAGCAGGGCGCAACGGCTGCACCGGCCAGCCCGCAAGCCGCCAGCGCCGACCCCCAGCTGTTCGAGCGCACGGTAGTCGCACTCGAGGCGCTGCCGCTGCCCACGGTGGCGCGCCTGAACGGCAGCGTCTACGGCGGCGCCACCGATCTGGCGCTGGCCTGCGACTTTCGCGTCGGCGTGCAGGGCATGGAGCTGCGCATGCCCGCTGCGCACCTGGGCCTGCACTACTACCCCAGCGGTCTGCAGCGCTATGTGTCGCGCCTGGGCCTGCAGGCCGCCAAGCGCCTTTTTCTGCTGGCGCAGACGGTGCAGGCCGATGAACTGTTGCGCCTGGGTTACCTGGACCTGCTGGTCTCGCCAGCCGAGCTGAGCCCGGCAGTCGACGCCATGGTCGAGCAGTTGATGCTCGGTGCGCCGATGGCGGTGCAGGGCATGAAGCTGTCGTTGAACGAGATCGCAGCCGGCCGCAGCACCGTCAAACGCATCCGCATGCGCGAGGCGCGCTGCGCCGTCAGTGACGACCTGCGCGAAGGTTTGGCGGCTTACGCCGAACGCCGGGCGCCGCGATTCAACGGCAGTTGACCCCCGGCGGCGCAGCACGCGCCGACCTTGCAAGGGCCTGGAAGCCCAGGAGCACGCAACAAAAAAGCCCCGCTGTCGGCGAGGCCGGCAGCGGGGCTGGCCTGGCCACACCCCAGCGAGAGGCACAGCCGGCGCGGTAACGCTTACAGCCGCTCGAAGACCGCCGCAATGCCCTGGCCGCCGCCAATGCACATGGTCACCAGCGCATAACGGCCACCGGTGCGGTGCAGTTCGTAGATGGCCTTGGTGGCGATGAAAGCGCCGCTGCAGCCGATCGGGTGGCCCAAGGCGATGGCGCCACCGTTGGGGTTGGTCTTGGCCATGTCCAGTTCCAGCCCGCGAGCCACCGCAATGGCCTGGGCGGCAAAAGCCTCGTTGCTCTCGATCACGTCCATCTGGCTCATCGTCAGGCCGGCCTTCTTCAGCGCCAGCTTCGACGCCGGGATCGGGCCTTCGCCCATGATCTCGTTGGACACGCCGGCCACCGCATAGCCGGCCAGCCGCGCCATGGGCTTGTAGCCGTGCGCAGCGGCCACACCGGCTTCACCCAGCACAAAAAAGGCGGCGCCGTCGTTGATGCCCGACGCATTGCCGGCGGTGACGCTGCCACCTTCCTTCTTGAAGGCAGGCTTGAGCTTGCCCAGGCTTTCCATCGTGGTGCTGGCCTTCACGTGCTCGTCGGTGTCGAAGGTGACCTCGCCCTTGCGCGTCTGCTTGACGATGGCCACGATCTGGCTCTTGAAACGGCCCTCGGCAATGGCCGCCGCGGCGCGACGGTGGCTCTCGACGGCCAGCGCATCCTGCTGTTCACGCGTGATGCCCCATTTCGTGGCCAAGTTTTCGGCCGTGATGCCCATGTGACCGACGCCAAAGGGGTCGGTGAGCGTGGCCACCATCGTGTCGATGAGCTTGGTGTCGCCCATGCGTGCGCCGCTGCGCATCGCGGTCGACAGGTAACCGCCGCGGCTCATCACTTCCACACCGCCGCCGACGCCATAGTCGCAGTCGCCAAGCAGGATGTTCTGTGCCGTGGTCACGATGCCCTGCAGGCCCGAGCTGCACAGCCGGTTGACCGACATCGCCACGCTGTCCATCGGCAGGCCGGCCTGGATGCTGGCCACCCGCGCCACGTAGGGGAACCGCGCTTCGGTGGGGATGGTGTTGCCCACCGTCACGTAGTTGATGCGCTGCGGGTCGACGCCGCTGCGCTTCACCGCTTCCTTCATCACCATGCCGGCCAGTTCGGCCGGTTCGATGTCGGCCAGCGAACCGGCGAAGGTGCCAATTGCCGAACGGGCCGCGCCCAGTACCACCACATCACGTTGTGCCATGTTTGTCTCCTGCTGAAGGTTGAAAGGTCAAGCGCTTGGATTGCTCAGACGCCCAAGTGGGCTCCCGATGGCTGGCATCGGGCTTACATCCGGGGTTTGACACGGTTGGATGATCGCCCCCGTACTCGCAGCAGAAGTCTACCCAACCGGGCACGGCGGTGGCGCAGGCACACCGTGCGGCGAGCAGGGTGGCCATCCAGCGGCCTCTGCCTGGTCAGCGCGGGCGATGACCCAACAGGCGTGCCGGCAGGCCCAGCACGGCGCGCAGCAGCTCGAAAATCGACGACACCACCACACCCACCAGCCGCAAAGGCAGGGTCAGCAGCCACACCAGCGGCAGCAGCACCAGCGCCAGCAAGGCCACCGGCCAGCTGACCACCCACAGCAGGCACCACAGCACGAACAGGATGAGCGCGTTCATGGCGCCGCTCAGGCGCGCGGCGCGCTGACGGTCTTGGCAGCCCAGGCGTCGGCCGCCTGGGGCTTGTGCGCCAGCTGATCGATGCCGCCCAGCAGACCGAGCGTCACCATGGCGGCCAGGGACAAAGCGATGCCGCGGTGGTACAGGTTCAGTTTGGTGGGCTGGTTCATGGTGATCTCCGGTGGTTCGTCTCGGGTTGCGATGGCCGCATCTTCGAACCAAGGCGCAGCCCCACCAAGCGCGCTGCGACAGCCCGCCAAAAGACGGGCATCAACTGCATCGAAGCCGGACCGGCAGCAGCAGCCCCACACGACCCCGGGCGTCAACCCTGGGCCAGCGTGGCCAGCACCGCCAGGTAGACGACCAGTTCACAAACCTGCTGCAGGGCGTCCAGCCCCGACGCGGCGCGCCCCGCCGGCCTGCTTTGCAGCCGCTGCGCCAGCAACACGCCCACCGCCACGCTGGCCGCCGCCGCAACGGCCAAGGCCATGACCGGCACGAAGAGCGAGGCCATGCCCGCGGCGATGGCAGCCCACAGCAGCGCTACCGGAATCCCGGCGGACGCGGGCTGCGATGTCGAGGCACCCGCGGGCACACCATCGCGTGGTACACCCTGCCCCCGGCGACGCCACCAGAGCAGCAAGACCATGCCGCAACGCGACCAGCTGTGGGCCAGCGCCAGGGTGGCCAGCATCACCGTCAGGTCGCGCACCACCAGCCCGTGCAGCGCAGCCACCTTCAGCGCCACCATCAGCAGCAGCCCCAGGAAGGCCGATGTGTCCAACGCAGGCGGTGATGTGGGTGGCAATGACCCGCCTTCAACGGCGCCGCTGCCGGGGCGCGGAACGACGGCGGGATCCAGGCCAGCCTGCGAGCGCAGTGTGCACACCAGCGCCCAGCCGCTTTCGTGCCTGGCTTGCGTGAGCCACAGCGTGAACGCGATGCTGGTCAGCACCGACACCAGTGCCGGCCATGCGTGCCCGGCCAGCCACAACACCAAGGCCGCGCCCGCACCCACCACCAGCCCGACGCCAGGAAAGTGATGCAGGCTCTGCTGACGCCATGCGGGCTGCCAGCCCACCCAGGCCGGCAGCGGACAACGGGTCAAGGTGTTCAGCGCCACCAGGAACAGGCGCAGCTCAAGCCACATGCGGGGCTTTTGCGGGTGCGGCAGTGCTGGCATTGACATCGGGCTGCGCGGCAGCCCAATGGGCGAACAGCCGGTGCAGCTGCTCCAGCCCGTCCACCAGCGCCGCCGGGCCAGGCTGCAGGATGTCGCAGGACTTGATCTCGTGCAGCGCACCCGAGCGCACTGCGGGCACCTCGGCCCAGCCCGGCCGCGCTGCCACGCGCTCGGGCCTGAACTTCTTGCCGCACCAGGAACCCACGATGAGGTCGGGCGCGCGGCGCACCGGCTCCAGCGCGTCGGCCACCACCCGGTTGCGCCCCATCGACTGTTGCGCCAGTTCCGGGAACACGTCGTCGCCGCCGGCCACCGCCACCAGTTCGCTGACCCACTGGATGGCGCTGATCATCGGCTCATCCCACTCCTCGAAATAGACACGGGGCCGGCGCGGCCAGTGCGCCGCAGTGGCCGCGATCTGCGCATGCCGGGCCTGGCACTGCGCAATCCAATGCGCCGCGCGTTCGTGTTCGCCCACCAGGCCGGCCACCAGCCGCATCGTGTCGAAGATCTGCGCCACGCTGCGCTGGTTGGTCACCAGCACGTTCAGGCCGGCCCGTATCAGCTTGTCGGCCAGCGCGGCCTGCATGTCCGAAAAGCCGATCACCAGGTCGGGCTGCAGCGCGACGATCTTGTCGATCTTGCCGTCCAGGAACGAACTGATGCGCGGCTTTTCCTGCCGTGCGCGGCGCGGCCGCACGGTGTAGCCGCTGATGCCCACGATGCGCACTTCCTGCCCCAGCAGGTACAGCCATTCGGTGGTTTCTTCGGTGAGGCAGACGATGCGCTGTGGGCCCATGGGTCGCATTGTCTGCCCTCGCCGCCCCACCCCACCGTTACACCTTGCCAGCAGCCCGGCGCGCGAGGCCGCGCCGGTATACTTCATTTTTACCAACACGGCAGTTTTCGCCGCCCACGCCTGCTTCGGGCCGTGCGCCCGTTGAAAGCTGCCTCACGACATGACCAAGTTTGTCTTCGTCACCGGCGGCGTGGTGTCCTCTTTGGGCAAGGGCATCGCAGCAGCGTCTCTGGCGGCCATCCTCGAGTCACGTGGCCTGAAGGTCACGCTCATCAAGCTCGACCCTTACCTGAACGTGGACCCGGGCACGATGAGCCCGTTCCAGCATGGCGAGGTCTTCGTCACCGACGACGGTGCCGAAACCGACCTCGACCTGGGCCACTACGAACGTTTCATCACCACCAAGATGAAGCGGGCCAACAACTTCACCGCGGGCCAGATCTACAAGAGCGTGCTTGAAAAAGAGCGGCGCGGCGACTACCTGGGCAAGACGGTGCAGGTGATCCCGCACGTCACCGGTGAGATCCAGGAATTCGTCAAGCGCGGCGCGGGTGATGTCGACGTGGCCATCGTCGAAGTGGGTGGCACCGTAGGCGACATCGAAAGCCTGCCCTTCCTCGAAGCCGTGCGCCAGATGGGCCTGAAGAGCGGCCCCAGCAACAGCGCTTATGTGCACCTGACCTACGTGCCCTTCATCGCCGCTGCCGGCGAACTCAAGACCAAACCCACCCAGCACTCGGTGCAGAAGATGCGCGAGATCGGCATCCAGCCCGATGTGCTGCTGTGCCGTGCCGACCGCCCGATCCCGCCCGACGAATGCGAAAAGATCAGCCTCTTCACCAACGTGCAGCCGCACGGCGTGATCAGCATGTGGGACGTGGACACCATCTACAAGGTGCCCCGGCTGTTGCATGAGCAGGGCCTGGACGAGCTGATCTGCATGAAGCTGCAGTTGCTGACCAAGCCGGCCGACCTGCGGCGCTGGGACCAGCTGGTCAACGAAGTCGAGCACCCGGCCAGCAGGGTGAAGATTGCGATGTGCGGCAAGTACACCGACCTGTCCGACAGCTACAAGAGCCTGAACGAAGCACTGCGCCACGCCGGCATCCACAACCATGCCCGCGTGGACATCGAATACGTCGACGCCGAGTCGCTCAGCGACAGCAACGTGGAACAGCTGTCGGCCTACGACGCCATCCTGGTGCCCGGCGGTTTCGGCAAGCGTGGCATCGAAGGCAAGATCGTCGCTGCGCGGTACGCACGTGAGCACCAGGTGCCCTACCTGGGTATCTGCCTGGGCATGCAGGTGGCCACCATCGAATACGCGCGCCACGTGGCGGGCCTGGCCGACGCCAACAGCACCGAATTCGACGCCGGCTGCAAGCACCCGGTGATTGCACTCATCGAAGAATGGAAAGACCGGGACGGCAGCATCCAGAAACGCACCGCCAGCTCCGACCTCGGTGGCACGATGCGCCTGGGCGCGCAAAGCTCCGACGTCAAGCCTGGCACGCTGGCGCACGAAATCTACGGCCCCGTGGTGACCGAGCGCCACCGCCACCGCTACGAAGCCAATGTGCACTACCTGGACCGGCTGCAGCAGGCCGGACTGGTGATCAGCGCACTGACGCAGACCGAAAAGCTGACCGAAATCGTTGAACTGCCACGCAGCCAGCATCCGTGGTTCATGGGCGTTCAGTTCCACCCCGAGTTCAAGAGCACGCCCTGGGATGGGCACCCGCTGTTCACCAGCTTCATCAAGGCGGCGCTGGCGCAACATCTGCGCAGCACCGCGAAGGCCACGCCCGCCAAGGTGACGGCATGAAGCTGTGCGGGTTCGATGTCGGACTGACTCAGCCGTTTTTCCTGATCAGCGGCCCCTGCGTGGTTGAAAGCGAACAGCTGCAGATGGACGTGGCCGGGGCTCTGTTGGAAATCACCTCGGCGCTGGGCATCCCGTTCATCTTCAAGAGCAGCTACGACAAGGCCAACCGCAGCAGCGGCGCCAGCTTTCGCGGCCCGGGCATGCAGCGCGGGCTGGAGATCCTGGCCAAGGTGCGGCGTGAGTTGAACGTGCCCATCCTGACCGACGTGCACAGCGAAGCCGAGATTGCCGAAGTGGCCGCCGTCGTCGACGTGCTGCAGACTCCCGCCTTCCTGTGCCGGCAGACCGACTTCATCCGCGCGGTGGCGCAAAGCGGCAAGCCGGTCAACATCAAGAAGGGCCAGTTCCTGGCGCCGGGCGACATGAAGAACGTCATCGACAAGGCCCGCGCCGCTGCGCGCGACAAGGGCCTGAGCGAAGACCGTTTCATGGCCTGCGAACGCGGCGCCAGCTTCGGCTACAACAACCTGGTGAGCGACATGCGCAGTCTGGCCATCATGCGCGACACCGGCGCGCCCGTGGTGTTTGATGCCACGCACAGCGTGCAGTTGCCGGGTGGCCAGGGCACCAGCAGTGGCGGCCAGCGCGAATTCGTGCCGGTGCTGTCGCGCGCAGCCGTTGCTGTCGGCGTGGCGGGCCTGTTCATGGAAACCCACCCCGACCCCGCCAACGCCATGAGCGACGGCCCCAACGCGGTGCCGCTGAAGCACATGAAATCCTTGCTGGAACAGCTGGTGTCGCTGGACCGCGTGATCAAGCGCCAGCCGCTGCTGGAAAGCGACTTCGGTTGTTGAAGTCGCTTCGACCAACAAGCTGAATTTCACATTTTCTTGGTCAAAACGACTTCGGCTGCTGAGCCACGCAATCAAAGACCGCGCCCATGCCCGTTGCCTACATCATCGTCGAATCGCTGATCAGCGACCCCGAAGCCTTCAAGCACTACATGGCTGCTGCGCCCGCGGTGGCCAAAGCCTTTGGCGGTGACTATCTCGTGCGCGGTGGCCGCCTGGAAGTGCTGGAAGGCGACTGGAAGCCGCCGCGCATGACCGTCCTGCGCTACCCCAGCTTCGAACAGGCCAAGGCCATGTACGACAGCCCCGGCTACGTGCAGGCGCGCGGCCTGCGCAAGGGCGCAACGGCCCTGTTCAACATGGTGCTGGTCGAAGGCGTCGAAGCGCCCGTCTGAGGCCGCAGCACACCCAGCACTATGGCCAGCACGTGCCCCGCATCGAACCGAACCGAACCCAAGCTACCTCTGAGGAACAAGAATGAGCGCCATTGTTGACATTGTCGGCCGGGAGATCCTGGACAGCCGCGGCAACCCCACCGTCGAGTGTGACGTTCTGCTGGAAAGCGGCACCATGGGCCGCGCGGCGGTGCCCAGTGGTGCGTCCACCGGCAGCCGTGAAGCGATTGAACTGCGCGACGGCGACAAGAGCCGTTACCTGGGCAAGGGCGTGCTCAAGGCCGTGGAACACGTGAACACCGAGATCAGCGAAGCCGTGCTGGGCCTGGACGCTTCTGAACAAGCCTTTCTGGACAAGACGCTGATCGACCTGGACGGCACCGAAAACAAGAGCCGCCTGGGCGCCAACGCCACGCTGGCGGTGAGCATGGCGGTGGCACGCGCCGCGGCCGAAGAAAGCGGCCTGCCGCTGTACCGCTACTTCGGCGGCATGGGCCGCATGAGTCTGCCGGTGCCGATGATGAACGTCATCAACGGCGGCGCGCACGCCAACAACAACCTCGACCTGCAGGAGCTGATGATCATCCCCGTGGGTGCACCGAGCTTTCGCGAAGCGCTGCGCTACGGCGCCGAGGTCTTCCACGCACTGAAGAAGATCATCGACGCCAAGGGCATGCCCACCAGCGTGGGCGACGAAGGCGGCTTTGCACCCAACGTGGCCAGCCATGAAGCGGCGATCCAGATGATCCTGGAAGCCATTGAAAAGGCTGGCTACAAACCCGGTGAACAGATCGCGCTGGGCCTGGACTGTGCCGCCAGCGAGTTCTACAAGGACGGCAAGTACCACCTGTCCGGTGAAGGCCTGACGCTGACCGCCGGCGAGTGGACCGACATCCTGGCCAGCTGGGCCGACAAGTACCCCATCATCAGCATCGAAGACGGCATGCACGAGGGCGACTGGGACGGCTGGAAGCTGCTGAACGCGCGCCTGGGCAAGCGGCTGCAACTGGTGGGTGACGACCTGTTCGTCACCAACACCAAGATCCTGGAGCGTGGCATCAAGGAAGGCGTGGCCAACTCGATCCTGATCAAGATCAACCAGATCGGCACCCTGACCGAAACCTTTGCTGCCATCGAAATGGCCAAGCGCGCGGGCTGGACCAACGTCATCAGCCACCGCAGCGGCGAAACCGAAGACTCCACCATCGCCGACATCGCGGTGGGCAGCAACGCCGGGCAGATCAAGACCGGCTCCTTGAGCCGCAGCGACCGCATGGCGAAGTACAACCAGCTGCTGCGCATCGAGGAAGACCTGGGCGACGTGGCTTTCTACCCCGGCCGCGGCGCTTTCAACCAGACCTACAACAACGAAGGCTGAAGGATCAAGCTTCGCCCCCCGGGAGAAGACACACCATGCGCTGGATCACCGTCGTACTCGCCATTCTGCTGGGCGCCGTGCAAGCCGACCTCTGGTTCGGCAAGGCCAGCCTGCCGCAGGTGATGAGCAAACGCAAGCAGCTGGAGGCGCAGCGCGCCACCAACGAGCAGGCGCGTGAACGCAACGAGCGCACCGCCGCCGAGGTCAGCGACTTCAAGGACGGCGAAGAGATGGTGGAAGAAAAGGCCCGCGCCGAGCTGGGCATGGTCAGGTCCAACGAGATCCTCGTTCGCCTGACCGACAAGCGCTGAGAGGCTGAGAGCTGCGCGCGCCTTGCTGGAAGCCGCCACCACCACCGCCTTCACCGCCTGGGGCAGCCCCGTCAGCTGGCTGGAGGCGGTGGCCTTCGTGGCCGCGCTGGCCATGGTGCTGGCCAATGTGCGTGTGCACCCGGTGGCCTGGCCGTTGGCCATCTTCAGTTCGGCCGCCTACGCGGTGCTGTTTGCGCAGAGCAAGCTGTATGGCGAAGCAACACTGCAGCTGCTGTTCATCGCGCTGGCGCTGTGGGGCTGGTGGCAGTGGCTGCGGGGCACCTCGAAGGGTGGCGCACTGCGGGTGCGCCACCTGCAGCGCCGCCAGCGCTGGCAGGTGCTGGGCGCCACGCTGCTGGCGTGGCCGCTGCTGGGCCTGCTGCTGGCCCGTGTCACCGACAGCGACGTGCCCTACTTCGACGCCCTGCCCACCGTGGCCAGCATCACCGGGCAGATCCTGCTGGGCCGCAAGCTGGTGGAAAACTGGCCCACGTGGGTGGCCGTCAACACGGTCAGCATCGCCTTGTTCGCCTACAAGAGCCTGTGGTTGACGGCCCTGCTCTACGGCCTGTTTGCACTGCTGGCACTGTGGGGCTGGCGGCATTGGCAGCGCCTGGCGGCGGCACCCGAGACAGCCGCACCATGAACGCTGCGGCGACAACCACGCGCCCGCGCGCACTGTGTGTGGCCGTGCTGGGCGCCGAGAGCACCGGCAAGACCACGTTGGCGCAGGGCCTGGCGTTGTCGCTGGCCGCCATGCCGGGCGTTGAAGGGTCAGCTGAAGCGGCAACACCGCTGCGCACGGCGTGGGTCCCCGAGGTGCTGCGCCAATGGTGCGACGAACAGGGCCGCACGCCCCGGGCCCATGAGCAGGCCGCGATCCTGGAAGAACAGCACGCACGCATCGAAGCCGCAGCGCAAGACCACGACGTGGTGATCTGCGACACCACCGGCCTGATGACAACCGTCTACAGCAAGCTGATCTTTGGTGACCGGAGTCTGCACGCGCAGGCCGTTGCGCTGCACAGACGCATCGGCTTCAGCCTGCTGACCGCGCTGGACCTGCCCTGGGTACCCGACGGCCACCAGCGCGACGGCCCGCAGGTGCGCGAGCCCGTGGACCGCGCCATCCGTGCGCTGCTGCTGAACCACGCGCTGCCCTTTGCCGTCATCGGCGGCAGCGGGCCGGCACGCCTGCAACAGGCACTGGCAGCAGTGGCGCCACTGCTGCGTCAGCTGTCAAACAATGCGCCCGCACCGGCCGGGCTCTTCACCCGGCTGGCAGCCGATGGCGCGCAGCGGGGTGGCTGGTCTTGTGAGTGTTGCGGCGACGCGCCCTACGAACGGGCCCTGCGCCGCGTGCAGGCGCTGTAGCTGTCGTCTGGCGCGCGCCACAGAGCGCGGCCCTTCCACAAGTGAGGCGGGCATGCGGACCTGCCTGCCGGCAACAATGCCAGCGCTGCCGACTACTGCACGCCCTGGCTGGCCGGGGGCTGGTTGCGCGCTGGCGTGAACAGTTCGCCCACGTCCACCGCATCGAAGCGGTACTGCGCGCCACAGAACTCGCAGCCCACTTCCACCTCTCCTCGCTCTTCGATCAGGCTGTCGCTTTCTTCGCGGCCCAGCCCCAGCAGCATGGTGCTGACGCGCTGGCGTGAACAGGTGCAGGCAAAGCGCGGCCGCACCGGGTCGAAGACGCGCAGCGTCTCTTCCCAGAACAGGCGGTGCAGGATCTCGTCCACCGACAGCGTCAGCAGCTCTTCGCGCGTCAGCGTGGCAGCCAGCAGCGAAATGCGGTTGTAGGACACTTCCACACCGATGTCGTCTTCGTTGCGGCGAGACCCGGCGCCGCCTTCCAGATTGCCGCCGCCCTGCACCGGCATGCGCTGGATCAGCAGGCCTGCAGCCACCTCGTCATTGGCCGCCAGGATCAGGCGCGTATCGAGCTGCTCGGACTGCAGCATGTAGTGTTCCAGCACTTGTTGCACCTGCTGCAGCGGTTCGCGCTGGTCACCGTCCGAGATGTTGAAAAGAGGCACCACACCCTGGTAAGGCTGCTGCCCGGGGAGTTTGTCGCGCGGGTCAAGCGTGATGGCGCAGCGGCCCTGGCCGTGCACGTTGAGCAGCGCTTCCAGCTGCGCGCCTGCCGGCACCTCGCCCACCACCTTGGCCGTGGTACGGAAGCTCAGGTCGCTTTGCACCTCGGCCACGGCCAGCTTCACCGGGCCATCGCCAAACACCTGCAGCACCAACGCGCCGTTGAACTTGATGTTGGCCTGCATCAGCACGCCGGCGGCCGCCATCTCGCCCAGCAGCACACGCACCTCGGGCGGGTGCGGGCCCACGTCGGCGCGCCGCTGCAGCAGTTCCTGCCAGCTGCCCGTCAGCCGCACCAGCATGCCGCGCACCGGCAAGCCTTCGAACAGGAACTTCTTCAGCGTGCCCATCAGCCGATCTTCTTGAGCTGAGTGCGGTGGCGCTGCGCGTTGTCCACGTAGTGGGTCGCCGCGCCTTTCAGCCGCGATATCTGGTCGGCAGAGATCTCCTTCACCCACTTGGCGGGTGCGCCCAGGATCAGCGAGTTGTCGGGGAACTCCTTGCCCTCGGTGACGATGGCGCCGGCGCCCACCAGGCAGTTCTTGCCGATCTTCGCACCGTTGAGCACCACGGCCTGGATGCCGATGAGCGAACCATCGCCCACCGTGCAGCCGTGCAGCATCGCCTGATGCCCGACGGTCACGTCCTCACCCAGGTTCATCGGGAAGCCCGGGTCGGTGTGCAGCACGCTGTTTTCCTGGACGTTGGTGCGCGCGCCCAGCGTGATCCACTCGTTGTCGCCGCGCAGCACGGCGCCGTACCAGACACTGCTGCCCGGGCCCATGCGCACACGGCCTATCACCTGGCCGCTGTCGGCCACCCACGCGCTGGGGTCGAGTTCGGGGGCGTCATCGCCAATCTGGTACAGGGCCATCGCAGCAACCTTACTGCCCATGAGGGGCAAAGCCCATAATTCTAGGGATGGAGCTTCGAACGGCCGCGCTGAAGGCCTTGCAAACCGCTGACCCCGCACAGAAGGCAGCTGCAGCGCTGGCCCTGCACCCGGCGCCGCAAGACTGGGTCGAGCCCTTGGCCACGGTGGTTTGCACCGGTCCGCTGCCCGGCCGCACCGATCGGCCGCCGCTGGTGGCGCCGGCCGACGTCAGGCACCGTTCGCCCTTCACACCCGAAGGCCGGGCCGCGCTGCTGCACGCGGTGGCGCATATCGAACTCAACGCCATCAATCTGGCACTCGACGCCGTGTGGCGCTTTGCGGGCATGCCGCAGGACTACTACCGCGACTGGCTGCGGGTGGCGCATGAGGAGGCGCAGCACTTCAGCTTGCTGTCGAACCATCTGGTGACAGTGGGACACGCCTATGGCGACTTCCCGGCACACGACGGCCTGTGGGCCATGAGCGAGGCGACGGCCGGCGACATCACCGCCCGCATGGCCCTGGTGCCGCGCACGCTGGAAGCGCGCGGCCTGGACGCCACGCCGCCGATGCAGGACAAGCTGTGCAAGGCCGGCGACCTGCGCGCAGTGGCCATCCTGGACGTCATCCTGCGCGACGAGGTGGGCCACGTGGCCGTGGGCAACCACTGGTACCGCTGGTTGTGCGAGCGTGACGGCCTGGACCCCGTACAGCACTACCGTGCGCTGGCGCGCACCTACCGCGCACCACGGCCCAAGCCGCCGTTCAACCTGGCAGCCCGCGCTCGCGCGGGTTTCACAGCCGAAGAATTGGCGGCGCTTTCGACACCGGACTGAACTCCGCCGCGGCCGGAGCCGCCCGAAACAGGCAGGGCGAGTTCCAGCAGCCACACCGCAACGCCGAAACGCCGCGATGCCTGCCGCGAAGTGCTGCAGTGGAGCCTTACACTGAATGCCATCAAAAAATTCTTCCTCAGGATGGACCATGAAGCACTTCCCCTCGCGCCGCCAACTCATTCAATCAGCCGTGGTGCTGACCGCCACCTTGCTGCTGGCTGCCTGCGGCAAGAAAGAAGCTCCGCCCGCCGCGGCCACACCCTCTGCAGCCCCTGCCGCTGCGGCGGCCAAGGTCTACGTGGTGGGCACTGACGCGGCGTATGCGCCCTTCGAGAGCCAGAATGAAAAAGGCGAGATCGTGGGCTTCGACATCGACGTGGTGAAAGCCGCCGCCGCCAAGGCTGGCATCGAGGTCAAGTTTGTCAACACGCCGTGGGAAGGCATCTTCAATGCGCTGGGCCAGGGCGACCGCGACATGGTGGTGTCGGCCGTCACCATCACCGACGAGCGCAAGCAGACGATGGACTTCAGCACGCCGTACTTCGACGCGCAGCAACTCATCGCGGTGAAGGAGACCAGCAAGGTCACGGGCTTCGCTGGCCTGAAGAACCTGAAGGTGGGCGTGCAGACCGGCACCACTGGCGACGAGGCCGTGAGCAAGCTGCAGGGCAAGACCAGCGCCAACATCAAGCGTTTCGAGAGCACGCCGCTGGCGCTGAAGGAACTGGAGTCGGGCGGCGTGGACGCCGTGGTGGCCGACAACGGCGTGGTGGTGCACTACGTGGCCAACAACCCGGGTGGCAAGTTCAAGACCGTGGCCGACAAGGAATTCGTGCCCGAGCAGTACGGCATCGCTCTGAAGAAGGGCAACACCGAGCTGCTGGGCAAGATCAACAAGGGCCTGGCCGAGATCAAGGCCGATGGCAGCTACACGCAGATCTACTCGCGTTACTTCGGCGCGCCCCCGGCCGCCGCTTCTGCAACCCCTGCCCCTGCCACGGCAGCGACACCGGCGCCCGGCGCTTCCAAGTAAGCAACCGACAACCCCCAGCAGCACCGATAGCAGCCACGGCAGCCGCTGCGCCGCATGGACCTGCGCTGGGAAATCCTTGCCGGCTACGGGCCGCTGTTTGCCGCCGGGCTGCTGATGACGATTCAGCTGGCGGTGGTGGCGGTGGGCGCGGGGCTGGTGCTGGGTGTGCTGTTCGGCCTCATCAGCACCTCGGCCGATGCGCCGCAGCCGGCCGGCCTGGCGGGCCGTTGGCTGCTGCGCCTGGCACGGGGTCTGACGGTGGCCTACGTGGCCTTCTTTCGCGGCACACCGCTTTTCGTGCAGATCCTGCTGGTGCACTTTGCACTGATGCCTGCGCTGGTGCATCCGGACCATGGGCTGCTGCTGGCCGGCGAAACAGCGCGCACCTTCCGCCAGGAGCATGGCGCCTTCTTTTCCGGCTGCGTGGCGATGAGTCTGAATGCCGGCGCCTACATCAGCGAGATCTTTCGCGCCGGCATCCAGAGCATCCACCGCGGCCAGACCCAGGCCGCCTACAGCGTGGGCCTGAGCCACTGGCAGGCCATGCGCTTCGTCATCCTGCCGCAGGCCTTCCGGCGCATGGTGCCGGCTTTGGTGAACGAAGGCGTCACGCTGATCAAGGACTCATCGCTGGTGTCGGCCATCGGCCTGGCCGAACTGGCGCTGGCGGCGCGCACCGTGGCCGGGGCGTACTCGCGCTACTGGGAGCCGTATCTGGCCATTTCGGCGGTGTACCTGGTGCTGACGCTCACCTTGTCGATGTTGGCCAAGCGACTCGAATCGCCGTCGCACCTGCGCGGGCGCTAGGCGTCAAGCCAGCCATCTCAGCCGGGCACACGAGGCCGGCATCGCCGCCCGTTCGACGCCATACCGGCGTGTAGGTCGCCAAGATCGGCCTCGACTGTGGCGCCAATGCCGCACTGCAGCAGAATCTTGGCCCCAGAAAGTCCGCCTTACCGGGTTTGCACTTAGGCCCCCCTTAAACTTCTTCCACGAAAGCGTGCGGCACACCGCCTTTCACAGTTCGTCGTCACCGTCATCCAACAAAAAGGACCCCCCATGAATCGCACCCTCCTGGTCACGGCCATTGCAGCGCTGAGCGCCACTTCGGCATTTGCCCAAAGCAGCGTCACCATCTACGGCCGTCTGAACCTCACTGCCGAATCGCAGAAGAGCAACGACGTCAAGACCACGGTCTTGAACAACAACGCGTCACGTATTGGCTTCAAGGGCACGGAAGACCTGGGCGGCGGCTTGAAGGCCGGCTTCGTGCTCGAGCACGGCTTCAACCCTGACACTGGCACGCCTGCCGCTTCGTTCTGGGGTCGCCAGAGCGAAGTCAACCTGAGCGGCGGTTTCGGCACCGTGCGTCTGGGCAACTTCGTCAGCGAGGCGTATTTCGCCACGTCCGACTACATCGGCATGCACAACCACGAAACGGGCAGCTCCAGCGACGCGCTGTACGCCTACATCGGCCGCAACACCAACAAGATCGGCTACCGCACGCCCACCCTGGGTGGTTTGACTGTCGACGCCGCCTTTAGCGCCGCCGAAGCCACCGGCAAGTTCCGCACCTACGACCTGGCCCTGAACTACGGCACGGGCCCGTTGCACATCGGCGTGGGCTATGAAAAGGCCAACACTGCCAAGCAAGTCGCCATCAGCGGCCTGTACGAAATGGGTTCGTTCATCTTCGGTGGCATGGTGCAACGCGACACCGACGGCCTTGGCGCGGGCCTGGGCAACCGCACCAACGTCCGCGGCGCGGTGGCTTACATCTTTGGCGCCAATGAGCTGCACGTGAACGTGGGCAGAGCTGGCGAATACAGCAAGCTGAAGAACAGCGAAGCCACGCAGTACACCCTGGGCTACAACTACAACCTGAGCAAGCGCACCAAGGTGTACGGCTACTACACGGCCATCAACGACAGCAAGGCCGGCCTGTACACCGGCGGCCCCCGCGCCAACGGCAAGGACGGCGAATTCAGCTCGCTGGCGCTGGGCGTCCGCCACAACTTCTGACCATCTGGCGAGCATCTGCCAATGGGCAGGTGCGTCGTCTCGGTCATGAAAAGCCGGCCTTCGGGCCGGTTTTTTTGTGCCCTTTCGGAACTCAGCCTCGCGGGTGGTGCTGCGCATGCAGCGCACGCAGGCGCTCGCGAGCCACATGGGTGTAAATGGTGGTGGTGCCGATGTCGGCGTGTCCCAGCAACATCTGCACCGCGCGCAGGTCGGCGCCGTGGTTGAGCAGGTGCGTGGCAAAGGCGTGGCGCAAGGTGTGTGGCGACAGCGGCGCGGTGATGCCGGCCTGCACGGCATAGGTCTTGACGAGGCGCCAGAACATCTGCCGCGACATGCCGTCGCCCAGCCGCGTGACGAAAAGCGCATCGCTGGCGCGGCCGCCCAGTATCTGCACGCGGGCCTGCGCCAGGTACGGTTGCAGCCAGCCGTGGGCCTCGGCGCCGAAGGGCACCAGGCGTTCGCGCGAGCCCTTGCCGGTGACGTGCAGCACACCTTCGTTCAAGCCCAGGTGCACCGTCTTCAGCTGCACCAGTTCGCTCACGCGCAAGCCGCTGGCGTACATCAACTCCAGCATCGCACGGTCGCGCCGGCCCTGGGGCTGTGATGTATCGGGCGCGGCCAGCAGGGCTTCCACCTGCGCTTCCGACAGCACCTTGGGCACGCGCACGGGCTGGCGCGCGGCCAGCAGCTTGAGCGTGGGGTCGGCTATCACCAGTCGCTCGCGCAAGGCCCAGCGGAAGTAGCGCTTGAACACCGTCAAGCGGCGGTTGGCGGTGGTGGCGCGGGTGCTGGCGTGGCGCTGGCTGATGTAGTCCAGCAGGTCGGCCTCGCTGCTGAATTCCAGCGCCCGGCCGTGGCTGTCTTGCAGCCAGCGGGCGTACAGCTGCAGGTCGCGACGGTAGGCCGCCAGCGTCAGCGGCGCCAGGCCGTCCTCGATCCAGACGGCATCGATGAAACGGTCCACCGCGGCCTGGCCCGCAGCACCTTCGCCCGCCGTGGCGGCAGGCAGCTGCGGGCGACCCACCCCGGCTGCGCCCTGCCTCAGAGCGACAGGTCCTGCTTCTTGACCACCGTGCGGTACACCTCGAGCTCGGCCTTCATCTGTGCGCCGAATTGCTCCGGCGTGTTGCCCACGATGAGCGAACCGGTGTCCTCGATGCGCTTGCGCACCGACGGGTCTTCAAGCACCTTCTTCACCGCGTCCGACACCTTGTCGACGACGGCCCTGGGCGTGCCCTTGGGTGCCAGCACGCCGTAGTACGCCATGCGGTTCACCGGCTCCAGGCCCACTTCCTTGAAGGTGGGCACGTTGGGCAACTGCACCAGGCGCTGCGGCGCCGCCACCACGATGGGGATCAAGCGGTTGTCCTTGATGAAGGGCAGTGCCGACGGCATGTTGTCAAAGATGATCTGCACCTGGCCGGCCACGGTGTCGTTCAGCGCCGGGCCTGCGCCGCGATAGGGAATGTGGGTCATGAACACGCCGGCCAGGCTCTTGAAGAGTTCGGTCTGCAGATGCCCAATGCCGCCAGTGCCCGAGCTGGAATAGCTGTACTTGCCCGGGTGCTTCTTCAGTTCGGCGATGAAGCCCTTGTAGTCACGCGCCGGGAAGCTGGGGTGCACCGCGATCACGTTGGGCGTGGCGGCGATGTTGATGATGGGCACGAAGTCCACCGCCGGGTCATAGCCGATCTTGGGGTTGATGGCCGGGTTGGCCGCCGTGGTGGACACCGTGGCCATGCCTAGCACATGGCCGTCGGGCTGCGCACGGATCATTTCAAGCGCCCCCACCGAGCCCCCGCCACCGGCCTTGTTTTCAACTACCACCGTCTGGCCCAGCGCAGCGCCCAATTTTTCGCTGACGATGCGGGCCACGATGTCGGTGGTGCCTCCGGGCGCAAAGGGCACGATCAGCCGCACCGTCTTGGTCGGGTAGGTTTGCGCCTGGGCCACCAGCGGCAGCGCCATGGCGGCCAGAGCCGTGAGGAAGGCGGAGGTGAAGTGACGACGGGATGAACGTTGCATGTAAAAGGTCTCCGGGATTTGCTGGAACGGGAACTTGAACTGAAAGGGATGGCTTGGCGCCGGTTGCAGGTGCTCAGCGGTTGCGCCCCAGCAGGCCGGCCTTCAGGCGCTCGTCGTAGGGCTGTGCGCCCACGAAGGACCGCAGCAGCGCCGCATACAGCGCCGCGCCCGATGGCGTTGAACCACGAAGTGTGCCATTCACGCTGAAGCGCAAGGCACCGTCCGCGTCCTGGTCGAGATCGACCACGTCGCCCTTGCGCACCTTCCCGACGGCATTGATCTGGGCTTCGAATCGCGCCAGCGGCAGCTCCAGCGCCAGGCGCTCGGCGTCGTCGCTGTTGCGCGTGATGCCCTTGTGCACGGCCTTGGCCAACTCGCCGGCGGGCACGTCGTGCAGCAGGCGCAACTGCACGCGCTTGGGCGCGGGCAGTGCCTGGGCCTGCTCGGCGCCGCCCACGCGTTCGGTCAGATACAGCCCGGCGGCGTAGCCCTTGAACCAGCCGGCCGCGCGAACGCCGGTGCCATTGAGCAGCAACTCCCTGCCTGCCATGGTCACGCGGGGCGCGAAGCGTTGCCCCTCGACCATCACTGGCGCATCCTGGGCCCTCGCCGCCGACGGCCAGCCGCCAACGGCCACCAGCATCAACAGCAGCAGGCCCACGGCTGCGGGCCATGCACGGCGCATCGCCCTCGGATCGGGGCGGCAAAGACGGGGTCTCGGTACGTGTGCTGTCGATGGCATCAGGGGGCGGTCCAGTCACTCAAAGGCGTCAAGGTCTGCGGCAGACCGGGTACTCAACGCGGCGCATGCCTTCGCCGCCGACCGCCGGCATCGCCACACACCGGACCATCGGTCGCAGCCGGGCGCCGCGCGCTGCCTGCAATGGCGCACGATACTCCTCGCCCATGACCGAAGCGCTGTTGCTGCTGCCTGACTTCCTGCTCATCGCGCTGGGCGCGTTGCTGGTGCGCACGCCCGCGCTGCCGCGTGCGCTCTGGGCCGGCGTGGAGCGGCTGGTCTATCTGGTGCTGTTCCCGGCACTGCTGTTCGGCGCCATTGCGCGCAACCCCTTGTCGCTGTCATCGGCCGCACCGCTGGCCGGCCTGGCGCTCGCCCTGACAGGTGCCGGCATCACACTGGCGCTGGCGCTGCGTGCTTTCCGCGGTGTCGACGCCGCCCTGCACGCGTCAGGCGCGCAGACGGCCTTCCGTTTCAACACCTACGTCGCGCTGGCATTGGCCGAACGGCTGGCCGGCGGCCCGGGTGTGGCCTGGATGGCCTTGCTGGTGGCCGTGGCGGTGCCGCTGGCCAACGTGGGCGCGGTGTGGCCGCTGGCCCGCCAGGGTGGCCACGGGTTCGCGCGCGAGCTGGCGCGCAACCCGCTGATCCTGGCCACCGTGGCCGGACTGCTGTTCAACGCCAGTGGCCTGACCCTGCCCGCGATGGCGCAGGTCACGCTGACACGGCTGGGTGCAGCCGCCCTGCCGCTGGGGCTGATGGCCGTGGGCGCCGGCCTGCAGCTGGGCGCACTGCGGCTGGCGCCCGGCCTGGCAGCGGCCCTGCTGGGCATACGGCACGCCGTGCTGCCCGCGCTGGCGCTGCTGCTGCTGTGGCAGACCGGGCTGGAACGGCCGCAGCAGGCGGTGGTGATGGCCTTTGCCAGCCTGCCCACGGCCAGCAGCGCCTACGTGCTGGCCGTGCGCATGGGCGGCAACGGGCCCTACACCGCGGGGCTGGTGACGGTGTCGACGCTGCTGGGCATGGCAACGCTGCCGCTGTGGCTGTGGGTTTGGAAGGGCCTGGCCATCACGTCCTGATCGGTGGACCACCGCCGACGCGCTCAGGCGGCTTCGGGACGCTGCGCCAGCGCCCACGCAATGTGCGCGGCCACCAGTGGGTGACCGGCTGGCTGAGCCCACTCGGGTGCGGCACGCAGGGCCTGCCCGATGGCGTCGGGCGCACCCGCCGCCTGCGCTTGCCGCAGGTCGTTGCCCAGCGCCACGGCCAGGTTGCGCCGCCAGCGCGTGTAGCCGATGCGCCGTATCGCGCTGCCCTCGCTGTGCCGCATGAAGGTGGCCTCGTCCCAGGCCCACAGCTGCAGCAGGCCCGGTGCCGACAGTGCCTGCCGGGTGTCGAAGTCGGGCAGGCTGCTGCGCTGCGACCACCGGTTCCACGGGCACACCAGCTGGCAGTCGTCGCAGCCGTAGATGCGGTTGCCGATCAGCGGGCGCAGCGCTTCGTCGATGGCGCCGTCGTGTTCGATCGTGAGGTAACTGATGCAGCGCCGTGCGTCCAGCCGGTACGGCGCGACGATGGCACCCGTGGGGCAGGCGCTGATGCAGGCCGTGCAACTGCCGCAATGCGCGCTGGTGGGTTCGTCCAGCGGCAAGGGCATGTCGATGCAGATCTCGCCGAGAAAGAAGAACGAGCCCGCTTCGCGCGACAGCGCCAGCGTGTGCTTGCCGCGCCAGGCCAGGCCCGCGCGTGTGGCCAGTTCCACTTCCAGCAGCGGTGCAGAATCGGTGAAGACACGGTAGCCCATCGGCCCCACGGCCTGCGCCAGCCGCGTGGCCAGGGTCTGCAGGCGCTGGCGCAGCACCTTGTGATAGTCACGGCCGCGGGCGTAGACCGACACCACCGCGCGGCCTGCCTCGTGCAACGCGGCCTGTTCCTGTTCGACAAAGGCTTGTGCATCGGCGGCGCCGTCGCGCGGCCGGTAGTCCATGCGCGCGCTGATCACGCGCACGGTGCCCGGCACCAGTTCGGCGGGGCGGGCCCGCTTCAGGCCGTGGCGCTGCATGTAGTGCATCTGGCCATGAAAACCGGCGGCCAGCCAGTCCAGCAGCCCCTGTTCAGCGTGGCTGAGGTCCACATCGGCGATGCCGATCTGTGAGAATCCCAGCTCTCGCGCCCACCCGCGCAACTGCTGCACCAGTGCCGCACCCGTTTGGCCTTCGCCGGCCTGCTGCTGCGGAGCCGGCGGCTCCTTCTGCTGATGATGCTGCGGCATGACCCCATTGTAGAAACCTGCGCCCTGCGCTGGCCCGATGAAGCCGCGTGCCAGGCCTTTGCACAGCGCCTGGCGCAGCCGGCGCTGCACAACGCCTTCATCACGCTGCACGGGCCACTGGGTGCGGGCAAGACCACTTTCGTGCGCCACCTGCTGCGCGCGCTGGGCGTGTCGGGTCGCATCAAAAGCCCCACCTACGCGGTGCTTGAACCGCACCGGGCCGGAGAACTCACGATCTCGCACTTCGACTTCTACCGCTTCGATGACCCCCGTGAATGGGCCGACGCCGGTTTCCGCGACGTGTTTGCGGCACCGGGCCTGAAACTGGCCGAGTGGCCAGAGAAGGCCTCGGCAGCGCTGCCCGAGGCCGATCTGGCATTGCACATCGAGCCCCACGACGATGACAGCCGCAGCGTGCGCGCAGATGCCCACACGCCACTGGGTCGGGAACTGTTGAGGTCGCTGCGATGACGAAGCCAGCCAACCGTCGCCCTGACGTGCAAGCTTCGCAGCACTTCGAAGCGATCGCACCATGCAGTGGGATTCAAGACGATCGGGCGCAACCATCGCGCCGCCAGGCGCTGCAGTCGCTGGGCAGCATGGCCCTGCTGCTGGGCGCCAGCGATCTGGCCTGGGGCGCCACCATCGTGGCGGTCCGCGTGTGGCCCGCCAAGGACTACACACGCGTCACCATCGAGTCCGACGCGCCCCTGGCGGCCACCCATGTGGTGGCCGAGTTGCCGCCGCGGCTGGGCATCGACATCAGCGGCCTGGAGCTGAACCCGGCGCTGCGCGAACTGGTGGGCAAGGTGCGCGCCGACGACCCCTACATCGCCGGTGTGCGTGTCGGCCAGTACCAGCCGCGAGTGGTGCGCCTGGTGTTCGATCTCAAGCAGGCCGTGCGGCCCGAGCAGTTCACGCTGCAACCGGTGGCCGCCTACAAGCACCGCTTGGTGTTCGACCTCTTCCCGGTCATCGAGGCCGACCCGCTGCTGGCGCTGATCCGCGACAAGGAAGGCGCCGAGCAGCGCGCCGCGCGCTCGGTGCAAGACGCGCTGGGTGAACTGATCTCGCGCGTGGACAAGCCGATGCAGGCGACCGCGCCCCCCCCCACCCCCGCAACCACCACGACCCAGTCGCTACCGTCAGGTCCCGGGCCCGGCAGTTCGGCCAGCACCGGCGCAGCCACGGCCCACACCAGCGCGGCAGCCCCGTTACCGTCACCGGGGCCCGCCGCAGCGCCCGTTTTCGCGCAGGCACCGCCCACCACGGCGGCCATACCCGTCACGGCGCCGGCACCACCGCTGCCCGCATCGGCAGCATCACGCACGCCACCGGCCGCGCCCGGTTTCACTCCAGCACCGCCCAGCCCCGCCACGGCAGCCGAGCGCCAGCAGGTCGACCGTCTCATCATCGTCGCGCTCGACCCGGGCCACGGCGGCGAGGACCCCGGCGCCGTGGGCCCGACCGGCCTGCGCGAAAAGGACGTGGTGCTGGACATCGCACTGAAGCTGCGCGACGCACTGAACGCGCAACGCGGCATGCGCGTGATGCTGACGCGGGACGCGGACTTCTTCGTGCCGCTGCAGGACCGCGTGCGCAAGGCCCGG
Source organism: Rubrivivax sp. (assembly GCA_031429255.1). GTDB lineage: Bacteria > Pseudomonadota > Gammaproteobacteria > Burkholderiales > Burkholderiaceae_C > Rubrivivax. The sequence goes on from JANOZF010000275.1 coordinate 35,953, forward strand.
CGTGTGCAGGCCGATCTGTTCGTCAGCATCCATGCCGACGCCTTCTTCACGCCTGAGGCGCGCGGCGCGAGCGTGTTTGCGCTCAGCACGCGCGGCGCCAGCAGCGCCGCTGCGCGCTGGATGGCACAACGCGAAAACGCCGCCGATGCGGTGGGTGGCGTGAACCTGGCCAGCGTGCGCGACCCGCAGCTGCTGCAGGCCATGTTGGACATGAGCACCACCGCACAGGTCAAAGACAGCCTGAAGCTGGGCCACGAAGTGCTCAGCCGCATAGGCCGCGTGGGCCGGCTGCACAAGCGCCAGGTGGAACAGGCCGCCTTCGCGGTGCTGAAGGCGCCCGACATCCCCAGCATCCTGATCGAGACCGCCTTCATCTCGAACCCCGAAGAAGAGGCCAAGCTGCGCGACGACGCCTACCGGGCAGAGTTGGTGGCGGCCATCACGTCGGGCATCAAGCGTTACTTCGAGCGCAACCCGCCGCTGGCGCGGCAGCGCCAGCTGTAGTCGTATTTGCGGCAGCGCCAGCTGTAGTCGTATCCGCAGCAGCGGCAATTCCTCGTGCCAGCGACAGCGCGAGCTGCAGCGGTTTTCGCCCCGGCGCCCGTCAACGGCGCCACAAGGCGCTGGCAATGGCCACCACCATCATCACCATCGCGGTGTAGTCCTGCCAGCGCAGCGTCTCGCCCAGCGCCCAGGCGCCGGAGAAGGTGCCGAGCACGGGGATCATCATCACGCTCAGGCTGGACGCCACCGGCGGCAGGCTGCGGGCCAGGTAGAACCAGGCCGCGTGGGCAAAGCCGAACACACCCACCGCGTTGAAGGCCATCGCCCATGCCACGGAAGGTGGCGGCGCCCGCCAGACGTCGCGCTCAAACAGCAGCGCCAGCGTGCACATCACCAAGGTCGTCACGGCGGTCATCCAGAACACGATGGTCAGGATGGGCAATGGCGAGGCACTGCGGCGCAGCATCTGCGTGCCCAGGCCCCACACCGCCGCGGCCACCAGCAAGGCGCCTGCGGCCAATGGCGCACCGGCCATGCGGGAAAACTCGTTGGCCAGCAACAGCACCACGCCGGCCGCCGCGGCCGCTAGGCCCACCAGCTGGCGCCAGCGCAGCGGCTCGCCATAAAGAAACACGCCCCACAGCGCTGTGAAGATGGGCATCGTGTAGCCCAGGATCGCGGTCCGGCCCGAGCTCAGATGCTGGATGGCGACGATCACCACCACGTGCCAGACCAGCATGTTGGGCCCCACCAGACGCAGGATCTCGGGCATCTGCTGGCGCTGCACCTGCAGCGGCACCTTCATCAGCTTCAAGGCCACACCCAGCACCGGCAGCCCGCACAGCATCGACAGCGCACGAAAGGTCAAAGGCGGGTAGGCCAGCGGATGCGCCACGGTGCCGCTGACACCCCATTTCATGATCGGCCAGTTCAGCCCCCACACCAGCGTCAGCAGCACCAGCACCCACAGCTGCAGCGGCGTGGGGGCGGCTGGCGAGGTGCCCTTCATCGGCGGCTTCGGCCGAGGTAACGCTTGCGTCGGAAGAAGAACAACAGCACGCCCGCCACCACAGCCATCAGCCCCAGCGTCAGCCAGATGCCGGTGCTGGAATGGATCAGCGGCAAGGCGTCGAAATTCATGCCGAAGAAGCCGGTGATCAGGTTCAGCGGCAGGAAGATGGCGGTCAATACCGTGAGCGTGCGCATGATGTCGTTGGTGCGGTGGCCCAATGCCGAAAAATGCATCTGCACGGCCGTCTCGGCGCTCTGCTCAAGCCGCCGCACATGGCCCAGCACGCGCTCCACATGCTCCAGCACGTCACGCGAACGCACGCTGAGCAATTCGCGTTCGCGCCGCTTGTCGGGATCGGTCTCGTCGGGCCACTCGGCCAGCGCATCGATCCATTCCTGCACGGCACTGCGCTGGTCTTCACAGGTGTCTTCCAGCTGGTTCAGCGCATTGCGCGACTCCAGCAGCAGCTGCCAGTCTTCAAAGCGGCTCTTGGGGTCGAGCAGCTGCTGCTGCAGGTAGCCCGACTGGCGCGTCAACAAGCGGCGAAGGTCGAGGTAGCTGTCCACCATGTGGTTCACCATGCGCAGCATCAGGTCGGCCGGGCTGGAAGGCAGCCGGGCCACGTTGCGCCCCTCGGCGCCACTCGGGTTCGGCAACTGCCCGCCGCCAACCACCATGCCAGCCAGCCGGGTGGCAAAGTACTCTCGCACGGCGCAATCGGCGGGATGCACCGTGAGCAGCGCGCGGTCGAAGACGGCAAAGCCGACGGGGCTGGTGTCTATGGCCTGCAGCGCCTGACGCGCCGTGGCCATCGTGCCTTGGGCCTCGTCGACGAACAGCCGTTCAGATCCGACCCCTGCTGCCAGGCGGCGAAACACCATCAGGTCGTACCACGATGTGTACTCGTAGTGGCTGGGCAACTGGTTGTTCAGCAGGTCCGACACGTGAAGGTCGACCAACGCCCCCGCTTGCCAGCGTTGCAGCGCGGCCTGCACCTCGGGGGCGGCGACTTCGAATTCCCGGCGTGCACTGCCCACCCACAGGAAGCCTTGGGCAGGCAGGCTGACGGGAATCTCGGCCAGCTCGGTGAACTGGTCAGCCTGGACGTGAAAGATGCGCATCAGCGGCTCGGCCGCGCTGTACGCTGGTCGCTGCGGCCGATCGCCGACCCGGCCGCTCGCGGCGAGCCGTGCACCTCAGGCCCCGCGCAGCTTGCGTGCTGCATCCAGCGCAAAGTAGGTCAGCACGCCATCGGCACCCGCTCTCTTGAAAGCCAGAAGCGCTTCCATCATCACGGCATCGTGGTCGAGCCAGCCGTTGGCCGCGGCGGCCTTGAGCATCGCGTACTCACCGCTCACCTGATAGGCAAAGGTGGGCACCCTGAATTCGTCCTTCACACGGCGCACGATGTCCAGGTAAGGCATGCCGGGCTTGACCATCACCATGTCAGCGCCCTCGGCGATGTCCAGCGCCACCTCGCGCAAGGCCTCGTCGCTGTTGCCGGGGTCCATCTGGTAGGTCTTCTTGTCGCTCTTGCCCAGGTTGGCGGCGCTGCCCACGGCGTCGCGGAAAGGACCGTAGAACGCGCTGGCGTATTTGGCGCTGTAGGCCATGATGCGGGTGTGTATGAGGCCCGCAGTTTCGAGCTCGCTGCGGACGGCGCCGATGCGGCCGTCCATCATGTCGCTCGGCGCCACGATGTCCACCCCAGACTGCGCCTGCAACAGGGCCTGTTTGCGCAACACCGCCACGGTGGCGTCGTTGATGATGTAGCCGCGGTCATCCAGCAAGCCGTCCTGGCCATGGCTGGTGAAGGGGTCCAGCGCCACATCGGTCAACAAACCCAATTCGGGAAAGCGCTGCTTCAATTCGCGCACCGCGCGCGGCACCAGGCCTTCCGGGTTCAGCGCTTCGCGGCCGTCGGGGGTCTTCAGAGCCGGGTCGATGACCGGGAACAACGCCATCACCGGCACGCCCAGCCGCACACATTCTTCGGCCACCGCCAGCAGCTGGTCGATGCTGCGCCGTTGCACGCCCGGCATGCTGGCCACGTCCTGCACTTGGTGGGTACCGTCGAGCACGAACACCGGCAGTATCAGGTCGTCAGTCGACAGCCGGTTCTCGCGCACCAGCGCGCGCGCGCTGGCATCGCGCCGAAGGCGCCGGGGCCGGCTGGCCGGATAGGGTGGAGGCAGCTGCATGGATGTTTTGTGTGTTTTATGGTTTCTCAACCAGCCTGGGTTTAAATCGCAGTGTTCCTGGGCGGGCTCTGCAAATATCCGGGATCATTTCGGAGTTATGCTTGCCCAGCTAGGGAAAACCAACGGTTTTACATTTGGCTAATTGATTTATGTCTCTGCTAAAGTTCGAATTGGATGATAGCCGCGAGGCTGTTGTTCCCTGCTTTTCCTCCCTGAGCAGGTGCCTTAACGTGATGACAGCGGTAAGGCTTGCAGGCCCCGGCTCATGCCGGGGCCTTTTTTTGTGCCTGTCCCTCGGTACGCCCGTCCTGAAAGGCACCGCATCGGGGCGCCTGCGCAGCAGCCACATAATGCCCGCATGAGCAGCAGCTATCTCTGGATCAAGGCGTTTCACATCGTATTTGTTGCCAGCTGGTTTGCCGGACTTTTCTACTTGCCTCGTCTGTTCGTGAACCTGGCCATGGTGCCGGCCGACAGCCACGCCGAACGCGAGCGGCTGCTGATGATGGCGCGCAAGCTGTATCGGTTTTCGAGCCTGTTGATGCTGCCCGCACTGGCGCTGGGTTTGTGGTTGTGGCTGGGTCATGACGTGGGCAAAGGCAGCGGCTGGATGCATGCGAAGCTGTTGCTCGTGGTGGGCGTCATTGGTTACCACCACATGTGCCGCAAGCTGCTGCGCAGTTTCGAACACGGCAGCAACCGTCGCAGCCACCGCTGGTTCAGGGTCTTCAACGAGGTGTCGGTGCTGCTGTTCGCCGCCACCGTCGTGCTCGTGGTGGTCAAGCCCTTCTGAGGCTGCGGCCCCGGCCCGTGGCAACCGCCCGCCCCTGGAGCTCTGCCGCATGGCTGGCACTGAGCTTTGCAGCCCTGGTGCTGTACGCCAGCCTGTTCCCATTCGAAGGCTGGCGATGGCCGCCTGGGCAAAGCCTGTGGGTGTTGCTGGCGCTACCCAGCGCGCGTTATCACGACGCTTTCGACGTCTGGGCGAACCTGCTGGGTTATCTGCCACTGGGCGGACTGCTGACGGTGGCGGCCCGGCGCAGCGGCCTGTCCAGCCGCGCCTCGCTGGCGCTGGCACTGCCCACCGGAGCCCTGCTGTCCTACAGCTGCGAGGTGCTGCAGCAGTTCGTACCGGGGCGCGTGCCTTCGCTGGACGATCTGGTGATGAACGTGGCAGGCACCGCCGCAGGCACCTTGGTGGCGCTGGGCGTGCACCGCATGGGCTGGGTCAACCGCTGGCAGCGTTTTCGAAGCCGCTGGTTTGCGGGCGACGCCGCCTTCGCGCTGGCCTTGCTGGCGCTGTGGCCCGTGGGCTTGCTCTTCCCGAGCCCGGTGCCACTGGGGATGGGTCAGGTGGCCGAACGGCTGCGGGAAGCGCTGGCCGGGCTGCTGGCCAACGTGCCCTGGGCCGAAGCGGTCCATGAACTGGTGGCAGCACCGTCACAAGGCTCGGCTCCGCTGGGCGCACTGTCCCAATTGCTCATCGTGGCCTTGGGACTGCTGTCGCCTTGTCTGGTGGCCTACTCGGTGGTAGCGCCCGGTTGGCGTCGGCTGACGGTGGCGGTGGGTGCCTTGGTGGTGGCCTGTGCCGGCATGACCCTGTCGACACTGCTGAACATCGGTCCTCGTCATGCGCTGGCCTGGGCTTCGCCGCTGACGCTGCTGGGGCTGGCGGTGGGCGCCGTGCTGGCGCTGGCGACCATGCCGATGGGCCGGCGCCTGGTTGCCGGCGTGGGGCTGGTGTGCTTGACAGGATTGGTGGTGGGCGTGGCCCATGCACCGTCCAACCCCTACTTTGCGCAAAGCCTGCAGGCGTGGGAACTGGGCCGTTTCGTGCGCTTTCACGGCATCGCGCAGTGGGTGGGATGGTTCTGGCCCTATGCAGCCATGACATGGCTGCTGGCGCGTCTGGGTCAGCGCAGCACGCGATCACTGTAAAGGCCTGCGGCCCAGGGGTTCAGGGCGGAGCGCTCCCTACAATTGCTCACATGAGCTATTACAAGCACCACATCTTCTTCTGCCTGAACGAACGCAGCAACGGCGAGGCCGCCTGCGCGCAGCACGACGCACAGGCCGCCTTCGACCACTGCAAGTCGCGCGTGAAGGCGGCCCGGCTGACGGGCCCTGGCGGCACCCGCGTCAACAAGGCGGGCTGCCTGGACCGCTGCGCGGGCGGCCCGGTGGCCGTGGTCTACCCCGAAGGTACCTGGTACACCTATGTCGACAAGGAAGACATCGACGAGATCGTCGACCGGCACCTGACGCATGGCGAGGTGGTGCAGCGCCTGTTGCTGCCGCCGAACGTCGGCCGATGAACCCGGCCACGCTGCGCAGCACCGTCGCAGGTCCGGCCGGCGCCATTGAATGCGCGGTTGACAGACCCGCTGCCGGAGCCGGCACCCATGGCGCGCTGGCCCTGTTGTGCCATCCGCACCCGCTGCATGGTGGCACCATGGACAACAAGGTGGTGCAGACGGTGGCGCGCGCGCTGGTGCAACTGGGTTGCACCACGGTGCGTTTCAATTTTCGCGGCGTCGGTGGCTCGGCAGGCGCCTGGGGCGAAGGGCTCGGCGAAATCGACGATGCGGCGGCCGTGCTGGCCGCGCACCGCAACAGCGGCCAAGCGCTGCTGCTGGGGGGCTTTTCCTTCGGTGGCTATGTCGCCACACAACTGGCCGCGCGGCTTCACGGAGACGGCGCAGGAACTGCACAGCGTCTGGTGCTGGTGGCGCCTGCCGTCGTCAACTTCGCGGCTGCGCCGGTGCCGGCCGACACCGTGGTCATCCATGGTGAAAGCGACGACGTCGTGCCGTTGCAGGCGGTGCTCGATTGGGCACGGCCGCAACAGCTTCCCGTCACCGTGCTGCCTGGCGCAGGCCACTTCTTTCACGGGCAACTGCCCGCCCTGAAACAGATCGTGATGCGGGCCTTCGCGGCCCACATCGCTCAACCTTGATTCTTTGCTTCGCTCCTTTCATGAACCGACTCTTCACCATCTTGCTGGCCACCTTGCTGACCGCTGCGGCCAGCCTCCCGGCGCTTGCCCAGACTCCACAACCACCCGAGATTGCGGCCCGCCAATACCTGCTGATCGACCTGGCCAGCAACCAGGTGCTGGCCGAACGTGCGGCCGACGCGCAGGCCGACCCTGCATCGCTGACCAAGCTGATGACGGCCTATCTCGTGTTCAACGCCATTCGCGACAAGAAGCTGGCGCTGGACCAGCCCATCGCCGTGTCTGAACGTGCCTGGGCCGAGCGCAAGGGTGGCGGTTCGCTGATGTTCATCGACACCACGATGCGGCCGACGGTGGCCGAACTGCTGCGTGGCCTGATCGTGCAAAGCGGCAACGACGCCGCCATCGCGCTGGCCGAAGCCGTGGGCGGCACGCTCGATGGCTTCGTGGCCAGCATGAACCGCCAGGCACAGGCCTGGGGCCTGAAGAACACGCAGTTCAAGAACGTCAGCGGCCTGTCCGAGCCCGGTCACTACAGCAGCGCACGCGACGTGGCCACGGTGGCCGCCAGGATCATCAACGAACACCCCTCGCAGTACACGCTGTATTCACTGCGCCAGTACACCTACAACAACATCAAGCAGGACAACCGCAACATGCTGCTGGGCCGCGACCCCACGGTGGACGGCATGAAGACGGGTTACACCGAAAGCGCGGGCTACTGTCTGGTGGCCAGCGCCGTGCGCGAAACACCGGCCGGCCCGCGCCGGCTGCTCAGCGTGGTGCTGGGCGCCGCGTCCCGCGAAGGCCGCGCCAACGAGAGCCAGAAGCTGCTGAACTGGGGCTGGCAGGCCTGGGATGCGGTGCGCCTGTTCGAAGCCGGCAAGGCCGTCACCACCGTGCCCGTGTGGAAGGGCGAGAAGAAGGAGGCCAAGCTGGGCGCACCGGGCGCCTTGTTCGTCAGCGTGCCCAAGGGCGAAGGCGACAAGGTCAAGACCACGCTGCAGCGAACCGATCCGTTGCTGGCGCCGCTGACGGCGGGTCAGCCCGTGGGCACCATCAAGATCACCACGGCCAGCGGCAGCGCCATTGCCAGCGTGCCGCTGGTGGTGCTGGAACCGGTGGCGCTGGCCGGCATCTTCGGCCGCACCTGGGACGCCTTGCGCCTGTGGATCAAGTAGACAGGTCATTCGGGCCCAGCGGCCCGGGTGGTGTGCACAATCAACCTACACCCACTCAGGAACGCCCGACCCTGCGCTCCACGCCATGAACGAAAACCTGTGTTTCCTCAACGGCGAGACCCTGCCCCTCAGCGAGGCCCGCATCCCGGTGCTGGACCGTGGCTTCATCTTCGGCGACGGCATCTACGAAGTGGTGCCGGTCTATGGCCGGCGGCTGTTCAGGTTCCACGAACACGTGGCGCGCTTGTCGCGTTCGCTGGCCAAGGTGCGCATCACCAACCTGTATACGCCTGAGGAATGGCTGGCGCACTGCCGCTCGCTGGTGGCGGCGCACCCAGACGCCGACCAGGTGGTCTACATCCAGGTCACGCGCGGCGTGGCGCCGCGCGACCATGTGATGCCAGTCGGCGTGACACCCACCGTTTTCATGATGAGCAACGCCATGAAACAGCCCAGCGCCGAGCAGCGCCACAAGGGTGTGAACTGCACCACCGCGCGCGACTTCCGCTGGGAGCGCGGCGACATCAAGAGCACCAGCTTGCTGGGCAACGTGCTGGCGCGCCAGATCTCGGCCGACCACGGCGCCCTCGAGACCATCATGTTCCGCGACGGCTGTCTCACCGAAGCGGCCGCCAGCAACGTGTGGGTCGTGCATGAAGGGGCGCTGCTGGGCCCGCCCAAGAGCGAGCATGTGCTCGAAGGCATCCGCGTCGAATTGCTGCGTGAACTGTGTGCCGAATGTGGCATCGCCTACAACCTGCGCCCCATCACCGAAGCCGACGTGCGCGCCGCCGACGAAGTGCTGCTCAGTTCAGCGACCAAGCAGATCCTGCCGGTGACCCATATCGACGGTGAACTGGTGGGTCATGGCGCGATGCGCGGCAAGCCAGGCCCGGTATATGCGCGGCTGCACGAGGCCTACGAGCGCGCCAAGCTGTCGATGTCGATCTGAAAGCAAGCCGGACCGCAGACATCATGGCTCTGCCACCGACACCGCAGCCCCCATCGGCGGCGCCCAGCCTGATCGAATACCCCAGTGCCTTCCCGATCAAGGTGATGGGTGCGCAGGTGAACGGGTTCGAAGATTCGATGGTGCGCATTGCGATGCAATTCGACCCGGCTTTCGACGCCGCCACCATCGAGCGCCGCCCCAGCAAGGGCGGCAACTACCTGGGGCTGACGCTGACCGTCACCGCCACCAGCCGTGAACAGCTGGACGAGCTGTACCGCACGCTGTCCACGCACCCCCTGGTGAAGGTGGTGCTGTAGGCCGCGCCGGGCTGAGGGGCCTGGCGAGCGGCGCCGGCCACGAAGGCGTGGCCAGCGCCCGCAGGCCTCAGCTGCTGGCTGCGGAACCCAGCGCGTCCAGTTCCTTCACCTTGGCCGGCGCAGCATCGTCGCCGAGAGCTGCTGCCGCGCCGTACCAATAGCGCGCCAGCCGCCGGTCGGCCGGTATGCCCTGGCCTCTTTCGTACATCGAGGCCAGCAGGTACATCGCACCCACGTCACCGGACTTGGCGGCTTGGCGAAACCAGTGCGCAGCCTGTGGGCCATCTTGTGGCCGTCCGCGACCCAGATAGAACGCGGTGCCCATCGCGACCTGGGCGCTCACGCTGCCCGCGTCCGCAGCGCGGGCGTACCAGTCGTGCGCCTGCACAAGGTCGCGTCGGCCCAGCGCACCCGTTTCCAGGGCCTGCCCGAGGTCGTGCTGGGCGGTGACAAAACCCGCACGTGCCGCGCGCTCCAGCCAGCGTCGCGCCAGCAGCGGGCTCGACCCAGAAAGCTCCTGGCGCAGATGCATCACGGCCAGGTTGTACTGTGCCACCGGCACGCCCTGCCGCGCCAGGCGTTCGAAGGCCCGACGCGCAGGTTGCAACCGGCCCGACCCGTAGTCCAGCAGCGCCACGTCAACCTGCGCCTGCACGGCAGCCGGCAAAGCCTCGGCAGCCCAACCCGGCGGCGCAGCCGTCAACGCTGCGAGCACCACCAACACCCACCCGACTGTCTTGTGCATGCCCTTGACTCCCTGCATCGGTCCGCGCCTGCACACCGTTGCAGGCGGCTTTTGTCAGACCTCTCGGTCGGACACGATAGCCCTTTCTGACAAAGCGCCAGCCGGCTCATCGGCATCCCGTGGCGCGCCTGGCAGCGTGGGCATGGTGAAATGCCGGATGGCCACACGAACCAAGCTCAGCGTCAAACCTTCGGCCCAGCCGCGCGATCCGATGCGACCCCGCGTGCGCGCATCCACGGCGCCCAAGACCAGCAAGCCGCACTCCCCCACCGCGCGGCCCGCCGCGCAGCAACCGCCTGCCGCCAGCGAACGACCGCGCCGCGACGCCGGCCCGGCGCGAGCGGCAGACCGCCCTGCAACTTCGCCCGCAAGGCCTTCAAGGCCCCCTCAGCGCGACGCCGAACCCGGCTACAGGCGGCCTGAATCGGCACCGCGCCAGGCGCCACGAGCGGGTTTCGGGCCTGGACCATCCGCAGCACCCACCGAACAACGCCGCCCAGCCCCCGCCAGACCGCGCCCCGACGCCCGCTATCCCGCCGCCGCGCCGGCTGAACCGGCTCGACCACCCAGCCCCCCCCGGCCCGCTCGTGGGGCTGCATCGCGCGCTCCGGTGCGGCCACCGATGGCCACCGCCGCTGCCGGCACCGGCACGGCCGCCGGTGTGCGCATTTCCAAGCTCATCACCGAACGCGGCCTGGCTTCCCGCCGTGAAGCCGACGACTGGATCGCCGCCGGCTGGGTCACCATCCAGGGCAAACCCGCCGAACTGGGACAACGGGTGGCCGTCGATGCCGTGATCGACATCGACCCGCGCGCCAAGGCCGAGCAGGCGCGCATGGTCACCATCTTGTTGAACAAACCGGTGGGATACGTCAGCGGACAGGCCGAAGACGGGCATGAGCCCGCCGTGACGCTGCTGAAGCCTGAAAACCGTTGGCCCGGAGACAACTCGCGCATCCAGTTCCATCCTGGCCACCTGCGCCATCTGGCGCCCGCCGGGCGGCTGGACATCGACTCCACCGGCCTCATCGTCTTCACACAGGATGGTCGCGTCGCCAAGCGTCTGATCGGTGACCAGACGCGTGTTGAAAAGGAATACCTGGTGCGCGTGGCGCTGCTCGGTGAGGGCACGCTGGCCGAACTGGACCTGGGCCGGCTGCGCCAGGGCCTGTCGCTGGACGGCATCCTGCTGCGGCCGGCACAGGTGAGCTGGCAAAACGAAGACCAGCTGCGCTTCGTGCTGCGCGAAGGACGCAAGCGGCAGATCCGCCGCATGTGCGAGCAGGTCGGCCTGCAGGTGCTGGGCTTGAAGCGCGTGCGCATCGGCAGCGTGCCGTTGGCGCAGCTGCCCAGCGGCCAGTGGCGCTACCTGCGTGACGACGAAAGGTTCTGAGGCCTGGCGCGACCCACGCGGCGCGGCGCTGGGGCGGGCCAGGCGACATGCAAGCTGAGGCCCCGGCCACCGGGGCGGCGCCTGAGGTCCAGGCCGTTTGCCTGGCCGGCCCCACGGCCTCGGGCAAGTCGGCGCTGGCGATGGCGCTGGCCCACCGCTGGCCGGTCGAGATCATCAGCGTTGACTCGGCGTTGGTCTACCGCGGCATGGACATCGGCACCGCCAAGCCCAGCGCAGCAGACCGCGCGGCCGTGCCGCACCACCTGATCGACATCATCGACCCGCAGCAAAGCTACTCGGCGGCGCTGTTTGCTGCCGACGCACGGCGCCTGGTGGCCGACATCCGCGCCCGCCAGAGACTGCCTTTGCTGGTGGGCGGCACGATGCTCTACTTCAAGGCGCTGCGCGACGGCATCAGTGCCATGCCGCCTGCCAACGCCGTGGTGCGCGCGCGCATCGACGAAGCTGCCGCGGCACAGGGCTGGCCCGCGTTGCATGCACAACTGGCCCAGGTCGACCCCGCCACGGCCGCGCGACTGGCACCGCGTGACGCACAGCGCATCCAGCGCGCGCTCGAGGTCTGGCACAGCAGCGGACGAACGATGACGGACTGGCACGCCGACGACCACGTGCGCAGCGAGCGCGCCACCCAAGCCGACCGCCAATGGCCCATGCTGTCGCTGGAACCGCTGTCGCGAGCGTGGCTGCACGCGCGCATCGAACAGCGCCTGCACGACATGGTGGCGGCGGGCTTCCTGGCCGAGGTGCAGGCGCTGCACCGGCGCGGCAATCTGCATGCCGCTCTGCCGTCGATGCGCTGCGTCGGCTACCGCCAGGCGTGGCAGGCCATCGAGCAGACGACCGAAGCCCCCTGTGATGGCGCGGTGTCACGCCAGGAGCCGTCAGCCGACCCCGCCTGGCTGGCCGAAGCCGTGGCCGCCACCCGACAACTGGCCAAGCGCCAGCTCACCTGGTTACGTTCGGTTCCATCCCGCACCGTGATCGCCTGCGAAGCCCCCGACCAGTTGCAACAGGCCAGCGCATGGCTTGAAAACCAGCTTGCTTCACCCGGGTGACAGCGCGCACCCGTACCGTGCGTGCAACCGTTGCGCGGGCCATCACAACGATCGGGCCTGATCCTTGCATACCGACGGGCTGATTACGTTTGGGGTACATCTCGCCACCCTCCGAAGCAGGGGAAGCAGCTAGGGTGTTGCCCGGTAAGTGACCCCTGGGTAACACGATATAGTCCGCCGCCTTGGGTGTGCAAGCATCAGGACAGCCCATAAATCAGGGCGGGCAAGGACGCACGGTTTTGCAGCGCAATCTGCAGGGTCAGCTGGAGGAACGAGTGGATTTTGCAGAACAACAACGCAACCCAGGCAAACACGCAGTCGGTTTTGGCGTGGTGCTGGGTTTGCACCTGCTGCTGGGCTGGGCGCTGGTCAGCGGCCTTGCCCAGCGCATGGTCGAGGTGATCAAGGCGCCGATCGAAACCAAGATCATCGAAGAAACCAAGCCGCCACCACCGCCGCCGCCGGAAAACCTGCCGCCGCCACCGAAGTTCGCGCCGCCGCCGCCGTCCTTCGTGCCGCCGCCCGAAGTCAACGTCAACCCGCCGCCCACGCCGCAGCCGACGATCACCACCACCACCGTAGCGCCGCCCCCTGCGCCGGTGTTCATTTCGCCACCGCCGGCTCCCGCTGCACCGCCTGCGCCGATAGCCGCGGCGCCGGCACCACCCGCACCACCCAAGGCCGTGGCCAAGCCCGCCATCGCCAATGCGAAGGAATGTGCACCCACGGGCGAGGACTACCCACCCGCCGCGCAGCGCGCCGAAGCCACCGGCACCACCCGGGTGCGCTTCACTGTCGGCCCCGACGGCCGGGTCACCGGCAGCGAGGTGGTCAAGTCGGCCGGACCGACGCGCGAGCACCGGCTGCTCGACCGCGTCGCCCAAACCAAGCTGAGCGAATGCAAGTTCAAGCCCGGCACGGACGAAAACGGCAAGCCGACAGGCGGGTCGTTCGACGTTGAATATGTCTGGAAGCTGGACTGAGTCGCCCACGGTCTGCACGTTTTCAGAACCCTCCCCTTCCCTTCGAATTTTTCAGCCCGCTGGCGGGCCTTTCCGACCCCTTGGAGTCATCATGTCCTTCACCACTTCAACAACCAACCGTTCCTGGGCTACCAAGTCGGTGGCCAGCCTGCTTGCCGGCTTCGTGCTTGCGCTCAGCATGCCCACCGGTGCGCTGGCCCAAGCCGCTTCCGGCGCAGCCTCAGCACCCGCTCCCGCTGCACCGGCTCCGGCCGCTGCCCCGGCACCGGCACCGGCAGCGGCCCCTGCCGTGACCAACGCGGTCTCGCAAGAAGCCGTTGATAACCCCTACGGCCTGGCCGCCTTGTGGGGCCAGGGTGACTTCGTCGCCAAGGGAACGCTGATCATCATGGTCATCATGTCGATGGGCAGTTGGTACATCATCTTCACCAAGCTGTTTGAACAGCGTTCGATGATGAAGAGCGCCAAGGAGTCGGCTGAAGCCTTCTGGAAGGCTTCGTCGATCAAGGCCGGCGCCGGTGCGCTGGAAGAAGGCTCGGCCTTCCGCTTCATCGCCGAGCAGGGCATCAAGTCCAGCGAGCACCACGAAGGCACGATGGTCGAGGCCATCGACAAGCACACCTGGATCGGCATGTCGATGGACCGCGCCGTGGGCAGCATCCAGAACCGGCTGAGCGACGGCATGGCCTTCCTGGCCACCGTGGGTTCGACGGCACCGTTCGTGGGCCTGTTTGGCACCGTCTGGGGCATCTACAACGCCCTGGTCAAGATCGGCATCAGCGGCCAGGCTTCGATCGACAAGGTCGCCGGCCCGGTGGGTGAATCGCTGATCATGACCGCCATCGGCCTGGCCGTGGCCGTGCCTGCCGTGATGGGCTACAACTGGCTGATCCGCCGCAACAAGGCCATCATGGACCAGACCCGGGCCTTCTCTGGCGACCTGCTGAACGTGCTGCTGGCCGGCAAGCGCTGACCCCCTGGCACCCTAGGAGAAATCGCCATGGCGATGCAAGTCGGGGCCCCTGACGGCGACCAGGAAGAGCAGCTGAACAACAGCATCAACACCACCCCCTTGGTGGACGTGATGCTGGTGTTGCTGATCATCTTCCTGATCACGATTCCGGTGGTCACCCAGTCCATCAAGCTCGAGCTGCCGAAAGAGCGCAACATCCCGCTGCAGACCAAGCCCGAGAACATCGTGATTGCGGTCAACCGCGATGGCGAGGTCTATTGGGGCACCGAAAGGCTGCCCGACACCGAGGCCCTTGTGACGCGCCTGAAGCTGCAGGCCGTGAAAGAGCCGCAGCCCGAGGTGCACATCCGCGGTGACTCGGAAGTGCGCTACGAATCGGTAGGCCGTGTCGTCGTGGCCTGCCAGCGCGCCGGCATCTTCAAGGTGGGCTTCATCACCGAGCCGCCCGCAGGCGGCGGCGTGCGCCAGTAAACGATTCCGCTTCGGCTGCCCAGACGTGCAGCCACTGAACCAGAGAGCAGGACAGTTCCCATGGGAATGAACGTAGGAAATTCGAGCGACGACGAAAGCGGCGAAGTGATGGTGGACATCAACACCACGCCGTTGATCGACGTGATGCTGGTGCTGTTGATCATGTTCATCATCACCATTCCCATCCAGACGCACGCCGTCAAGATGAACATGCCGGTGCCGAGCAAGACCGCGCCGCCGCCCAAGCCGCCCGAAGTGGTACGCATCGACGTCGACTTCGACGGCACCATCGGCTGGAATGGCGAGATCATTCCGGCCGGCGACCGGGGTGCCATCGAAACGCGTCTGGCAGCGCTGGCAGCCATGCCCGACCAGCCCGAGGTGCACCTGCGCCCCAACAAGCTCGTCACGTACAAACACGTGGCCATGATCATGGCCACCGCCCAGCGGCTGGGCGTGACGAAGATCGGCATCGTCGGCAACGAACAGTTCCTCTGACGACGCTCCCCTGTTCATCGGGGTGCACCGCGGCGGCCGCCGGTGCGTTGTACCCACAGGCCGGCGGCGCCCAGTGCGCCGTCTTCGTTTAACGCCCCAGCATCTGCAGCATCAAAGCCCGCCCATGAAGACCTTGCGCTCACCCACCCTGGCCCACGCCGGCCGTGCCACCCTGCTGGCCTTCCTGGCGGCCGGAATCGTCGGCACCGCTTTCGCTCAAGGCATGCGCCCGGAAGTGGGCAAGCCGCTGCAGCAGGCCAGTGAACTGCTGCGCGCCGGCAAGGCCAAGGAGGCCTTGGCGAAGGCGCGCGAAGCCGACGGTGCGGCTGGCAAGACCGGCGCCGAACAGCTCACCATCGACCGCATGAAAGCCGCTGCGGCACAGCGTGCCGGCGAAGCCGCCACAGCGGTGCAAGCCTTGGAATCGATCTACGGCCGCGTGGGCGGTGGCGAACAGGGCCAGATTGCCGAGCAACTGGCTTCGGCCTATGCGCAGATGCGCAACAACGGCAAGGCCAGCGAATGGCTGGCCAAGGCCGTGGCAGCGGGCAACAACGGCGCCAGCGTGAAGCAGTTGCAGTCCTATCTGCAGTCCAGCAGCGGCGACTACAACGCCATCGCGCGCGAAGCCGGCGCCGCCGTGGCCGCAGCCGAACAGGCCGGCCGCCGCCCCGGCGAAGACGACCTGCTGCGGCTGGCCGACGCGCAGGCGCGCACCAACAACAGCAACGGCCAGGTCTCGACGCTGGAAAAGCTGGCGCTTTTCTACCCCAAGAAGGATTACTGGAACGCCTACCTGGGCCGCCTGCCACGCAAGCCGGGTTTTGCCGACCGCTTTGCACTGGACGTGCTGCGCTTGCGCCTGGCCACGGGCACGCTGACACGCACCGAGGATTACATGGAACTGGCGCAGTTGTCGCTGCAGGCCGGTCTGCCGGCCGAGGCGCGCGGCATCGTCGACCAGGGCATCAAGGCTGGGGTCATGGGCACCGGCCCTGAAGCCGGGCGCCACCAGCGGCTGCGCGAGCTGGCCGTCAAGCAAGAGGGCGAATCCAAGGCCGCGCTGGCCAACCAGACCACCGAAGCCGAGGGCTTCAAGGAAGGCGACGGTCTGGTCAAGGTGGGCGTGGCCTATGCGTCGATGGGCGAAGTCGACAAAGGCATCGATCTCATCAAGAAGGGCATTGCCAAAGGCAACCTGAAACGTCCCGAAGACGCCAAGCTTCGGCTGGGTCTGGCGCAGCTGAAGTCCGCGAAGGACAAGGCCGCCGGTATGCAGACGCTGCGCAGCATCAAGGGCACCGACGGTGTGGCCGAGATTGCACGCACCTGGGCGGCCGTCGGCACACCCTGAGCCGATGCCGCGCCCGCGCGGCCGCGCGGGTCTGCGATACGCACCGGCCCTCAGGCTGCCTGCAGCGGCCCGAGGGCCTTTTCTATCGCCCGCAGCGGCCGGCCCGCGCGGCGCAGGTGCATGCCGCGCCTGTCCCGCGGCCGTTCACCGGTGCAGCAGGCCATGCCGCCTTGCCAGCGCCACCTGACGCTCGATCTCACGGTCGCGCACGCCTTCGTGGTGCAGCGCCTGCGCCGTTTGCACCAGGTACTCGAGCGTGCTGCCATAGCGCCCCTGGGCGTGGCGCAGCGTGTGCAGCAGTTCGTCGTCGGACAAGCGGTGCAGGCAGGCCGGGCTGCTGCGTGGCAGCGTGAATGCCAGCGCCGGCACCGTGCCCGCGACGGTGCGGCAAGGCAGCACGCGGGCATCGTAGACGCCGGTGGGCATTTCGCGCGCCCACAACTGCCGCAGGTCGTGCTCGATGGTGTCGGCGCGCAGCCGATAGACAAAGCCTCGGCAGGCACCCCCGCTGAGCAATGCGAACACCAAGCCCGGCGCCTGCGGCGAGCCGCGATTGACGCGTGAACGCATGCGGAACGCGCGGTGCCACCCATGCAGCAGCGCACCGCGCCGCTCGGCGGCCTGGAATTCGGGCCGCCAGATCAGCGACGCGTAGCCAAAGACCCAGCAGTCCTGCTCTTGGGGCCAGCGCGAGCGCAACTGCGCGTAGGCCGCCTCGGGGTTGCGCACCATCAAGGCGGCGGGTATCGGCTCGGTCTGCGGGGGAGAGTTCTGATGTTGCACGGCAGCAAGCATGCCCGCAGCGCCGGGCCAGCACAAGCCCGGCGCCGTGACGCAGTTGCACATGCACACCACCATCGCCAACCGCGTGGGCGATACTTTTGTTCGTGAAGCCCGCCACAGACTGCACCGACCCCTGGGTTGGCCTGCGCGTGCTGCTGGTAGATGACGACGCCGTGAATCGCATCCTGGCCAGCCTGGTGGTGGCCAGCGTCACCGGGCTGGAACCCGATATCGCCTGCGATGGCGAAGAGGCCTGCGCGCTGGCCAGCCAGACGACCTACGACCTGGTACTGATGGACCTGCAGCTGCCCGGCATGGACGGGCTGCAAGCCGCGCGGCAAATCAGAAGCTCACAGGGGCCCGCCGCTCAGGTCGCCATCGTGGCACTGACAGCCAGCACCTGGGCCGAAGACTCCGAGCGCTGCCGCGCCGCGGGCATGAACGGGCTGTTGGCCAAGCCGCTGTCGGCAGCCGACCTGCGGGCGCTGCCGCCCCCCAGAGGCTCGGGCACTGCAGTCGATTGAAGGGCTGAGGCAGACACTGAAGCGTTCACCGGCAGAACCTGCAGCAGCCAAGTCCGCTGCGCGCAGGTCACGCTGGCCGCACTGAAGACCTGCCGGTTGCGTCAGACGTTCCTGGCCGGGCAGGTGCTGTGTCGGGCCGATTGAAAGCCACCAGCCCGAGCGCTTGATTTGACGCTGTAACTCGGTTACTAAATAATCAAATTCCTGGTTACAACCCCGGCATGGCATGAACAGCGCACTCATTGCAGTCACGCAACGCATCACCGAGCGCAGCCGCAACACGCGCAGCGCCTACCTGCAACGCATCGAGCGGCTGGTGGGGCGCCCGCCGGGCCCCGAGCGCATGGGCTGCGCCAATGTGGCGCACGCCTTCGCGGCGCTGCCGACCAACGACAAGCTGCGCGTGGTGGCCCACAAGGGACCGCACATCGGCGTCATCACCGCCTTCAACGACATGCTGTCGGCACACCAGCCCTACGAGAGCTACCCAGCGATCATTCGCGACGAAGCACAGCGCCACGGCGCCACGGTGCAGGTGGCCGGTGGCGTGCCGGCGATGTGCGACGGCGTCACGCAGGGCCTGCCGGGCATGGAGCTCAGCCTGTTCTCGCGCGACACCATCGCGATGGCCACTGCCATCGGTTTGACGCACGACGTGTTCGACACCGTGCTGATGCTCGGCGTGTGCGACAAGATCGTGCCGGGGTTGTTGATCGGCGCACTGCACTTCGGTCATCTGCCCTGCGTGTTCGTACCCGCGGGGCCGATGAGCACCGGCCTGTCGAACAACGCCAAGTCCAAGGTGCGTGAACAAGCGGCACAAGGCCAGGTGGGCCGGGCCGAGTTGCTGCAGGCGGAAAGCGCGGCGTACCACGGCCCCGGCACCTGCACCTTCTACGGCACGGCCAACAGCAACCAGATGCTGCTGGAGGCGATGGGCCTGCACGTGCCCGGTGCGGCCTTCGTGCACCCGCATGCGGGCTTGCGCGAAGCGCTGACGCGCGAAGCCGTGCGCGCTGCGCTGGCCATCACGCACCAGGGGTCACGCTTCATGCCCATCGGGCGCCTGGTGGACGAAAAGGTCATCGTCAACGCCATGGTGGCGCTGCTGGCCACGGGCGGCAGCACCAACCATTTGATTCACTGGGTGGCGGTGGCGCGCGCCGCCGGCATCCTGATCGACTGGACCGACTTCGCCGACCTGTCGGCCGCCACACCGCTGCTGGCCCGCGTCTACCCCAACGGCAGTGCCGACGTGAACCAGTTCCAGGCCGCCGGTGGCCCGGCCTATGTGCTGCGCGAACTGCTGGACAGTGGTGGCCTGCATGCCGACGTCGCCACCGTCAGCGCCGGCGGCCTGCGCAGCCATGGCGCCAACCCGGTGCTGGAAGGCGACACGTTGCGCTGGCAACCCGCGCTGCACAGCGGCGACGACAGCATCCTGCGTCCGGCCTCAGCACCGTTCTCACCCAGCGGCGGACTGAAGCTGCTGCAAGGCAACCTGGGCCGCGCCGTCATCAAGACCTCGGCCGTGCCCGAAGACCGCCACATCATCGAAGCCCAGGCCCGCGTCTTCAGCACCCAGGAAGGCCTGCACGCGGCCTTCAAGGCCGGCGAATTGAACCGCGACGTGGTGGTGGTGGTGCGCTTCCAGGGCCCGCACGCCAACGGCATGCCCGAGCTGCACAAGCTGACACCACCGCTGGCGGTGTTGCAGGGCCAGGGGTACCGCGTGGCGCTGGTCACCGACGGCCGCATGAGCGGCGCCAGCGGCAAGGTGCCCGCTGCCATCCACTGCAGCCCCGAGGCGCTGGCCGGCGGCGCGCTGGCCCGTGTGCGCGACGGCGACACCATCAGGCTCGACGCCGTGGCCGGCACGTTGAACGCGCTGGTGCCGGCCGATGAATGGGCCGCGCGCCCAGCGGCGACGCTGGACCCGCTGCAGGCCGACATCAACGGCCACGACCTGGGCCGCGAGCTGTTCGCCGGCATGCGCCGCAACGTCCTGAGCGCCGAGGAAGGCGCGGTATCGTGGCTGTGAAGACCGCCAGCACCGCGTCCCGGAACCCATCCCCACCAACCCCTGGCATCTGCACCCCATGAAAAACACCTTGGAACTGGCCAGCCATGGCCCCGTGATTCCCGTCATCGTCATCCAGCGCCTGCAAGACGCGGTGCCGATGGCGCAGGCGCTGGTGGCCGGCGGCGTGAGGGTGCTGGAGGTGACGATGCGCACCGCCGTGGCGCTGCAAGCCATCGAAACCATCGCCCGCGCGGTGCCCGATGCCATCGTCGGCGCCGGCACTATCCGCAGCGCTGCGGATGCGCGCGCGGCCAAAAATGCCGGCAGCGCTTTCGGCGTCAGCCCGGGCTACACCGCTGCCGTGGGCGCGGCCTGCCGCGAGCTCGGCCTGCCGCTGCTGCCCGGCGTGGCCACGGCCGGCGAAGTGATGGCGGCACAGGCCGACGGCCTGTCGTTCCTGAAGTTCTTTCCCGCCACCGCGGCCGGTGGCATACCGATGCTGAAGGCGCTGGCCGGGCCCTTCCCCGATGTCGTTTTCTGCCCCACCGGTGGCATCACGGTAGAGACCGCGCCGCAGTTTCTGTCACTGGCCAACGTGAAGGTGTGCGGCGGCTCGTGGCTGACACCGGGCGACGTGGTGGCCGAAGGCGATTGGGGCCGCATCACGCAGCTGGCGCGACAGGCGCAGGCGTTGCGCTGAGCGACCCCAACGCGCGCGGCCATGCAAGGCGTGTGATCCGGCGGCGGATCGCCAGGCGACCAGCCGCGGTTCCGCCTTTGCCGGCCAGCGCGCCTGCTGCCCGTTTGTGCAGCACCCCTTACGTGAGGGATGCGTTCAGCCGCGGGTGGAAGGAAACTCACTGTCACCGTTGCCCAAAGGCACCGAAGCTCCTGATTCGTTCTGCGAATCGCACCCCTCAGCAAATCGAAAGTGGATTCACGGTGAAAAAAACCTTCAGCAGTTACATCACAGCGGTTGCCGCAGGCCTGTGCGCGGCTCTGGCCGTTCCCGGCGCGGCTTGGGCTGGCGCGCCCGCCGCCCCCACCGGCATCTACAAGCTCAGCGGCCAGTGCTCTACAGGCTGCATCGGCGGCGTCACAGGGACGCTGAACACCACCTCTGGTGCGGCGTCGATGTCACTGGAGATCGGGTTGATCACCGCGAACTTCGCGATCAGTTCAAATGGCTACACGTCGCTCTCGTCGGTCGTGATCGTTCCTGTCAGCTTCATCGATTTCGGACCGCTGACGTCATATGTACTCTCTGAAGATCTCAAGACGTCATATGCGACGTCCGCGAATTACGAGTTTTCGAGCAACAACGCGGGGCTGTGGACGTTGCGCGGTACCACCCCTCCGCTGTCCCTCGCTCCAGACTCACCGTTGGCGGCCCTGTCCTTCAGCCAGAGCAACAGCCCCGACCAGCTGTTCACCATGGCTACGGGCACCAACATGGCCTTCGTCCGCCCGCCAGTTCCAGAGCCGCAAAGCCTGGTGCTGCTGATGGCTGGCCTGGGCTTGATGGGCGCCGTGGCCCGCCGTCGCCAGCGCAGCCTGGCCCGCGACTGAAAACCCCAAGCGGGTGCGATGCAAACCCCGCTGCGGCGGGGTTTGTCGTTGTTGCGCCAGTTGCCCGTGCGCGCCGGCAGCCCGCGACTGAAGGGCAACACAGCGTTGACGGGGTCCAGGTCGGCCCAGGGCAACAATGGGCGCCGTGCCCTGCGTCAGGCCACTGGCTCAGTGGCTGTCGACGATGAGCTCCTCGAACCCTGGCTCCAAGCCCGTGCCGGCATCGGCGCAGCACCCACCACCATGAGCATCCCGCCGCCGAACCCCTGGTCCCTGACGTTGCAACTGGCGCGCCGCAGCTGGCTGAAACTGGCTGCCACGGCTGCGGGTCTCTCGGCGCTGGGTGTCGCCTGGTGGGGCTGGCTCGCCCACCACCAGCCGGAGTCCGTGGCCGCACTCGAAGCGGCGATGCTGGAGCGCATCGTCGACATCCTGGTGCCGCGGGACGAGACACCGGGCGCGCTGGACCTGGGCGTGCACCACGCAGTGCAGCAGGCCTTGCAGGTCCATACGCCGCTGTCGCTGGCCTGCAGCGAGCTCTTCCAGACACTTGACCGCAACGCCAGAACACGCCATCGCAAGGCCTTTCTGGACCTCCCCCTGCCCCAGCAGGATGCACTGCTGCAGGCGGTGGCACAAGCCGGGCACGGCAGCGCGGGCTGGCCGGCGCTGATGCAGTTGCGTGAGAGGACACTGGCGCTTTACTACGCGCAGCCAAAGTCATGGCCCGCACTGGGCCTGGCCGGCGCGCCGCAGCCCATCGGCTTCATGGACTACACCGAAGCACCCAAGCCGCGCGCCTGATGCAGCAAGCGGGACCCTTTGACGTGGTCATCGTCGGCGCCGGTGCCGGTGGCGCAGCAGCGGCCTGGGCACTGGCGTCGCAAGGGGTCTCGGTGTTGGTGCTTGAAGCGGGCCCACAGTTCGACCCGGCCAGCGACTACCAACTGCATCAGCCCGATTGGGCCTTGCATGATTTTCCGCTCCACAAGGGGCGCCACCAGGCCCGCAACAGCTTTGCACCGATGCAGGAATTGCAGCCCGCGTGGGACGGTCTGCGCTCGTGGAACCGTGTCGCCGGCCGTCTGAATCCAGGGTCACGGCGCATGGCTTACGCGTATCACCATGTGCGCGGCGTCGGTGGTTCAACGCTGCACTTCACTGGCGAAGCCCACCGGATGCATTCACAGGCGCTGCGCATGCACTCACGCTTCGGCGTCGCGGCAGACTGGCCGCTGGCCTACGAAGATCTGGAACCGCATTACGCCCAGGCAGAGGCGCTGGTGGGTGTGGCAGGGCCTGAAAACGGCTGGCCGCGCGGACGCCGCACGCCCTATCCTTTGCCCGCCCACCCCACCAGCTACGCCGGGCAGCGGGTGCTGGCGGCAGCCCGGCAGCTGGGGCTGCACTGGGAGGCCAATTCCCTGGCTGTGCTGTCGCAGCCTTACGACGGCCGCCCGGGCTGCAACTACTGCAACAACTGCAGCCGCGGCTGCCCGCGGCTGGACAAGGGCTCGGCGGACATCACCTTCATGCGCAAGGCCATGGCCACCGGTCGCTGCACGCTGTGGACCGAGTCGCCGGTGCTGCAGATCGAGCCGGGCCAAGGCGGCCGTGTGCAAGCGGTGCTGGTGCAGCACGAGGGCCAGCGCCAGCGCGTGGCCACGCGTGTGCTGGTGCTGGCCTGTGGTGCGGTGGAGACGCCGCGCATGCTGCTGCTGGCGCGCGGCCCGGCAGCGCCGGATGGTCTGGCCAACGAAAACGGTCAGGTCGGACGTCACTTCATGGAGACGCTGTCGTGGTCATCGGCAGGGCTGCATCCGCAGGCCTTGGGCAGCCACCGCGGTCTGCCCTCGGAACTGGTCTGCTGGGCCTTCAACGCACCTGATTCGATTCCTGGCGTGCCTGGAGGCTTTCGCCTCTCGGCGCGCACCGGAGAGGCGGGGTTCACTTCGCCCGCCAGTTACGTGCAACGTGCCCTGCCCGGCTGGGGCAGCAGCTTGAAGCAGAGTTTGCGCGCATCGTTTGGCCACATGCTGGCCATTGGCATGATCGGAGAATCGCTGCCCAATGCGCAAACCTACGTCAATCTCGACCCCACGCAGCGCGACGAGTTTGGCAATGCCGTGGCACGCATCCATGCCCACCTGCCCGACATGGAACTGCAGCGGCTGCAATTTGCCGCGCAGCAGTGCCGCTCCATGCTGGCCGCCACCGGGGTCGGCGAGATGGCCGAGGAATACGGCAGCTACGACACCTTCAGCGCCACGCACGTCTTTGGCACCTGCCGCATGGGGCACGACCCGAAGCAATCGGTCGTGGACGCGCACGGCCGCGCTCATGCGTGGAAGAACCTGTTCGTCGCCGACGCCAGCGTGTTCCCCAGTTCGGGCGGCGGCGAGTCACCGTCGTTGACGGTCTATGCATTGGCGCTGCGCACCTCACAACGAATTCGACAGGGCCTGCTGGCCAAGGAAGTCTAGGTCTCGCCGGTGGTTGGCAGCGGCAAAGGTCGAGCAGCCGTGCCCGGCCCTGCCAACGCATCAGGCGACACCGTCGCGAACCTTGCGGTGCAATCTGAGGCACTCCGCCAACGTCTCGCCCAGCACCTCGATCTTCACCGGCTTGACCAGGAAACGGTCGACGCCCAGCGCGTGGGCGCGATCAGCCTCGCCATGCACGGCATTGGCGGTGAGCATCACGATGGGTGGCGGCAGGCGTCGGCGCTCTGCGGCCTCAGCACGCAGTGCCGATACCAGGCCGTAGCCATCCAGTTCGGGCATGTGCAGGTCGGTCAGCAGCAGGTCGTGCTTCTGTTGGCGCCAACGGTCCAGCGCCTCGCGGCCGTTGCTCGTCACTTCGAAGCGATAGCCCATCATGCGCAGTTGCTCGCCCACCAGCAGCTGGTTCACGGGGTCGTCCTCGGCCACCAGCACAAAGGCATCGCCCGTTGGAAAGGCCAGCGCGGCGGGGGCTGCGGGCAGCGGCGGCGCTTCAGCTGGCAAGCCGGCGTCTGGCAGTGAAGGTTCGTTGACGGAGCGCAGCGGCAGGTGAACCCTGAAGGTGCTGCCTTGTCCCGCGGTGCTGTCGACGCTGATACGCCCGCGCATCAGCGTCACCAGCCGCTGGCAGATGGCCAGTCCCAGGCCCGCGCCACCGTAGCGGCGCGTGCTCTGCGCTTCGCCTTGCATGAAGGCCTGAAAAAGGTGAGCCTGCACCGCGCTGTCCATGCCGATGCCGTTGTCGACGACCTTCAGATGCAAGCCATCAGCATCCGCCTGCAAGACCACGTCCACACGGCCCGGCTGCAGCGGCCGGCCGGCACTGAACTTGATGGCATTGGTCACCAGGTTCATCAACACCTGGCGCACGCGGCCGGCATCGCCCCACACGGCGGCGTCGCCCTGCGCAGCCTGCACACGAAGCTGAACGTCCCTGGCCTGGGCGATGGGCAACAAGGCGTCGTGGACTTCTGCGGCCAGTTCAGCCACGGCCACCACCTGATCCTGCAGCACGACGTGCCCGGCTTCGATCTTCGAGAAGTCCAACACGTCGTCGATCACCGCCAGCAGCGACTGTGCCGAGCGCTGCAGGATCTGCACCTTTTCAGCCTCCTGCGGCTTCAAGTCGCCCAGCGCGAGCAACTGTGCCATGCCGACGACACCGTTCATGGGCGTGCGCATCTCGTGGCTCATGGCGGCCAGAAAGGCGCTCTTGGCGCGGTCGGCAGATTCGGCCAGCGCGTTGGCTTCCAGCAGGCGTTCGTTGGCCAGGCGCAACTCGGACTCGCGCTGCGCCAGCGCCCGTTGATGGCGGCGGGCTTCGGTCACGTCGGACAGTCGCAACACGCAGCCGTCGTCCAGCGGCACCGCTTCACCCGCGTATTCATGGGGCTCGCCACGCACCTGGATGATGGTGTCGAAGCTGACGCGCTCGCCACGCGCCAACACCGTTTGGCATTGACGCTCAAGGCCCAGATCGACCCAGCGCAGCAGCGCTTCGCTGACCCGGCGGCCCAGCGGGTTGGGCACCGCCTTGCCCACGAGCTGCACGAACCTGTCGTTGATCGTCACCACCGACCAGCCGCTCTGCTGCCCGTCTTCGGCACGCTGCGCTCGCAGCGCCAGCACCGCATCGGAGCTGGCGTTGAGCACTCTCTCCAACAAGGTGTGGCGGTCCTCCAGCGGCACGTTGTGCACCAGCAGCCAGGTACAGCCTTGGTCGTCGCGCAGCGGCAGTACCAGCCGCTCCCACGAAAACACCGTGGGCGTGCGGTCGCTGTAGTGCACCGCGTAAAGGGGCTTTCCCGAGGCATCGGTGTCGCGGTAGCAGCCCATGAAGTACTGGGCCAGTTCGCCACCGAAGTCGCTGACACGGCGCCCCACCATGTCGAAACCTGCGGTGCGCGCGATCGCGCCGCCGTAGTGGCGGTACACATAGTCACCCGCCACCGACTGCAACAACATCAGGTTGTGCTTCAGCGCGGGCCAGTCCTCGGGCATGAAGCCCGACAACGGGGGTTTTTCAGGCCCTGAAGACGGGTCGCCTGCCTGCTCCCAGGCGGCAAAGAGAGCCCGCAGTGCAGGCGCGGTGAGGCGGCTGTCGATATCGCTCGTGAACTTGCGATGCCAGATCGTCACCCGGTCTCCTGCGCTTTTCCGGGCACCATATTACGCGCTGCGTGGTGCTCAGCTCCTCGGACATGTCTGTATTGCACAGGCCGGATTCGGGCACAGGCGATTCGTGCGTGGCGCGAAAGCCGGTCCGTGCGGCTTGCCGCAGCCCATGCGCCGGGTCAGCGTCGCCCCATCAATGCAGCAACCGCCTGCGCGGCGGCATTGCCGCCTTGCAGGCCCTGCACCACGCCGGCATGGTTGTCCGCCGGGTGGTTCTGGTGCAGCTTGTATTTGCCCACCAGCCGCTGCACCGGGACTTCGATGCCCACGATGGCGCGCAGCATCTGCTGCACGTAGTCTTCGGGCGCGTCGCTGACGGCCCAGGGCCTGGGCTGCGTGCTCTCGTGATGCTGTGTCAGGCGGGTCACCAGCGCATGCAGCCACGGCGCGTCTTCAGTCACGGTCAACGAGCCATGCGCATGCACCACGGCATAGTTCCAGGTCGGCACCACTTTGTGCGTGCTCGCCTTGGCGGGGTACCAGTTGGGCGTGACGTACGCCTGCGGCCCCTGAAAAACCGCCAGCACCGTCTGCCCGCCCGCGACTTTCCACACGGGGTTGGCACGCGCCACATGACCGCGCAGCGTGCACGAAGCGGCGTCGTACTCCAGCGGAATGTGGTCGGCCGTGAGGCCGTCCGGCCCGCTGCTGACCAAGGTCGCCAGCGGGTGCTCGCGCATCAGTCTTTCAAGCGCGGCAGGGTCGGGCTGTTCGAAGTGCCTTGGAAGGTACATGTCTGACGTCTATTATCGATGTCAGGTATTCACACCGGCCCCTTACCATCTGCCCGTGTTGGGCATCGACGCCCAGGGCTCGGCCGGCGCCAGCGCCGGCCCTTCCTGCAGCAGTTCGATCGAAATCTGGTCGGGTGAACGAACGAAGGCCATGCGGCCATCACGTGGCGGGCGCAGGATGGTTGCGCCGTGCTGCTGCAGCCGTGCACAGGTGGCGTAGATGTCGGGCACCGCATAGGCCAGGTGGCCAAAATTGCGGCCACCGGTGTACACCTCGGCGGCGCCGTCTGGCGCCGGCCAGTTGTAGGTGAGTTCCACCTGCGCCGCGCGGTCGCCCGGCGCGGCCAGAAACACCAGCGTGAAGCGGCCCCCTTCGTTGTCCTTGCGTGACAGCATTTCCAGGCCGAGTGCATCGCGGTAGAAACGCAGCGAGGCTTCGATGTCGGTCACGCGGACCATGGTGTGCAGGTATTTCATGATCGCGATTGTTGCAGCCTTGGATGCTGTGTCTCAACGTGGGGGTTTGGCGTCGAAAACCAGGCAGGTGGTGCTGCCGTGGGCGTAGAGCTTGCCGTCCGGGCCTTCCAGCCGGGCCTCGGCAGTGGCCGTCTGCCCACCCACGTGGATGACGCGGCCGATGGCGCGCACCCGCTGCACCTGGGGCGTCAGCGCGCGCACCAGGTTCACCTTCAGCTCGAGCGTGGTGTAGCCCTTGCCCGCCGGCATGCAGGTGTGCACGCTGCAGCCCAGGGCAGAGTCCAGCAGCGTGGCATACCAGCCACCATGCACGCCGCCCATCGGGTTCAGGTGGCCGGGCCCTGGCGCACCCTGGAAGACGGCGATCCCTTCATCCACTTCCACCGGCAGGAAGTCCAACGTTCGGCCGATGGTGGCAAAGGGCATTTCACCGCGCAGCATCGCCTGCAACTGCTGCAATCCGGTAAGACCGGCCATGGCGGCGGCGTCGAGCACTCCCGTCCCTGCGACTTTCGCCCAGCGCTCGCGCAACGCTGCTTCCTGCGCCAGCCAAGCCTGCAAAGTCTCGCTCATCGGACGACCTTCCTTATTTGCTTGCATATACAACCATAACACGGGACACTGCTCGCCATGAAGGCCGCATTCAAGTCCGCCACGCCGCAGGGCTGCACCAATCTCAAGCTCAAGCAGGCCAGCCGGTTGGTGGCCAGGCATTACGAGGCGTATCTGGCGCCCGCGGGCTTGCTCAAGACCCAGTATTCGCTATTGTCCTTCGTCGTAAAACTGGGCCCGGTGCGCTGCACCGATCTCGCCGCGGCGCTGCAGCTGGACGCATCCACCACCACGCGCAACCTGCAGCCACTGGCCGCACGCGGCCTGCTGCAGCTGAGCACGGGCGACGACGCACGCAGCCGCCTGGTGCAAGCCACGGCCGCCGGCAGGGCCCTGCGCGAGCAGGCGCAGAAGGCCTGGAAAAGTGCCCAGCTGGCGCTTAACCTAGAGCTGGGAGCAGAGCGCGTGGCCGCGCTGCACGATCTGTTGGACGGCTGCATCGCCGACCTGTCACGCATCGGGAAGACTTCATGAACAACCCCCAACCCGCCCCGGCACCGCTGCGCCCCTTGTTGCTGGTGCTGGTGGCGGCGGCCGGCATCTTTGCGCTGACGATGGGCGTGCGGCAGTCGATGGGTCTGTTTCTGGGCAATCTGAACACCAGCACCGGCCTGGGTCTGGCCAGCGTGAGCCTGGCCTTCGCCTGCGGCCAGCTGGCCTGGGGGCTGACCCAGCCACTGGCCGGCATCGTGGCCGACCGCTGGGGACCCGGTCGCGTGCTGGTGCTGGGCATCGCGCTGGTGGCGCTGGGCACCTGGCTGATACCCCAGATGCGCAGCACCGCGGGGCTGATCCTCGCCGTCGGCGTGCTGGCGGCCGGCGGCGCCGGCATGGCAGGCCCTTCGGTGCTGATGGCAGCCACCACCAGGCTGGTGGCGCCTGCCAGGCGGGGCATGGCCACCGGCGTGGTGAACGCGGGTGGGTCGTTCGGGCAGTTCATCTTCGCGCCCTTGGCGCAGGCCATTACCAGCGCTGCGGGCTGGGTGGTGGCGGTGCAATCGCTGGCCTTCATCGTGCTGCTGGCACTGCCGGCGGCCTGGGCGCTGCGTGGTACACCGGCGCTGGCCAGCCCGGGCCACGCCGCCGCACCCCGCCTGACCACGCGCCAGGCGGTGGCGCAGGCCACCGCCGACCGCAGCTACGCACTGTTGGCGGCCGGCTTCTTCGTCTGTGGCTTCCACGTCGCTTTTCTGGCCACCCACCTGCCGGGTGTGGTGGCCAGCTGCGGGCTGCCGCCTAACGTCGGCGCGTGGTCGCTGGCCGTGCTGGGGTTGTTCAACATCGTGGGCAGCGTCGGCATCGGTCTGTTGATGGGCTGGCGCGGTGGCCGGCTGCAGATGAAGCATCTGCTGAGCGCCATCTACGCCGCGCGCGCGCTGGCGGTGATGTTGTTCGTGCTCTCGCCCAAGACCACGCCGGTGGTGCTGACCTTTGCCGCGGTGATGGGCCTGACCTACCTGTCCACGGTGCCGCCCACGGCCGGACTGGTGGTGCGCTTTTTCGGCGCGTCGCACATGGCCACGCTGTTCGGGCTGGTGATGGTCTCGCACCAGGTGGGTGGTTTCCTGGGCGCCTGGCTGGGCGGCAAGGTGTTCGAGGCCACGGGCAGCTACGACTGGATGTGGGCGGCCGATATCGCGCTGGCGCTGGCCGCTGCGCTGGTTCACCTGCCGATCAGGGAGCGCAGGCCAGCGCCACCCGCCGCACCCTCGACCGCCGGCTGATCAGCCCCCCGCACCCAGCAGCACCGCCACGCCGATGGCGGTAAACACCAGCGCGGCAACCCGGTGCACCCACACGATGGGCACCCACTGCACCACCTTGTCGCCCAGCAGCACGGCCGGCACGTTGGCCAGCATCATGCCCAGCGTGGTGCCGGCCGTGACCACCCACCACTGGTTGTAGCGCGCGGCCAGCATGATGGTCGCGATCTGCGTCTTGTCGCCCATCTCGGCCAGGAAGAAGGCCACCACGGTCAAACCGAACAGGCCCCAACGGCCGGTGCCCTGGCCTTCGACCTCAACGGCCTCGTCAGGCACCAGCATCCAGGCCGCCACGGCGATGAAGCTGCCACCCAGCAGCCAGCGCATCCAGGTCGGGTCTACCTGGTGCGTGAGCCAGTTGCCCAGCGCGCTGGCAGCGCCATGGTTAAGCAGCGTGGCCACCAGGATGCCGGTCATGATGGGCCAGGGCCGGCGGTAGCGCGCGGCCAACAGCAGCGACAGCAACTGCGTCTTGTCGCCCATCTCGCCCAGCGCCACCACGCCCGTGGACACGGCAAAGGCTTCCAGGCTCACGGCCACCGCCTGCGGTCTGCTGCCGTCGGGCCGCAGCCCCGATGGCGCAACCGGCGTGCCGTCACACCGGTACGGTGTAGTTCAAAGCCATGCGCCCACCGTCCACGACGACGATCTCGCCCGTCATGTAGCTGGCGGCGCTGCTCAGCAAGAAGGCCACCACGTCGGCAATCTCGCGCGGTTCGCCCAGCCGCTTCAGCGGCGTGCGGCTCATGATGCGGGCCTTGGCTTCTTCGCTGGTCAGCACCGCGGCGGCGGCCAGTTCGGTGGCGATGGTGCCGGGCGCCACCGCGTTCACACGCACGCCGTGGTCGGCCAGTGCCAGCGCCATCACACGGGTGAGCTGGTTGATGGCGCCCTTGCTGGCGTTGTAGCTGGCGATGGAAGGGATGGCCAACGTGCCGTTGACACTGCTCATGTTGACGATGGCGCCGCCGCCATGCTTGACCATCTCGCGCGCCACTGCCTGGCCCACCAGAAAGCTGCCCTTCAGGTTGACGTCGAGCACGGCGTCCCAGTCGGCTTCGGTGATGTCGAGAAAGTTCGCGGCCTTGAAGATGCCGGCGTTGTTGACCAGGCCATCCACGGTGCCCAGCGCAGCTTGTGTGTCGGTCAGGGCCTGCTGCACGTCGGCCGCCCGAGCCACGTTGCAGTGGCAGTAAACCACCCGGGCGCCCGCAGCCTTCAGCTCATGCGCCAGCGCGTGCCCTGCCTCGTCTAGAACATCCCACAGAGCCACGGCTGCACCGTCCTGTACCAGGCGGCGCGAGCAGGCCTGACCGATGCCTTGTGCTGCGCCCGTGACGATGACGACACGGCCGGCCAAACCGAAAGATATTTCTGCTGACACGGTGGATGCTGCCAAAGTTGACTTGGCAGTGTAGCGAAGCGACTGCTTCTGGGGTCCAGCTGTCAGCCAACGGCGGCAAGGCCCCGCCGAGAAGACGTACTCGTCGGCAACGTGTTCAGCCGATGGCACTGGCAGGGCGCACCAGCGCACGGGCGGCAGCCTTGAAACCCGCCCACCAGACGCGGGGAACAAAACGGCCACCTTGACTGCCGTAGCGCTGCAGGTCCAGCAGCTCCAGCTGCCGGGCCAGGCCCTCCCCCGCGGGTCCCAGGCGCTGGCGCACCAGCGCCGCACGGCTACGCGGCGCATGGTGCAGTTGCACCGGTACGCCCAGCGCCTGCAGCATGGCGGCCGTGCGCTGCTGCAGGCGCTGCCAGGGGTCCTGGCGGCGCCGGTCCCACAAGGCCCAGGCCGCGCCGCCCAGTGCGCTGGCACACAGCAGCAGGATCAAAGCCATCGCCAGGTCCTGCCAGGTCGGGGCCTCGAAACCCAGCTGCTTCAACAGGTCCAGCTGCTGGCCGCGCGCAAAGTTCAGCACCCACTGGTTCCAGCGGTTGTTGGCACCTTCCCACATCTGGCGCAACTGGGCTGCCAGCACCGGGTTGAAGGTGTTGATGGCCCCGTCCACCAGGCCTGGCGGCGGCCGCAGGCTGCGCCCCAGCCGCACACGGTCGGGCGCCACCGATGCCGTGGGGTCCACACGCACCCAGCCGGTGCCGGGCTGCCAGTACTCGGCCCAGGCGTGGGCGTTGCGTTGCCGCACCAACCAGTAGCCATCTTGCGACTTTTCGTCGGCGCCCTGGTAGCCGGTGACCACCCGCGCTGGCACGTCCATCGCACGCATCGCCACCACATAGGCGCTGGCGAAGTGCTCGCAGAAGCCCAACTTGCGGTCGAACCAGAAGTCGTCGATGGCATCGCCGCTGTACGGGCCCGGTTCCATCGTGTAGACGTAGCCGCCGGTGCGGATGTGCTGCAGCACGGCGGCTGACAAGGCCTGGGCACCGGCACTGCGCAGGTCGGCCCGCTGGCGCAACGCCGCCGCCCAGGCCAGCGTGCGCGGGTTCGCGTTGGGTGGCAGAGCCACCAGGTCGCGCAGGCCGAGCACCGGCTCGGTGGGGCCGTGCGCATGGTCCGGCCAGGCACTGGCCTGAATGCGAATGCGCTCGTTGATGGCGCGGTCGGTTTGCCACTGCCCGTCAGCGCGCAGCGTGAGCAGCCAGTTGTCCACCCGTGGCGCCGCGTCTGCGGTGTCGGGTGTCATCTCCAGCAAGGGCAGCAGGTTCAGCCGGCTCGGTTCCAGCGTCACCTCGTACGGCAGCGCTTGCCCCTGCAGCCGCAGGTTCAGGCGCGGGCGGTTTTCGGCTGGAAAGTTGGGCACCAGCCGCGTCCAGTCACGGCCGTCGAAGGTGCTGAGCACCGGGCCGCGAAAGTACAGCTGCTCGGGCCCCGGAACCGGACCCAGAAAACGGATGCGAAAAGCGATGGACTCGTCTTCGGCCAGCGTGGCCACCCCCCCCAGCCGCATGCTGCCCGACAAGCCAGTGCGACCCGCCGCGTCTTGCGGCAAACCCCACAGCGGACCGATGCGGGGGAAGAGCAGAAACAACACCAGCATCAACGGCAGGCCCAGCAGTGCCGTGCGCGCAGCGATGGCGCCCACGCGCCACAGGCTGGGCCGCCCCACGGGCATGTGCGCCAGCACCAGGGCCGTCAGCAGGCCCCAAACGGCCAGCAGCAGCCACACCCCAGTGCCCAGCGACTGCGAGTACAGGAACTGGGTCAGCACGAGAAAGAAACCCAGGAAGAAGACGACCAGGGCATCGCGCTTGGCGCGCAGTTCCAGCGTCTTCAACGACATCAGCACCACCAGCAGCGTGATGCCGGCCTCCTTGCCCAGCAGCGTGCGCTCGCCCCACAGCGTCAGTGCGCTGGCCAGCACCAGCAGCGCCGTCACCGTCCAGCGGCTGGGCAAGGAGCCGGCGCGCAGCGCCAGCTGGGCACGCCACAGCAGCAGCACGGCCGCCATCGGCCCGCACCACAGCGGCAGGTGCAGCAGGTGCGGCGCAATCGTCCAGGCGATGACGGCCAGCTGGAACAGCGTGTCGCGGGCGTCGCGCGGCAGGTGTGCAAGGCGCTCGCGCAGCGTGGCCAGCGGGCGCATGGCCGTCGTGCGGGGCGCGGCTGCTGTGGCGGCCACGGCCACGTCAGCCAAACTCGGCCAGCGCACCCAGGGCCGCTACCCGATGGGCATCACCTTGCCCCAAGGGCAGCGTGGCCTGGGGCAGACGCAGACCCAGGTCCATGCCTTCGCGGTCGGCGCTCAAGACCCAGGCTGCCAGGCGCGACAGCCGCGCTTCGACGTCGGTGCCGGGGGTCTCGGTCCAGTCCAGCCACAGTTCACGCGCGGCCGCGCCGGCGGTTTCGCGGCTGACCAGCTCGCCACTGCGCGCCACCTTCTTCCAGGCCACCTGGCGCATGGTGTCGCCACGGCGCCAGGGGCGCACACCGTCGAGCTCGCTGCCCGCGCCACGGCGGGCGTCGCGTTCGTCTTCAGAGCGGCTGGAGGTGGACGGCAGCGCCGGCGCCGGGTCTTCCGGCCGGGGCCAGGCCAGCACCCGCGCGGCCGGCCGCCAGATGGTCCAGGCCCTGAACAGGCCCAGCGGAAACACCGTGGCCAGCACCAGCGTGGGAGCGTCGTTCCAGCCGCGCTGCCGCAGCAGGAAGCTGAGCGTGGCACGCGACTGGCCACCGGCATCGGCATCACACCAGGCACTGGCCCTGCCAAGGCCGGCGCGGTCTTCGAAATGCAGCATCAGGCCATAGCGTTCGCGCCCGGCGTTGGTGATGACGACTTCCAGCTGCGCCGGCTTGCCGACGAAGTTGGGCGCCACGGGCCGCAGGTGCAGCGTCAGACCGCGCAGGTTGCCGTGCGTGAGGTGCATCGACACCAGTGCTGCACCGGTGAGCAGAAAGGTCAGTGCATAGCCCAGGTTGAGTTGGTAGTTGATGGCCGCCAGCAGCATCACCGCCAGCGTCATTGCAAAGGTGACGCCCGCCTTGGTGGGCAGGATGTAGATGTTGCGCTGCCCCAGCCGCCAGGTGTCGCTGCGCGGCAGTCGGGCCTGCCACCAGCGGCGGAACTGCGCGCGTGGCGACCAGGCCCGGCCGTCGCGGGTGGCCGCCATTGGCACCGCCGCCGACGGCCCGCCAGCAGCAGCAGCCTGGGCCGCGGCGCCGAAAACCTTGCGCGCGGGCGTCACGGTATGGCCGTGGCCTCGATCAACGCCCGCACCTGCTCCACCGGGCCCCGCCCGGCGCCTGCCACGGGCACCAGACGGTGCGCAATGGCCTGTGGCAGGATGGCCTGCACGTCGTCGGGCGCCACATAATCGCGGCCAGCCATCAGCGCGCGTGCCTTGGCCGCGCGCAGCACGGCAATGCCGGCACGCGGCGAAATGCCCTCGCGGAACCAGGTGCCGGAACGGGTGGCAGCAATCAAGGCCTGAAGGTAGTCCAGCAGCGAGTCGGCCACGCGCACCTTCAGCACTTCCTGTTGCGCCGCCACCAGTTCGGCCGGCCGCAGCACGGGCTGCAGTTGCATCGCTGCAGCGCGGCGGTCACCGCCGGCCAGCAGCTCGCGTTCAGCCTGCCGGTCAGGGTAGCCCAGCGTGATGCGCAGCAAGAAACGGTCGAGCTGGCTCTCGGGCAGCGGGTAGGTGCCCAGCTGGTCGCTGGGGTTCTGCGTCGCAATCACGAAAAAGGGGTGCGGCAGCGGCCGCGTCTCGTTTTCCACCGAGACCTGCTGCTCTTCCATCGCCTCGAGCAGGGCGCTCTGCGTCTTGGGCCCGGCACGGTTGATTTCATCGGCCAGCAGCACCTGCGCGAAGACCGGGCCTTGATGAAAGACAAAAGCGTCCTTGGCGCGTTCGAAGACACTGACGCCGATCAGGTCGCTGGGCATCAGGTCGGCCGTGAATTGAACACGCCTGAAATCCAGCCCCAGGGAAACGGACAAGGCGTGGGCCAGCGTCGTCTTGCCCACCCCGGGAACGTCTTCGATCAAGAGGTGGCCACCGGCCAGCAGGCAGGCCACGGCGTCTTCGATCTGCGGGCGTTTGCCCACGACGATCGTGCTAATCTGATCGACCAATCGAGACAACTGGCGTGTGAGGCTTGGGTCCATGCGCAGCACCATACCGTAAAAGGCAGCGGCCCATCGTTTGAAAAGCAGCTCGAAAGGCAGCGCGACAAACGGCAAGGAGCGCGCGATCAACCCCTTATGAACACCGTCTTCTACAGCCACTCCGACTGCCGCGCCCACCACATGGGCGCCGGTCACCCCGAATGCCCGCAGCGCCTGGACGCGATTGCCGACCACTTGCTGGCCACGGGGCTGGACGTGGCGCTGACCTACCGCGACGCCCCGTTGGCCACGCTGGAACAGATTGACCGCGCGCACAGCACCGGCTACAGCCTGCAGATGCAGGACATGCTGCTGCGCCTGGCGGAAAGCGGCAGCACGCAGGCGCTCGACCCCGACACCATCGCCGGCCCGGCCACGCTGCAGGCGGCGCTGCGCGCTGCAGGCGCCGCGGTGGCCGCCACCGACGACGTCATCGCCGGACGCGCCAGCAACGCC
This sequence comes from Rubrivivax sp., assembly GCA_031429255.1. GTDB lineage: Bacteria > Pseudomonadota > Gammaproteobacteria > Burkholderiales > Burkholderiaceae_C > Rubrivivax. The sequence continues at coordinate 71,756 of JANOZF010000275.1, forward strand.
TTCTGCTCGGTGCGACCACCGGGCCACCACGCCACGCGCGACCAGGCCATGGGCTTCTGCTTCTTCAACAACGTGGCCGTGGCGGCGCGGCATGCGCTGGACGTGCACGGCCTGAAACGCGTGGCGATCATCGACTTCGACGTGCACCACGGCAATGGCACCGAAGACATCATCGCCGGCGACGACCGGGTGCTGATGTGCAGTTTCTTCCAGCATCCGCTCTACCCCTACAGTGGTGCGGTGCCCAGAGGCACGAACATGGTGAACGTGCCGGTGGCGCCTTACACGCGCGGCCCGGCCGTGCGCGAGATCATCGAGCAGATGTGGCTGCCGGCACTGGACGACTTTGCGCCGCAGATGATCTTCATCTCGGCAGGCTTCGACGCCCACCGTGAGGACGACCTGGGACAGATGGGCCTGGTCGAGGCCGACTACGAGTGGATCACGCTGCAGCTGATGGCGGTGGCCGACAAGCATGCCCAAGGTCGCATCGTGTCGTGCCTGGAAGGCGGCTACCACCTCGGCGCGCTGGCGCGCAGCGTGGCGGTGCATCTGCGCGCGCTGGCAGGCGTTTGAGCGGCGCGCCCTTCATCACCCCTGTTGCCAGCTACGACCTGGGTCAGCTGCTGCAGGCGCTGACCCGCCCCAGCGCACTGGTTGAACTGGCGGTGTTTGCCGGCTGTCTGGCAGGGGCCTGGCTGCTGGTGCGGCTGTGGCGCGGGCGCTCGGTGCCGCCCGATTCCATCTGGTTCGGCCAGACGGTGGTCGACGGCGTGCTGTTCCCCGTGGTGGCGCTGCTGCTGGCGCTGCTGGCGCGCTGGGCGCTGAGTGCCCAGCTGCCGCTGGCGGTGTTCAGGCTGGTGGTGCCGGTGCTGTTGTCGCTGGTGGTCATTCGTGTCACCGTGCGTGTACTGCACAAGACGTTCCCAAGCTCGGAGCTGGTGCGCGTGGTGGAGCGCAGCGTGTCGTGGCTGGCCTGGATCGGCGTCGTGCTGTGGATCACCGGCGTGATGCCGCTGTTGCTGCAGGAGCTGGACGCCATCAGCTGGAAGATCGGCAGCACGCACGTCTCGGTGCGCAACCTGATCGAGGGCGTGGTCACCGCGGTGGTGGTGCTGATGCTGGCGCTGTGGGTCTCGGCGGCGCTGGAGTCACGGCTGCTCAAGGGCAGCACCGATAACCTGTCCATCCGCAAGATGGCGGCCAATGCGCTGCGCGCGCTGCTGCTCTTCATCGGACTGATGTTTGCGCTCTCGGCCGCCGGCATCGACCTCACGGCGCTGGGCGTGCTGGGCGGCGCGCTGGGCGTGGGCATCGGTTTCGGTCTGCAGAAGCTCGCGGCTAACTACATCAGCGGTTTTGTCATCCTGGCCGAACGCAGCATGCGCATCGGCGACATGGTGAAGGTGGACAACTTCGAGGGTCGCATCACCGACATCACCACGCGCTACACCGTGATCCGGTCCAACACTGGGCGCGAGGCCATCGTGCCCAACGAGATGATGATCACGCAGCGCGTCGAGAACAACACGCTGGCCGACCCGCAACTGCTGCTGACCACCACGGTGCAGGTGGGCTACGGCAGCGACCTTGCGACGCTGATGCCCGCACTGGAACAGGCGGTTGTTCAGGTGCCCCGTGTGCTGGCCAAGCCCGGGCCGGCGGTGATGCTGAGCAACTTTGCACCCGACGGGCTGGAACTGACGGTGGCGTTCTGGATAGCCGACGCCGAAAACGGTCAATTGAATGTGCGTTCAGGAGTGAACCTGGCCTTGCTGGCGGCCATCACAGCGGCCGGCGTCGACATCCCCTACCCGCAGCGCGTAGTGCACCAGCTTGCACCAAATGGCTGAGCCCGGACCGAGCAAGGCCCTGCGGCCTTGCGAGTGCTGGGCGAAGGCCCCGGACCCTCTGTGGTCTGGGCTGAGCCCGGACCGAGCAAGGCCCTGCGGCCTTGCGAGCGCTGGGCGAAGGCTCGGACCCTCCGTGGTCCGAGCCGAGCCGCGCAGACGGACCGCCTGGTTTGCATCGAAACGCCGTGCATGCGATGCTCGCAGCAACAGGCAGGGCCGGTTGATAGAGTGAATTGCCCCACGTGAACAAGCCAACCCCACAGCAGGAACGCCGCGCCACCGACTTCCTGGACCGGGCGCTGGCGCTGGCCGACGTGATCGTTTGGCGCAAGGACCTGCAGTTGCAGCGCATGCACTTCAACGCAGTCGGCTTCAAGGCGCTGGGCCTGCCGTACAACGTTGCCGGCATCAGCACGGCGGAACTGCGTACCCTCACCCACCCCGACGACCTGGGCGCGATCGACAAGGCCAACCAGCAGGCGATGGCGGGCTCCGAGGTGGTGGACCAGCTGGCACGCTATCGATTTGCCGACGGCAGCTGGCGCCACCAGCTCACACGACGCGTCGCCGAGCGTGACGCCAACGGCCTGGTGGCAGGCCTGTCGGGCATCGCCATCGACGTCACCGAGTTACAGCTCGAACGCGAACAGGTGCAACGTCTGCACGAGCACACGACGCTGGCGGCCCAGGTGCTGGGCGCGGGGTTCTGGAGCAACCAGCCAGACCGCGAGGGCCGCTACGTGATGCACTTCGACGAGCAGATGCACCGCATCTACGGCTGCCCACCGGGCGCAGCGCCGCAGGACGTGGGGCACTGGTTGCGTCAGTTCGTCCACCCAGAAGACCGCACCTGGGTGAGCCGGCGCATGCGGATGGCCGACCAGCAGTTGGAACCGCTGGTCGACATCAGCTACCGCATCGTCGACAAGGGCGGGCGCGAGCGCTGTGTGCACAGCTGGTCGCACCGCAGGCTGCTGGACGGCAGGCCGGCCGTCTTCGGCATGGAGATGGACGTCACCGACAGCCAGCGTCTGCAGCACCAGAGGCAGCGCGAAGAACAACGCGAGCAGTTCGCCATCGAAGCTGCCGCCGTGGGCGTCTGGGAGCGCGACCTGCAGGGCCATGTGCTGTACTGGAACGAGACCATGTACCGCCAACGCGGATGCACCAGCGCCGACCCGCGCCACCCCGACCGCATCATGGTCGACACCACCCACCCTGACGACCGCGCCGTGCTGGTGCGCGCCTACCGGCAGCACATCGCCAGCGGCGAACCTTACCGGGAAGAGCTGCGCCTGCGGCTGCCCGACGGCACCGAGCGCTGGATCCTGGCCCACGGCAGGCCACTGTGCGACGACAGCGGCAGCACGGTCAGCATGGCGGGCATCAACCTGGACATCACGGCCCAGAAGGCCGCAGCCCTGCTGCAACAGGAAAAGCTGCGCGCCGAGCAGGGCAGCCGTGACAAGTCGGCCTTCATGGCCCGCATGAGTCACGAGCTGCGCACCCCCATGAACGCCGTGCTGGGTTTCAGCCAGCTGATGCGCGACGATTCGACGCAGCCGCTGTCACGCCAGCAACTGCAGCGCCTGGGCCTGATCGAACAAGCCGGTCAGCAGCTGCTGACCCTGATCGACAGCCTGCTCGAGATCGCGCGGCGCGGCGACGATGCGTCGGCCGCGCAAGCGCAGGTCGAGGAACGACCGGCCGACAGCCCGCAGCGCGCACGGCCCATCGTAGCAGCCGCAACGGCAATGCCGGCGGCCGCGGATGGCCCGGGCTTGCACGTTCTGTGCGTCGAAGACAACCCGGTGAACCTGATCCTCGTGCGAGAAGTGCTGGGCATGCGGCCGCAGGTGCGGCTGCACTGCGCCGAAGACGGCCACTCTGGCGTGGCCGCCGCGTTGCTTGAGCCGCCCGACGTGTTGCTGCTCGACCTGCAGCTGCCCGACATCTCGGGGCACCAGGTCTTCGAGCAATTGCGCCATGTGCCGCAGCTCTCGGCCTGCCGCTTCATCGCGCTTTCAGCCGATGCAATGCCAGAAAGCGTCGAGGCCGCACTGGCGGCGGGTTTCGACGACTACTGGACCAAGCCCATACAGTTCGACCGCTTCCTGGCCCGCATCGACGAGATGGTGGTGCAGCGGGCCGGCGGCAGCTGGGTGCGCTGAGGGCTTGTTGCTTGCGCCTCAGCCGTCGCGCGTGAAATCGCGCTCCGGCCTTCGTCTGGCGCGAAGGTCCTTCCGGACCTTCACGTCCCGTCTCAGCCATCGCGCGTGAAATCGCGCTCCGGCCTTTGGCAGGATACAAACAGTCCTCAGGACTGTTTGTGTCCTGCCTCAGGGAGCGAGGCGCTCGCGTACCCAGGCTTGTGCTTCCCGGCGGTAGCGCAGCCGGTCGTGCAGCCGGCTCTTGCGCCCCTGCCAGAATTCCCAGGCCTGCGGCTGCAGGCGGTAACCACCCCAATGGGGCGGCCGCGGCGGGTGCAGCGCATGCACCACGGCAGCCTTGGCGGCCGCTGCAACCAGCACCGCGCGTGAAGAAATGACCTGGCTCTGCGGCGACGCCCAGGCGCCCAGCCGCGAATCGAGCGGCCGGGTCTGATAGTAGGCGTCGGACTCTTCGGCACTGGTCTTTGCCACCGTGCCCTCGATGCGCACCACGCGTTCCAGCTCCACCCAGTGGAATTGCAGCGCCGCCCAGGGGTTCAGCGCCAGTTGCTGGCCCTTGCGACTGGCGTAGTTGGTGTACCAGACGATGCCCTGCTGGTCACAGCCCTTGATCAGGACCACGCGCGTGGAAGGTCGGCCATCGGCGTCCACGGTGGCCAGCGTCATGGCGTTGGGCTCGGGCAACTGGGCGTTCAGGGCCTGCTGCAACCAGGCCTGGAACTGCACCAGCGGGTCGGCGGCGCTGGCCGACTCGTCGAGTTCGTCACGTTCATAGCTTTTGCGCAGGTCGGCGATGTTCATCGCCGCAGTATAGAAACGTCGCTGCTGGCCATCAGGTGCTGGCCGTCGGGTGCTGGCCGTCGGGTGCTGGCCATCAAGTGCTGGCCGTCGACTCGGAAAGGGCTGTGTCACCAGGCCCGAAACTGCCACAAGAATTTGAGCGCCCGGACCGCAGGGCATGCCTCCAGGTGACCCCACCAAGGTGATCCCTTAGGTATTTGGCCGTAAGTGAAGCTCCCACTTACTGCAGCGCAGCAAAAACCTCATTCTCACGGCACGCCCGGACATCAGAGTTCAACCGCCCCGCCCTCCCATGCGCTTCCGTCCCACCATCATCGTGCTGGCCGCAGGCAGTGGCAGCCGCTTCGGCGGGCCGTTGCACAAGTTGGCGCAGACTTTCGGCGGCAGCACGGTATTGGGCAGCACGGTGGCCCACGCGGTGCAGACGCAACTGCCCGTGCTGGTGGTGACCACCGCGGCCATGGTGCCGATGATCTCGGGCCAGCTGGCGTCGCGCGACATGCTGGTGCTGACCAGCCAGGAAGCCGCGCGCGGCATGGGCGATTCCATCGCTGCCGGCGTGGCCGAGCGTTCGGGTGCACCCGGTTGGCTGATCCTGCCGGGCGACATGCCCCTGGTGCAGCCCGGCACGATGCTGGCCGTGGCCACCGCGATGGAGCAATACGTGGTGGTGCATGCCGAGCACCGGGGCCGCCGTGGCCACCCGGTGGGATTTGCTGCTGAGCTCTATTCAGAGCTGGTCAAGCTGCAGGGTGACGAAGGCGCACGGCGCATCATTGCCCGCTACCCGGCCCATGGCCTCGAGGTGGCCGACCGCGGCGTGGTGCTCGATGTGGACACCGCTGCCGACCTGGAAGCGTTGCGGCAGGAAGGGCAGGCCGCACTGCCGCCGGCGCAGGCGCCGACCGAGGCCTGAGAGCCAGGCCACGGCTTCGCGCCGCCCCCTGCAAGCAGCCCGCGGGGGCTGATCAGCAAGGTTTGACGCCGCAGGTGCGCCCACGGACGCGGGTCATTTCCACATCAGGACCGACGGCGCGAAGCGGCGGCGACTGTCTCGATAATCGAGCCATGCCGAAACTCCAGACGATCAGCCCGCGTTGCCGCCCGCTCACCCCCCCTGCCCTGCATGCGCCCGGGAAGAACCCGATGAAGCGCCCGATGAAGCGCCAGTGGGGCCTTTGGTTGCCGGCGCTTCTCGGGCTGACGCTCCTGGCCGGCCCACCGCCGGCCGTCGCGGCACTGACCCCGCGCAAGCACAGCGCGCAGGCATCGCCCCAGAAGCCCGGGTCAGCACGGCATACCAAGGGACGCAAGCCTGCGGCAGCGGCCATGCCCACGGGGCCGGCTTGGGGAGCCACACCCGCGGTACGCGCGCTGGCCGCCGACGTGGCACTTCGCAACGGCCTGCCCCAGGCCTGGGTGCTGCAGCAACTGGGCCAGGCCCGACGCGTGCAGGCCGTGCGCGAACTGATCATGCCGCCACCGGCAGGCACGGCCAAGAACTGGGCGGCCTACCGGGCGCGCTTCATCGAGCCTGATCGCATCGCCGCTGGTGTTGCGTTCTGGGCCGCTGCCCAGCCCTGGTTGAACGAGGCCGAACAGCGCTGGGGCGTGCCGCCCGAGATCGTGGTCGGCATCGTGGGCGTCGAGACCTTCTACGGCCGCGTGATGGGCAACTTCCGCATCCTGGATGCACTGGCCACGCTGACGCTCGACTTCCCACCGGGGCGGCGCGACCGCAGCGACTTCTTCAAGTCCGAACTGGAGGCCTTGCTGGCCCTGACGCACCGGCAGAAGATCGATCCACTCAGCTTGAAGGGCAGTTTTGCGGGTGCCCAGGGTCTGCCGCAGTTCATGCCCAGCAGCATCGCCCGCTGGGCCGTGGACTTCGACCGCGACGGCCGCATCGACTTGCACGGCAGCAAGGCCGACGTGGTGGGCAGCGTGGCGCACTACCTGGCCAGCTTTGGCTGGCAACAGGGCTTGCCCACCCACCATGCCGTCACGCCCCCGGCCAACGAGGCCGATCGCGCCGCGCTGCTGGCGCCCGACATCGTGCCCACCTTCAGTGCCGAGCAGATGACGCAGCGCGGCGCCGCGCTGGCCGAGGCAGCGCGCACGCAGAGTGGCCCGCTGGCGCTGGTGGAACTGCAGAACGGCGATGCACCCAGCACCTACGTGGCCGGCACGCTGAACTTCTACACCGTGACGCGCTACAACTGGAGCAGCTATTACGCGATGGCGGTGATCGAACTGGGCACTGCGGTGGCGCGCCAGCGCGCCACCGCACGCTGACCCAGCCCGCCCTGGGCGCCCGGATCAGGCCGCCATCGGCACCAGGAAGTCGCGGCTGATGCCCACCCCCAGGTCACCCACTCGGTCGAGGAACTGCGTCAGGTAGGCGTGCAGCCCGGTGGCCAGGATCTCGTCGATGCGGCCGTAACGCAGGTCGCTCTGCAGCCGGCCTGCGCGGCGCAGCGTTTCACTGCTCTGCTCGTTGGCCACCAGTTTCAGGTTGGCCACGGCCTCGTTCATGCAGGCCGCCAGCGAACGCGGCATGTCGGGGCGCAGGATCAACAGTTCGGCCACCTTTTCCGGGTGGATCACGTTGCGGTACACCTTGCGATAGATCTCGAAGCCGGAGACCGAACGCAGGATGGCGCTCCAGTGATAGAAGTCGACTTCGAGGTTGTCCTTGTTGGCTTCGCGGCCGAAGTAGTCGCTGCCAGTCAGAGCCTGAAACTTGACGTCCAGCAAGCGTGCGGTGTTGTCAGCGCGTTCCAGGAAGGTGCCCACGCGCAGGAAGTGCAGCGCCTCGTCCTGCAGCATCGTGCCCACGGTGACGCCGCGGCTGAGGTGGCTGCGGAACTTCACCCATTCGAAAAAGGCCCCGGGGTCGCGTTCGAAGTTGCCTTCGCCCAGCATGCGGTTGAATTCCAGCCAGGTCTGGTTCTGCGTTTCCCACACTTCCGTCGTCAACGCGCCGCGCACGGCGCGCGCGTTTTCGCGGGCCGCGTGCAAGCAGCTGACGATGCTGCTGGGGTTGGTCTGGTCGCCCACCATGAAGTCCATCACCGACTGCGCACTGACCTGGCTGTACTTCTGCGAAAAGCCCCAGGTGAGTTCGCTGATCGACAACAGACCGCGCCAGCCCTGCTCGGCGGTGGCCGCGCTTTGGGGCAGCAACGACGTCTGGTAGTTGACGTCCAGCATGCGCGCGGTGTTCTCCGCGCGTTCCATGTAGCGCGCCATCCAGAAAAGGTGATCGGCGGTTCTCGACAGCATGTTCCGTTCTCCCCTCAGTCCTCAAGAACCCAGGTGTCCTTGGTGCCCCCGCCCTGCGACGAATTGACCACCAGAGAACCTTCTTTCAGGGCCACGCGTGTCAGCCCGCCCGGCACCATCTGCACGCTCTTGCCCGACAACACGAAGGGCCGCAGGTCGATGTGGCGTGGTGCGATGCCGGCTTCCACGTAGGTGGGGCAGGTCGACAGCGCCAGCGTGGGCTGCGCGATGTAGTTCGTCGGGTTGGCCTTCAGCACGATGGCAAATTCAGCGATCTCGGCCTTGGTGGCAGCGGGGCCCACGAGCATGCCGTAACCGCCCGCGCCATGCACCTCCTTCACTACCAGTTCACCCAGGTGCGCCAGCACGTAGGACAGGTCTGCCTTGTCGCGGCACAGGTAGGTGGGGACGTTGTTCAGGATCGGCTTTTCACCGAGGTAGAACTCGATCATCTTCGGCACGTAGGGATAGATGCTCTTGTCGTCGGCGATGCCGGTGCCGATGGCGTTGCTGAGCGTCACGTTGCCGGCGCGCACCACCTGCAGCAGCCCGGCGCAACCCAGCGTGCTGTCGGGCCTGAAGACCTGCGGGTCGAGGAAGTCGTCGTCCACACGGCGGTAGATCACGTCCACGCGCTTGGGGCCCTGCGTGGTGCGCATGTACACGAAGTTGCTGCGCACGAAGAGGTCTTGCCCTTCCACCAGTTCCACACCCATCTGCTGGGCCAGGAAGGCGTGTTCGAAGTAGGCGCTGTTGTACATGCCGGGTGTCAGCACCACCACCATCGGCTCGTTGACCCCGGCCGGCGCCACTTCACGCAGGGTCTCGAGCAGCAGGTCGGGGTAATGCGCCACCGGGGCCACGCGGTGCATGGCAAACAGTTCGGGGAACAGCCGCATCATCATCTTGCGGTTTTCCAGCATGTAGCTCACGCCGCTGGGCACGCGCAGGTTGTCTTCGAGCACGTAGTAGGCGCCGCTGCCGTCGGCGTTGCCGGCGCGCACGATGTCGATGCCGGCGATGTGCGAATAGACGTCGCCGGGCACCTTCACGCCCATCATTTCCTTGCGGAACTGCGAGTTGTTCAGCACCTGTTCCGTCGGCACCAGGCCGGCTTTCAGGATGCGCTGCTCGTGGTAGACGTCGTGGATGAAGTGGTTCAGGGCCTTCACGCGCTGGCGCAGGCCGGCTTCCATGTCCACCCACTCGTGGCGCGGAATCACGCGCGGGATCAGGTCGAACGGGATCAGCCGCTCGGTGCCGCCGTTTTCACCATTCGCGTCTTCGTCCTTCGCGCCGTAAACCGCAAAGGTGATGCCGACGCGGCGAAAGATCATCTCCGCCTCTTCGCGGCGCGCCTGCATGGCGCTTTGCGGCTGGCGCTGCAGCCAGGTTTCGTAGGTGCCGTAGTGGCCCCGCACGGCAAGGCCGGCGGCGTGCATCTCGTCAAAGGGCGACTTCATGTTCTGGGAGCTCCTGAATCCAAGCCAAGCAAATGGCGTTCCTGCCCTGAAAGGTACGGTCCCATCAAGCGGCGTCCAGCACGCGGGTGTGGACCCCCACCACCATGGTGTGCCGGCCGCCACCGCGGATGACGCCCTGCAGCGGCGTGACGTCGCCAAAGTCGCGTCCGATGGCCAGGCGCACATGGCCAGCGCCGGGCACGCGGTTGTTGGTGGGGTCCAGGTCCAGCCAGCCGGCGGCTTCGCCCGCTGCGGGCACACCGGGCGTGCCGGGACACCACAGCTGCACCCAGGCATGGGTGGCGTCGGCGCCCAGCAGCGCCGGTCCGCCTTCGGGCGGCTGGGTGAGAAGGTAACCGCTGACATAACGCGCGGGCAGCCCCAGCATGCGCAGCGCACCGATCATCAGGTGCGCGAAGTCCTGGCACACGCCGCGTCGGTGTTCCAGCAACTCGGTCAACGGGGTGTCGATGCTGGTGCTGTCGGGCTCGTAGGCGAAGTCGGTGTGGATGCGCTGCATCAGGTCCAGCGCCGCCTGCGCCACGGGCAAACCGGCCGGAAAACTGGGCTCTGCATAGGTGCGCAGGGCCTGCAGCCGCGGCACGAAATGCGATGGGTAGCTGAACTCCACCTCCGGCTGGTAGGGCGCACGCGCGCTGAAGCGCAGGCGCGCGGCCAGCGCGTCCCAGGCTGGCGACGCCCGCGGCTGCAGCCCTTCGAAACGGGGCGTCACGCGCACGCGGCTGTGCGCGCGCACCCGCAGCAGCCGGTGCGCCTGCAACAGACTGAACAAGCGCTGCACCGGTGCACCAGCCGTCGCCCGGGCCGGTTGCCCCGCGGCCGTGCGCTCGGGGGCTGGTTCGATGTCCAGGTCGAAAGCCAGCAGCGTCTGGTGCTCGTCCTGCAAGGGCTGCAGATGCGCCAGATGGTGCGCCAGCGACACCGGTGCGGAATAGGTATAGCACGTGTCGTGCTGCACCTCCAGCAGCAGCGGTGCCGCGCCTGCGGCCGTGGGGTCGCGGCTCATACGAACTGGTCCAGCCCGTGTGCGGGCGTGAAGTAATGGCCGCTCACCCGCTCGGCCAGCTCGCCGGCACTGCGCCCGAGCTGCTGCGCCAGCCGCTGCAGGTGGGCGGCCACGGCGGCGTCGTCGGCACCGTCCAGCTGCTGCAAGCTCAGCCCGGCGCCGTGGGCAGGCAACAAGGAACGCAACAGCTGCAGCCCTTCGGGAGACCCCGGCAGCTTGTCGATTTCCGAGCGCAGGCGGCGCAGCACGCCGGCCAGCGAGCGGGGGTTGGTGGCGTCCAGCACCAGCAGGTCGGCCAGCGCCAGCAGGTCTTCGTGCCGCTGATAGCGGGCACGAAACGTGATCAGGCTGTCCAGAAGATCGACCAGCAGTTCCACACCCGCCACCGAGGACAGCGCCTGCGCCTGCACAAACAGTTCCAGGCGCAAGGCCACGCCTTGCAGGCGCTCGATGAGGCGGCCCACGGTGAGCAGGCGCCAACCATGGTCGCGCGTCATGCGGTCGGTCTGCATGCCGGTCACGGCCGCCAGCTGCAGACCCAGCTGGTCGAGGGCGGGCAGCACCTGCGCCGGGGTGGGCAGTTCGTCGCCCGGCCTGCTCAGCGCCGCCCTGAAACCGGCGCCCATGCTGCGCACCAGGCCCCAGTGTTCGGCCGACAGGCGGTCGCGCAGGCTCTGCGCCGACCGCTCCAGCGCGGCCAGGTTGTAGGCGACGCTGTAGGCCCCCTGCGCGGCCGTGGCGTCGGCCAGGCCCGCCAGCACCGAACGCTCGAACAGCGTGGCCGACTGCACCAGCGTGGGCACACCCATTGGCGCCAGGCCGCTGCGCACGGCCAGCGCCGACACCGCCTTGCGCACCGGCGCCGGCGGGCCGCTGGGCAACAGCGCCAGCGCGGCCCGGGCCAGGCGCACCAGCTGTTCGGTGCGCTCGGTGTACCGGCCCAGCCAGAACAGGTTTTCGCCGGTGCGGCTGCTGACCGGCCGACGGCGGCGCACCAGGTCATCGGCCTGCAGGCGCTGGGGCAACATCGAGTAGGTGTCGAGCGGTCCCTCGGTGATGACCCAGGTGTCCAGACTGGTGCCACCGCGTTGCATCGAAACACTGCCGTCGTCACGCGTGGCCACCCGGGTCAGGCCCCCAGGCATCACCTGCCAGCCGCCTTGGCCGTCGGCGATGGCGTACACGCGCACCATGGCGGGGCGCGGCTTGAGCGCACCATCAGCCCAAACGGGTGCGCGCGACAACGAGACCCGTTCCTGCATCGTCCAGGCGTCGGCGTCGTCCTGCACCGCCTGCTCGGCATGGGCAAAGGGCGGCGCGGCGCGGCCGCCGCGCGGGTAGGTGCTGCGCAACACTTTGTCGCCCGCCGTGTCGCGCACCTGTTGCCAGGCCTTTGCATCGCCGCACCACCAGGTGGGCACCGCCGGCAACAGCAGCGGCTGGCCGCTGAAATGCCGGGCGATGGCGGGCAGATAAGCCTGCACCGCCGGCGACTCCAAAAAGCCACTGCCCAGCGCATTGGCCAGCACCACCGTGCCGGCACGGGTGGCCTGCAGCAGGCCGGGCACACCGAGCGTGGAATCGGCGCGCAGTTCCAGCGGGTCGCACCAGTCGTCGTCCAGGCGCCGCAGCACGCCGTGCACCGGCTCCAGGCCTTCCACGGTCTTCATGTACAGCCGCTCGCCACGCACCGTCAGGTCGCCGCCCTCGACCAACGGCATGCCCAGGTAACGCGCCAGATAGGCGTGTTCGAAGTAGGTTTCGCTGTAGGGCCCGGGCGTCAGCAGCACCACCCGCGGCGTGGAGCTGCCGGCCACGGCCGCAGCCTGCTGTTCCAGCGTGCTGAGCAGTTGGCGGTAGGCGCTGGCGATGCGCTGCACGCGCAACTGCTGAAAGGCCGGCGCAAACTGCGACACCACCACCAGCCGGTTGTGCAACATGTAGCCCAGCCCCGATGGGCCCTGCGTGCGTTGCGCGGCCAGCCACCAGTTGCCGTCGGCACCGCGCGCGATGTCAAACGCCACCACATACAGGTGCTGGCCGCCCGGCGGACGGTGGCCCTGCAGCGGCCGCAGCCAACCCGGGTGGCGCAGCACCAGCGCCGGGGGCAGCAAGCCCCTTTGCAGAACCTGCTGCGGCCCGGCCAGGTCAGCCAGCACCTGCTCGAGCAGCGCAGCCCGCTGCACCACGCCGGCGCTGATCCGGGCCCATTCCGCGGCCTCGATGATCAGCGGCATCAGCTCCAGCGACCACGGGCGCGCCAGAGTGGGTGCGTCGCCGGTAGCGGTGGACTGCTCGGCAAAGACGTTGTGCGTGACACCGTCCATCTGGATGCGCTGCTGCACCTGCTGACGGCGCAGGTCGAGGTCTTGCGCCATCGCCTGCGCCGTGGCGACCGTTGGCAGCTGGCGGGCAAAGGTGGCCCAGGACGGCCGCAATGCGCCGTCTGGCGAGCGCAGTTCGTCCCACACGGCCGGGTCGCCGGGCAGCGCATGCGCCGCCAGCAACGGTGCCCCGTCAGGTGCGGGCACTGCGGTGGTCGACGGCCGGGGAGGCGCTGGGCTGTGGGGCATGGGGAGATTCAGGCGTGGACCGGGCGCCGTGGCAGGGCAGGAAGCTCATCACGCCGCTGGTCGCGCAGCGGCTGGAACAAGCGCGGGCGTTGCCGACTCACGACCGACGCAGGTCGATGGTGAACGGAAATTCGCGGCTCGCCACTGGGGCTTGCACCGCCATCACGCCAGGCGTGTGACCGATTCGCTCAAAGCGCGCCAGCCGCCGGCTTTCGGCCTCGAAGGAATTCACCGGCAGGGTGTCGTGGTTGCGCCCGCCGGGGTGCGCCACGTGGTAAAGACAGCCGCCCAGGCTGCGCTGGTGCCAACTGTCCACGAGGTCGAAGCTCAGCGGCGCATGCACACCGATGGTGGGGTGCAGCGCTGACGGCGGCGCCCAGGCCCTGAACCGCACGCCGCACACCGCTTCTTCGCCGCGCCCGGTGGGCTGCAGCGGCATGGCGCGGCCATTCACCGTCACCACGTGGCGGTTGGTGTTCAGACCGCTGGCCTTGACCTCCAGCCGCTCCAGCGACGAGTCGACAAACCGCACCGTGCCGCCACCCCCGTTTTCTTCGCCCATCACATGCCAGGGCTCCAGCGCGTGGCGCAGCGTCAGCTTCACACCGGCCACCACCATCTCGCCCACCAGCGGGAAACGGAACGACAGATGTGGCGCAAACCAGGCGCTGTCAAAGGCAAAGCCGGCGCTGCGCAGATCGACCATCACGTCGTCGAAATCCATCTGCACGAACGTCGGCAGCAGGAAGCGGTCGTGCAGGCCCGTGCCCCAGCGCGTCAGCCGCGTG
>JANOZF010000276.1:0-34526 GCA_031429255.1 Rubrivivax sp.
CCACTACCTGCACCACGATTACGCCGACGAAAAGCGTGCCGCGTGGAACCGCCTTGGCAAGCACCTCGAGACGATTCTGGCCCCCGGCTCATCCACGGGACAGGTCCCCGGGAAGGATCTGCCGCGCGAGGCTCGCACCACAGCGGCCGCAGGGCAAGTCCTTGCCGGCGCGGAGTAGCTCAGGGCCACTTCACATGCGCCCCAGCACGGCCCCACGCAGTGGCCAGATTGAGCGCCAAGAACCACGAGCACCGTCCGCTGCTGTCCGTCGCGAACCGCGCGCAGCCGCTGCACGGTTTACCCCTTGGTTTACCCCTCAGGCCGTCACAAGACAAAACGGGTTAGCAAATTTCGTTGCTAACCCGTTGATTTTATTGGCGGAGTGGACGGGACTCGAACCCGCGACCCCCGGCGTGACAGGCCGGTATTCTAACCAACTGAACTACCACTCCATGCGGCTTCAAAAACCTGAACAGGCTTCCCAAGTGCCACGAACTTGCCTTGCGACCAGCCCAGCCCTTGCAGGCTGAATCTTGGCGTCCCCTAGGGGATTCGAACCCCTGTAATCACCGTGAAAGGGTGGTGTCCTAGGCCTCTAGACGAAGGGGACAGAACTCTTGTCTTCACATCCTGACCACTGAAACATCTCAGCGACCATTTTCAAAATCCTACCTGCATCGACCAGCGCCTGTGATGGTGGAGGTAAGCGGGATCGAACCGCTGACCTCTTGCATGCCATGCAAGCGCTCTCCCAGCTGAGCTATACCCCCCTGACTGCGCGTTTCGGGCCGTTCAGCAACTTTGCCTTTCGGCAAAACACTGCGAAAACCCTTGACGCTCAATCTTGACACTCAATCTTGACGTTCAATCTCGGTGCTGGTCAAGCAAGCCCAAAAGTATAAACCATACGCTAGATGTGCTGCAAGCTTTGCAGCACCTGCTCTCTTGAGAAGAGCTCCAGCACCGCATCGATGGACGGCGTTTGCGCACGACCACACAGCAGCACCCGCAGCGCCGGCGCCAATTGCGGCATCTTCACCTGATGCGCGGCCAGCGTTTGCTTCAACGCCGCAGCCAGCGCGGGCCTGGTCCAGTCGATGCTGCCGAGTTGCTCACGCAAGCCGCGCAAGGCCGGCTTGATGGTGTCAGTGACGTGGGTGGCCAGGTCTTCGGGCGATGGTTGCACGGGCGCAAAGAACATCTGCAACCAGTCGGCGAGTTCCACCACGGTGGCACACCGGTCCTTAAACAGGGCAGCCGCGCGCGCCAGCAAGGCCGTATCGCTTGCAGCCACACCGCGCGTCAGCAGCTGCCGCTGCACCAGTTGCGCCAGGCGGTCATCGGCTGCCAGCTTGATGTAGTGCGCGTTCACCCAGGCCAGCTTGGCCGGATCCCATTGCGCGGGGCTCTTGGACAGGTGGCTGCCATCGAACCACTGCACCATTTGCTCGCGGCTGAAGAGCTCTTCGTCGCCATGGCTCCAGCCCAGGCGCGCCAGGTAGTTGAGCATCGCTTCGGGCAGGTAGCCGCCGTCTTCGTAGGCCGTGACGCTGACGGCACCGCGGCGTTTGCTGAGCTTCAGGCCGTCGTCGCCCAGGATGATCGGGCAGTGGCCAAACTGCGGCAGTGGCGCACCCAGCGCGTTGAAGATGTTGATCTGCCACGGCGTGTTGTTGATGTGCTCGTCGCCACGAAAGACATGCGTGATGGCCATGTCCCAGTCATCCACCACCACCGCGAAGTTGTAGGTGGGCACACCCAGTGTGCCGGGCGGCGCATCGTCGGCCGGCGGACGCAGGATGATGAGGTCGTCGATCTCTTCGTTGTTGATGCTGATGGGGCCTTTGACGAGGTCGTTCCAGGCCACCGCGCCCAGCGCTGGGTTGGCAAACCGTACCACCGGCTTGACACCGGCCGGCACTGGCGGCAAGACCTTTCCGGGTGCCGGGCGCCAGCGGCCGTCATAGCGGGTCTTCTCGCCGCGCTCGCGCTGCGCCTCGCGCATCGCCTCCAGCTCGCCCGGCGTGCTGTAGCAGCGGTAAGCGGTGCCGGCGGCAATCATCTGCTCGGCCACGGCGTGGTACCGCTGCAGCCGCTGCATCTGGTAGACGGGGCCTTCGTCGTAATCGAGGCCCAGCCATTGCATCGACTGCAGGATTTGCGTCACCGAATCCTGCGACGAGCGCACCACGTCGGTATCTTCGATGCGCAGCACAAACTGGCCACCGAAATGGCGCGCGTAAGCCCATGAATACAAGGCCGTGCGCGCCGTGCCCAGGTGCAGAAAACCGGTGGGCGACGGTGCGATGCGCGTGCGCACCGTGGTGGGGGCGTGTGGTGCGTTGTTCATGCGGCCAGCAAGTCCAGGCCGCGGGCAAGGTCGGCCTTCAAGTCGTTGAGATCCTCGAGCCCCACGCCCAGGCGGATCATCGATTGCGTGATGCTTGCAGCCAGCCGCTGCGCTTCCGTCAGGCGGCCGTGTGTGGTGCTGGCCGGGTGCGTGATGATGGAACGCACGTCGCCGAAGTTGGCGGCGATGCTGCACACGCGTGTGGCGTCGATGGCGGCGAAGGCTTGTTCGCGCCCGCCCTTGACGTCGAACGACAGCACCGCGCCGCCGCTGCCGTTTTGCTGGCGCATCGCCAGTTCATGCTGCGGGTGGGATGCCAGGCCCGGGTAGTACACGCGGGCCACCGCCGGATGTGCTTCAAGCCAGCGCGCCAGCTGCAGCGTGCTTTCGCTCTGCGCACGCACGCGCACCGACAGCGTTTCCATGCCCTTGGCCACGACCCAGGCGTTGAAAGGCGACAGGCTCATGCCGGCACTGCGCATCACCGGCACGAACTTGCTTTCCACCAGTTCCTCGCTGGCGCACAGTGCGCCCGCATTGACGCGGCCCTGGCCGTCGAGGAACTTGGTGCCCGAGTGCATCACGATGTCGGCGCCGAACTTCACCGGCTGCTGCAGCGCAGGTGAACACATGCAGTTGTCCACCGCCAGCAAGGCGCCCGCGTCGTGCGCGATGTCGGCCAGCGCGCGGATGTCGCACACCTCGGACACCGGGTTGGTGGGCGTCTCGGCAAACAGCAGCTTCGTGTTGGGTTTGACGGCCGCGCGCCATTGCGCCACGTCGGTCTGGCTGACGAAGGTGGACTCGACGCCGAACTTGCCGAACTCGGCCTGCAGCAGCTTGATGGTGGCACCAAAAACACTTTGCGAGCACACCACGTGGTCGCCGGCCTTCAGCAGCGCCATGAACATCAGCAGGATGGCGCCCATGCCACTGCTGGTGCCGATGCAGCCGGTGGTGCCTTCCAGCGCGGCCAGCCGCCGCTCCATGATGGTGACGTTCGGGTTGGAGAAGCGGCTGTAGACGAAGGCCTCTTCTTCGTTGGCGAAGCGGCGCGCGGCGGTCGCCGCGTCGGGGTGCACGAAGCAGCTGGTGAGAAACAGCGCCTCTGAGTTTTCACCCCACGCCGAGGGCGGCAAGCCCTGGCGCACGGCCAGGGTGTCCATGCGCGCGTCGGCGGGCAAATCGATCTTGGGAATCACGTCAGTTCCTTTGCGCTTTGCAACGCCAGTCTGGTGCGCTGGTCATCCTCTTCCTCTTCGCTGCTGCTGCGCCGGCCCTGCAGCGCGGCCACGTCGGCATCGCTGAAGGCTCCGGTGATGTAGTGCCCGTCGAAGCAGCTGGCCTCGAATCCGCTGATGGCGGGGTTGAGCGCGCCCACCACTCGCTTCATGGCGTCCATCTCCTGGTAGATCAACTGGTCGGCACCGATGAAGACGCGAATCTCTTCGATGCTGCGGTTGTGCGCCACCAGCTCTTCCTTGGTGGGCATGTCGATGCCGTACACGTTGGGGTAGCGCACGGGCGGCGCAGCCGACGCCATGTAGACCTTGTTGGCGCCAGCCTCGCGCGCCATCTGCACGATCTCCTTGCTGGTGGTGCCGCGCACGATGCTGTCGTCCACCAGCAGCACGTTGCGGCCCTTGAATTCCATGCCGATGGCATTCAGTTTCTGGCGCACGCTCTTCTTGCGCACACCTTGCCCGGGCATGATGAAGGTGCGCCCCACGTAGCGGTTCTTCACGAAGCCTTCGCGATACGGCTTGCCCAGCCGGTGCGCCAGCTGCATGGCACTGGGACGGCTGCTTTCCGGGATCGGAATGACGACGTCGATCTCGTTGGGCGGCAAAGTGGAGATGACGCGTTGCGCCAGCGTCTCGCCCAGGTTCAGCCGGGCGTGGTAGACCGAGATGCCGTCCAGCACCGAATCGGGCCGGGCCAGGTAGACGTACTCGAACATGCACGGGTGCAGTGACGGCGAAGCAGCGCACTGCTGCGTGTGCACGCGCCCTTGCGTGTCGACGAAGAGGGCTTCCCCCGGCGCCACATCGCGTATCAGCTGGTGGCCCGTGCCTTCGAGCGCCACCGACTCGCTGGCCACCATGATCTGCGCGTCGCCTTCGCTGGTGCTGCGGCCGAAGCACAAGGGGCGGATGCCATAGGGGTCGCGAAAGGCCAGCAGGCCCTGCCCTGCAATCAACGCGATGACGGCATACGAACCGCGCACGCGGCGGTGCACCGCCGCCACCGCCTGGAACACATGTTCGGGCGTCAGTGGCAGGTCGCGCGCCACACGCTCCAGCTCGTGCGCGAGCACGTTGATCAGCACCTCGGTGTCGCTCTCGGTGTTGATATGGCGGCGGTCGATGTCGAACAACTCGGCCTTCAACGCCTGCGCGTTGGTGAGATTGCCGTTGTGCACCAGCACGATGCCGTAGGGCGCGTTCACGTAGAAGGGCTGCGCCTCTTCTTCGCTGTAGGCGTTGCCCGCGGTGGGGTAACGCACCTGCCCCAGGCCCACCTGGCCCGGCAGCGCGCGCATGTTGCGCGTGCGAAAGACGTCGCGCACCATGCCGCGCGCCTTGTGCATGAAGCACTTGGTGCCCTGCATGGTGACGATGCCGGCTGCGTCCTGGCCTCGGTGCTGCAGCAGCAGCAAGGCGTCGTAGATGAGCTGGTTGACTGGCGTTTTGGCAGTGACGCCGACGATGCCGCACATGGTGGTTGTTTGTCCTGCGCTGCCCGCCTCAGGCGGGCAGCAAGCGCGCTGCCGAATCGGGCAGCAAGGGTTTGAGGGCCTGCAAGGTCTTGCCCAGGATGCGCGCGCCTTGCGACGCTTGCCAGAGGTCGGACTTGACGGCCGGGGTCATGGCCACGACCGATGCCAGCGCCAGCAAAATGACCAGCCCTCGCAGCAGGCCGAAGCCGGCGCCCAGCAGGCGGTCGATGACGGACAGCGGTGTGGCGTGTATCAACATGCGCACCAGGCGCGCCAACAGCGCCCAGGCGATCAGTGCCCCCAGGAACGCCAACGCAAACGCGGCGCCATGGTTCAGCGCGGTGCCGGCTTCGCCGATGGGCAGTTTGGGCGCCAGCAGGGGTGCCGCCCACTGGGCACTGAACCAGGCCACCACCCAGCCGGCCAGCGAAAGGCTTTCAAACACAAAGCCCCGCACCAGGCCCGCCACCAGCGACACGGCCATCACGGCCAGCATCACCCAGTCCAGCGCGGTCAGCGGCAACGCGGCCAGCGTGTCCATCACACGCTCAGCACGTTGGCAGCCATGCCGTTGGCCTTGACCTTGACGGCAGCGGCTTCGGCTTCTTTCTTGGTGGCAAAGGGGCCCAGGCGAACGCGGGTGCGTTTGCCGGTGGGGGTGTCGACGTCGGTGATGTAGGTCTTGAAGCCCAGCTTTTCGGCCTTCTGCCGGGCCTGGCGCATGCGCTCCATGTCGTTGTAGGCTCCCACCTGCACCACCCAGCGCACGTTGGGTGCGGCAGCGGGGGTCGAGGCCGCAGCCGCCGCTGCGGTTGCAGGGGCCGCAGCCGCCGCTGCGGGTGCGGCATCGACCTTGGCCGGTTTGGCGGGAGCAGGCTTGGCAGCCGAGGCTGGCGCGTCGGCCTTCTTGGCCGCTGCTGACTTGCCCGCCGATGAAGCCGCCGGCGCGGCCACGACCGCCGTGGCCGCGGCGGCCGTGACAGCAGCAGCGACAAGCGCCTTGCCAGTTGACGGTGCGGCCGCCATCGACGCGGCCTTTGCGGGCGCCTTGGCAACCACTTGCGATGCGGTGGCCAGCGGTGCCGAGGCGCTTTCGGTCGTTTCGGCAGCCGCGGTGACGGCCGGCGTCACCTTGGGCGCAGCCACCGGCGGCGGCGTGGCCGACGGCCCCGCAGCCGGGGCTGCCAGCACCGGCCCGCCAGCCGATGCGGCCACGGACGCAGTGCCTGTTGGCGGTGGCGTCGCGCGGGCGGCCGTGGCACCGGTGCTGCCAGTGCGGGCGCCCTGCTCTGCACGGATGACCAGCCCGCTGCCGTCGATGGCCACGGCACCCGGCAGCGGCCGGGGTTGTGTCTCGAACAACAGCGGGAAGCCCACCACCGCTGCAAGCAGCAGCACCAAGGCGCCGATCAGGCGACGACGCGCCTGCGTGCGCGCGGCCTGCAGCGCACCAGGGTCGTCAACGCCACGCTCGGGCCTTTCGGCGCCAGCACCGGCATCTGACTTGGAACGAAAGAATGGCAGGCGCATGAAGAGGGCGTGTCGGGCGTATGGGTCTAGCCGGGCGCGACGCGGGTGGTCTTGGGGTCGCCAGCGCCACCGGGGGCCGCCATGTGGGCTGCGGCCAGTCGGGGCAAACCGTCCCTGAGCACACCACCCACGGTGTAGAACGAGCCGAAGACCACGATTCTATCGGCCGGCTCTGCCGCGACCAGGGCCGCCTTGAGGGCCTGCGAGGGTGTGTCGTGCGCCTGCACCTGCACCGCCGGGCCGGCGCGTGACTGGGTGGCCTGGCACACCATCGAGACCAGATCGGCAGCGCTGGCGGCCCTGGGGTTGGGCAGGCTGCAGCAATGCCACACGTCCACCAGCGGCGCCATGTGCGCCACGATGCCGGCCACGTCCTTGTCGGCCATGACGCCAAACACGGCATGGGTGCACGGAAAGTACCCCATCGCATCGAGATTGAGCGCCAGCGCGGCCACCGCCTGCGGGTTGTGCGCCACGTCCAGCACCAGCGCGGGCTGCCCCGGCACGATCTGGAAGCGCCCCGGCAGGTCCACCATCGCCAGGCCCGTTCGCACGGCCTGTGCGTTGATGGGCAGGCGCTCGCGCAGCGACAACAGCGCGGCAATGGCGCCGGCCGCGTTCAGCAACTGGTTGGCGCCGCGCAGGCCAGGGTAAGACATGCCTGCATAACGCCGGCCACGGCCGGAAAAACTCCACTGCTGGCGGTCGCCCGCATGGTTGAAGTCGCGACCCACCAGCCACAGGTCGGCACCGATGGCGGCGGCATGGGCCACGACACTCTGGGGTGGCACCGGGTCGCTGACGATGGCGGGTTTGCCGGGCCGCATGATCTGCGCCTTTTCCAGGCCGATGCTTTCGCGGTCGGGGCCCAGCCACTGCATGTGGTCGAGGTCGATGCTGGTGATGACGGCGCAATCGGCGTCGAAGGCGTTGACGGAATCGTAGCGGCCGCCCAGGCCCACCTCGAGGATCACCAGGTCCACCTCGGCCATCGACAGCAGCCGCGCGATGGCCAGCGTGCTGAACTCGAATTGCGACAGCACGATGTCGCCTCGCCCCGCTTCAACGGCCGCGAAGTGCGGGACCAGCGCTTGCGCGTCCACCGCAGCGCCATTGACTCGGCAGCGCTCGGCAAAGTGCACCAGCTCGGGCTTCTGGTACAGCCCGGTGCGGTAGCCGGCATGGCGCGCGATGCTTTCCAGCATGGCGCAGGTGGAGCCCTTGCCATTGGTGCCGGCCACGATGATGACCGGGCAGCTGAAGTGGATGCCCAGGCGCTGCCGCACCTGCACCGTGCGCTCCAGCGACAGGTCCATGCCCGCCGGATGCAGCCGCGTGCAATGGGCCAGCCAGTCTTCCAGCGTGTCGTTTTCGGTCGGCGCGGGGTGTGTCGTCACAAGGCCATCGTTTCGAAATGGGGCCGGGCCCGCGTGGGGCCCGGCGGTCAGGGGCAAGGCGTGAGCTCAGGCCACGGCATCCGCGCTCTGGCGCTGCAGCATGGCCACCAGGTGGGCCACCGTGCTGCGCAGCTGGCGCCGGTCGCAGATCATGTCCAGCGCACCGGTGCCGAGCAGGAATTCGCTGCGCTGGAAACCTTCGGGCAGCTTCTCGCGCACGGTGTTCTCGATCACGCGCGGGCCGGCAAAACCGATCAGCGCCTTGGGCTCTGCGATGACCACGTCACCCATGAAGGCAAAGCCGGCCGAGACGCCACCCATCGTGGGGTCGGTGAGCACGCTGATGTAGGGCAGCTTCGCCTTGGCCAGACGCGTGAGAGCGGCGTTGGTCTTGGCCATCTGCAGCAGGCTCAGCAGACCCTCTTGCATGCGTGCGCCGCCGGTAGCGGCAAAGCTGACAAAGGGCACCTTCTGCTCGACGGCGGCTTCGACACCGCGCACAAAACGTTCACCCACCACGCTGCCCATGCTGCCGCCCATGAATTCAAACTCGAAGCAGGCGGCCACCAGCGGCACGCTCATCACCGCACCGCCCACCACCACCAGCGCGTCGGTCTCGCCAGTGGCTTCCAGCGCCGCCTTCAGCCGCTGCGGATACTTCTTGCTGTCCTTGAACTTCAGCGCGTCGACAGGCATCACTTCCTGCCCGATCTCCCAGCGGCCTTCGGGGTCGAGAAAGGCGTCCAGCCGCGCCCGCGCCCCGATGCGGTGGTGGTGGTCGCACTTGGGGCAGACGTTCAGGTTCTGCTCCAGGTCGGTCTTGTAGAGCACCGTCTCGCAGGCCGGGCACTTGATCCACAAGCCCTCCGGCACGGCGCGGCGTTCGGCCGGGTCGGTGGGCTGGATCTTGGGCGGCAGCAGTTTTTCCAGCCAACTCATCGCGGTTCTCTCCTGGTCTCAGGCATGGTCTCAGGCGTCCAGCGCGGCTCTGATTTCGGCCATGAAGGCCCGGGCCGCTGCAGGCGCATTGTCGCGCGTCTGCGTTTCAAGAATCTGGATCAGCCGCGAACCGATGACCACCGCGTCCGACACCTGCGCCACGGCGCGCGCGCTGGCCGCGTCGCGGATGCCGAAGCCCACGCCCACCGGCACGCGCACGTGCTGGCGGATGCGCGGCACGGCCTCGGCCACCGCAGCGGTGTCCAGGTTGCCGGCGCCCGTCACGCCCTTGAGCGAGACGTAATACACATAGCCGGTGGCGATGCGGCCCACGTCCTTCATGCGCTGTTCGGTGCTGGTGGGTGCCAGCAGGAAGATCAGGTCCAGGCCCGCCGCCTTCAGTCGCGACGCGAAGTCTTCACATTCCTCGGGTGGGTAGTCGACGATGAGCAGGCCGTCCACGCCAGCCGCCGCGGCATCGGCAATGAAGCGGTGCGCACCGTGCTTCTGGTCGTAGCGCTCTACCGGGTTGGCGTAACCCATCAGTACCACCGGTGTGCTGCTGTTGTCCTGGCGGAAGGCGCGCACCATGTCCAGCACCTGCGTCAAGCCGATGCCGCGCGCCAGCGCCCGCTCGCCTGCCTTCTGGATCACCGGGCCATCGGCCATGGGGTCGGAGAAGGGCACACCCAGTTCGATGATGTCGGCGCCGCCTTCAGCCAGCGCGTGCATCAGCTGCGGCGTGATGTCGGCAAAGGGGTCACCGGCGGTGACGTAAGGGATCAGCGCCTGGCGGCCCTGGGCCTTCAGTGCGGCCATCGTGGCCTGGATGCGGCTCATGGCCGGACTCCCAGGGTCGCCACGGTCGCCACGGTGTTGCCCTTGACTCCCTGCCCACGGCACGATGGCCGGCAGTAGAAGTCTGCACCGGTGAGGTCGGCGACGGTGCCGATGTCCTTGTCGCCACGACCCGACAGGTTCACCAGCAGGTGCTGGTCAGGCCGCAACGTTGCTGCCAGCTTCATCGCGTAGGCCACCGCGTGGCTGCTTTCAAGCGCCGGGATGATGCCCTCGGTGCGGCACAGCCGGTGGAAGGCCGCAAGAGCCTCACCATCTTCGATCGACACATATTCGGCGCGGCCGATGTCCTTCAGGTACGCGTGTTCCGGGCCCACTCCGGGGTAGTCCAGGCCGGCAGATATGCTGTGCGTCTCGGTGATCTGGCCGTTGTCATCCTGCAGCAGGTAGGTGCGGTTGCCGTGCAGCACGCCCGGGCTGCCGGCCGACAACGATGCCGCATGCTTGCCGCTTTGCAGGCCTTCGCCGGCGGCTTCCACGCCGATGAGGCGGGTGGCTTCAAACGGGATGTAGGGATAGAACAGGCCCATCGCGTTGCTGCCGCCGCCCACGCAGGCGATCACGGCGTCGGGCTGCCGGCCCGCAGCGCCGTCCAGGTACGCGATCTGCTCGGGCATCTGCACCAGACACTCGTCGCCGATGACGCGCTGGAAGTCGCGCACCATCATCGGGTAGGGGTGCGGGCCGGCCACGGTGCCGATGATGTAGAAGGTGTTTTCCACATTCGTCACCCAGTCGCGCAGCGCTTCGTTCAGCGCGTCCTTCAGTGTCTTGCTGCCGCTTTCCACCGGCACCACGGTGGCGCCGAGCAGGTGCATGCGGTAGACGTTGGGGCTTTGGCGCTTGATGTCCTCGCTGCCCATGTAGACCACGCATTCCATGCCGTAGCGGGCGCAGATGGTGGCGGTGGCCACGCCATGCTGGCCGGCGCCAGTTTCCGCGATCACACGTGGCTTGCCCATGTGGCGCGCCAGCAGCGCCTGGCCGATGGTGTTGTTGACCTTGTGCGCGCCGGTGTGGTTGAGGTCTTCGCGCTTCAGGTGAATTTGCGCGCCGCCGATCTCGCGGCTCAGGCGCGCGGCGTGGTAGACCGGACTCGGGCGGCCGACGAAATGCTTCAGCTCGCGGCGGTACTCGGCCATGAACTCGGGGTCGACGCGGTAACGCGCGTAGGCCGCATCCAGTTCGTGCAGGGCATGGGTGAGCGTTTCGGCGACAAAGCTGCCGCCGTAGGTGACGCCATTGACCGGCCCGAAGTGCCCGTGGGCATCGGGTTGTTGATAGTTCAGCATGGGGTTTTCCAGATTCGTTGTCTGCGCGCGCAGCGATCGGGTCTTGCTCAGGCTTGGAGCCGATCGGCGTCGTGCACTGCCAGGCAGAACTGGCGCATCAGCTGGGCGCTCTTGATGCCCTTTGCTGTTTCAACGCCAGAGCTTACGTCAACGGCCCAGGGCCGGACGCGAAGCACCCCATCGGTCACGTTGGCAGGACTCAACCCACCAGACAAAACGACCGGAAGGGGCACGCTTGGTGGAATCTGTGACCAATCGAAAACCTTTCCGCTGCCGCCGTAGCCCGCCACATGGGTGTCGAGCAACAGCGCCTGCGCGCTGGCGTAGCGCGTGGCGCAGTCTAGCAAATCAAATCCCGGCGCCATGCGGGCAGCGCGCAAGTAGGGCCGACCAGCGGCCTCGCACACCTGCGGTGTTTCGTCGCCGTGGAACTGCAACAGGGCCTGCGGAATCAGCTCGACGGCCGCTTGAACCTGGCTGGCCGTCGCGTTGACAAACAGCAGCACCGGCATCACGAAAGGCGGCAACCGCCGCGCCAGCTCGGCGGCCCGCCCAACGCTGACGTGGCGCGCGCTGCCAGCCCACAGCACGAAACCCACGGCGTCGGCGCCAGCCCGCACCGCGTCGTCGACATCGGTGTCACGGGTCAGGCCACAGATCTTGATGCGCGTGCGGGTCATGGCACCACCTTTGTTGGTTCGGGGCAGCGCCCCGGGTCAGCAAAGAACTTTATGTGAATCCACCGGGCAGCCACTGCAGTGCGGGAACTTCGGTGGGCAAGCCAAAGGCCGCATCGTAGGTCGGACCGAGGAAGTACAGGCCGGCGGCGGAAAACGTGGGTGCCGCCACCTCGCGGCTGCGGGCCTGCAGCACGTCGCTGATCCACCCCGGCGCGCGTTGGCCGGTGCCCACGGCCAGCAGGCAACCCATGATGTTGCGCACCATGTGGTGAAGAAACGCGCTGCCTTCGAAGTCAAAGGCCCAGTAGGCACCACGCTGGCTCACCTGCAGACGGTGCAGGGTCTTCACCGGCGACAGCGCCTGGCAGGCCGCAGCCCGGAACGACGTGAAATCGTGTTCACCCAGCAGGCGGTTGGCGCCTGCCTGCAGCGCCTGGCCATCCAGCGGCCTGAAGACCCAGCCCACCAGGCCCTGCTCCAGCGACGGCCGCACCGGCGACTGCAGCAGCACATAGATGTAGCGGCGACGGCGTGCCGCGCTGCGGGCGTGAAAAGCCTGCGACACCGGGCGGCACCACTGCACGGCCACATCACCGGGCAGGTAGGTGTTGACACCCCGCACCCACGAATGCGTGTCGCGCTGCAGCTGGGTGTCGAAGTGCACCACCTGGTTCAGGGCGTGAACGCCGGTGTCGGTGCGGCCGGCACACAGCGTGCGCACGGGTTGCGCCGCAAAACGCTGCAGCGCCGCTTCCAGCACGTCCTGCACCGTTTGGCCGTCCAGCTGCGACTGCCAGCCCTGGTAGGCGCCACCCCGGTAGGCGACGCCCAGCGCCAACCGTTGCAGGGGCGGTGATGGACCGGCCGTCGACGACGGCTCCAGGGCCGCCGGCTCGCAAGGCCCGACCCCGGTGCCCGGGGCCGGGTTGGGTTCAGCCAAGCTGGTCCAGCATGCCTTGCGCCTTCGTCTTCAGCACACCGCTGGCCTTGGCCAACACTTCTTCCAGCAGATCGCGCGCACCTTCGAGGTCGCCGATCTGGCGGAACTCGTCAGCCAGCTCGAGTTTGCGCGACAGCGGGTCGCTGTCGCCGCTGCCGGCAGGGGCTGGTGCGTCGAGATCGAAGTCGCCGAAATCCACATTGGTATCGGCCGGCAATGGCAAGGTGGCGGGCCCGGCAGCGTCCAGCGAGCCGAGGTCGAAGTCCAGATCATCAAAGGGCTTGGCGGCCACCGTGGCGGTCTCTTTCGGCAATTGGGCTGCGAAACCCGCCGCGGCAGCGATGGTGCCCATGCCCGCCACCAGTGGCCTGGCAAGATTGGGCTTGGGCGGCGCAACCGGTGCCGGTGACATCGCTTCGCCGAGATCGAAGTCCACGCCACTGGTTTCGCCCAGGCGGGCGTCAGCGCCGAAGGCTTGCGTGGCTTCGTGCGAACCCAGGGGTTTGCTCGACGTGGGAAGGTCCAGATCCAGGTCGAGGTCTGGGCCGTCAAGCGTGGCGTCCACCGCGGGCTGGAATGAAGCCACCACCGGCGCGGTGTACGGCACGGTGGAAGCACCCAGCGCCTCCACCACGTTGCCACTGTTGCCGCGCACTTCCTCGGGCGCACCACCGGGCTGGTACATCGGGTTTTCCGGGTCGATGCTCAGGCCTTGCGCTTGCGCCTTGGCCCAGTCGTCGCCGCTGCCGCGGGTGATGTTGTAGACCTGTGTGGCCAGCAGTTCGTAGCCCTTGGTGTCACGGCGCTTGGCGTAGACCTCGAGCAGCTTGGTGCGGATGGCCAGCCGGTCTGGCGTGGCGCGCATCGCTTCCTTCAGGATCTCTTCAGCCTGCAGATCACGGCCGTAGGCCAGGTACACATCGGCCTCGGCCACGGGGTCGACGTCACCGATGGCATCCAGCTGCGACAGCGAGTAGCTCATCGACGACGAGGCCGGCGCACCCGCGGCCGCTTCGTGCGTGTCCACGCGCTGGCCGCCGCTGGCGCCGAAGAATGAATCGGGTTGCAGGCGGCTTTCCAGGAACGAAGTCTCGCCGGCGGGCTTGCGCATCTTGCTGCGCAGGCGATACAGACCGAGGCCGCCGAGCAGGGCCACCAGCACACCGGCAGCGGGCAGCACAAACCCGTTGTCGCTCAGGCCGCTGAGCAACCCGGGCGATTCGGTTTCGGCAACCGCCGGCGGGGGCGACGCTGCCACTTTCGGTGCTGGAGCAGGTTTCACCACCGGGGCCGATGCAATGACCGGGGCTGGTGCCGGCGCTGATGCTGTCGCCGCTGCAGGCGCAGGTACCGGCGCAGGTGCAGGCGGCGGAGGGGGTGCAACCGGTGCTGGTGCAGGCACGGGTGCTGCAGCCACCACGGTCGGCGCGACGGCAGGTACAGGAGCGGGTGCGGGTGCGGGTGCGGGTGCCGCAGGCGCTGCCGGTGCGGCAGCCTTGCCTGCTGGCGCGGTCGAGCCTTGCAGTTTCTTCAGCTCGTCGACGTTGCGCGCCAGTTCGGCCAGGCGGGCGTCGTTGTCCTTGCGCTCGGTGTCCTTCGACACCTTGGCTTCAGGCGCGGCCGCCGGGTTGGCGGGCCGCGACAGCGTCAATCGGTCGGGCGTCACCGCGGCCGACTGCTTGCGGTCGTCCACGGTTGTCTGCACACGGCCCTTGGCCACGCGCGACGGCTCGTTGTCGGCGGCGGTGGTGGTACCCGTTGCCAGGCGCTGGCGATAGGCGCCGAAGTCGGCGCTTTGCGTGGCGACGATCTCGCGTGCACCTTCCGGGCTGACCGACTTGACCTCATCGGTGGAGGGCACCGACAGCACGGTACCGGCAAGCAGCCGGTTCATGTTGTCGGCAACAAAGGCCTGCGGGTTGGAGCGGAACAGGCTGACCAGCATCTGGTCCAGAGAAACACCCGGGCGCTGCGTACGGCCTGCGATGCGGCTGAGGGTGTCGCCTTTGCGAACACGGTAGCGGTCTGCTTCGCTGGTGGCTTCTGCCGCGGGCTGGGACGCTGCCGGGGGTGCGGCGGCCGGGGCCACGGCGGTCCGAGGACGTTGCACGGCCACGGCAGGTGCAGGAGCCGGCGATGGAATGGGCGTCGCGGCCACCGGCGCGGGTTGTGGCGCCACCGGGTTGGCAACCGCCGGCCCGGGCGCGCCTGGCGCGGCTGAGATGACCGGCGAAGTGCCTGTCGTGGCTGCAGGCTGCGCGACGCGCGAACCGGGCGGGTCGAACAGCATCGTGTATTCACGCACCAGGCGGCCCGAAGCCCAGTTGGCTTCGATGATGACGTCGACGAAGGGCTCGAGCACCGCGCGGTCACTGGTGACACGCAACACGGAACGTCCGTCAGGACGGCGCACCACCTGGACGCTGGCACCCGGCAGAACGGGGTTGTATTCAACACCGGCTGCGCGATAAGCCTCTGGCGGCGCCACCCGCAAGGCCAGGGTGGCCGCTTCCTCGGATGTAATGCTCGTGACTTCGACCTCGGCGCGCAGCGTCTCACCCAGCGCGGACAGCACGGTCAGGCGGCCCAGACCCAGTGCCGCGGCGTGCGAGCCCCAAAGCAAAGCCGTGGCCAGCGCCACCCCTTTGAGCGCAAAGCGCACCGCATTTGTCGAGCTTCGATTCAAGGCATTTCCCCCACAGGAATGGTTTCATGCGCGTTGTTCCACGCCTGAAGATGGCAGCGGATGTTCAGCATCCCGCCCCGGTCACGGCCGCACACAATGCGGCCTTACCAGAAAACGCAACAGTATCAAGCATATAAGAGCGCAAGCTCAGGCAAAAGCTCATGTTTCCAGCGCAATTGTCAAGTTTGCGGCGTTCTGTGCGCGGGCCATGACCTCTTGCCAAGCCCGACGCCGGGCCCGCGCGGCACTGCATGCTCAGTGCGACAACAGGATGCGCAGCATGCGGCGCAGCGGTTCAGCGGCACCCCACAGCAACTGGTCGCCGATGGTGAATGCACCCAGATACCGATCGCCCAGGGCCAGCTTGCGCAAGCGCCCCACCGCGATGTTCATGGTGCCGGTGACGGCCACCGGCGTCAGGCCGCGCACCGTGGCCTCGCGGGTGTTGGGCACGTAGCTCACCCACTCGTTGTCGTTGCGGATCAGCGCCTCGCAGTCGGCCAGCGACACGTCATGCTTGAGTTTGATGGTCAGCGCCTGGCTGTGGCAGCGCATCGCCCCGACGCGCACGCACAGGCTGTCGATGGCGATGGCCGGTGCATCGAAGCCGGGGCCACGGCCCAGGATCTTGTTCGTTTCGGCGCCGCCTTTCCACTCTTCCAGGCTGGTGCCGTCGCCTCGGTCGCTGTCGATCCAGGGGATCAGGCTGCCACCCAGCGGCACCATGAAGTTCTTCGTATCTTCGGCACCCAGGCCGCGTTGCGTGGCGGCAACCAGACGGTCAATTTCGAGAATGGCGCTGGCCGGGTTGTCCAGCAAGGGGCGCACCGCTGCATTGAGCGTGCCGTATTGCGTCAGCAACTCGCGCATGTGCTGCGCACCGCCACCGCTGGCTGCCTGGTAGGTGGTGGCCGTCATCCATTCCACGAGGTCGGCTTTGAAGAGGGCACCCAGGCCCATCAGCATGCAGCTGACGGTGCAGTTGCCGCCGACGTAGTCGCGCACACCTTTGGCCAGCGCGTCCTTGATGACGGGCATGTTGACGGGGTCGAGGATGATGACCGCGTCGTCCTTCATGCGCAGCGTCTTGGCCGCGTCGATCCAGTAGCCCTTCCAGCCCGCAGCGCGCAGTTGCGGGTAGACGGCGGTGGTGTAGTCACCACCCTGGCAGGTGATGATGGCATCGCAGGCTTTCAGCGCCGCCAGGTCGTTGGCGTCCTTCAGCGTGCGCTCGTTCTTGCCCAGGTCGGCAATGGGCGCCGGCAGCGGACCGCCGGCATTGCTGGTGGAGAAGAACACGGGCTCGATGAGTGCGAAGTCGCCTTCGGCGCGCATGCGGTCCATGAGCACGGAGCCGACCATGCCGCGCCAGCCGACGAGTCCCACACGGGGGTTGGAAGAGAGTGCCATTTTCTGGATTCACCTGTGCCGTTGATTCGGACCCCTGGTTTGCCCCGGCTCGTGTCGCCGGGGTCCAAGAAGGGGCGAAACGATCCGGGAGCGCTAGCTCTTGGTGGTAATGGTTTTGGTGGTGATGGAGGAAGCGGACGCGCCGGTGATGGCAGCCACCACCGCATCACCCATTTCGCGCGTGCCGACCTTGCTCGTGCCCGTGCTCCAGATGTCCGGCGTGCGCAGCCCGGCCGTGAGCACGGCGCTGACGGCCGACTCGATGCGGTCGGCGGCCTGGGGCTGGTTGAGGGAGTAGCGAAGCATCATGGCGGCAGACAAGATTGTAGCCAGCGGGTTTGCGACACCCTTGCCAGCAATGTCGGGTGCGCTGCCGTGGCTGGGCTCGTACAGGCCCTTGTTGTTCTTGTCCAGCGACGCGCTGGGCAGCATGCCGATGCTGCCGGTCAGCATCGCGGCTTCGTCGCTGAGGATGTCACCAAACATGTTGCCGGTGACCACCACGTCAAAAGCCTTGGGCGCCTTCACCAGCTGCATGGCCGCGTTGTCCACGTACATGTGCTGCAGTTCCACGTCGGGGTACTGGGCATGCACCTCGGTGACCACGTCTTTCCAGAACTGGAAGGTCTCCAGCACGTTGGCTTTGTCGACGCTGGTCACGCGTTTGCTGCGTTTCCTGGCCGCCTGGAAGGCGACGTGGGCGATGCGCTCGATCTCCGGCTTGCTGTAGCGCATGGTGTCGAAGGCCTCTTCGGCACCTGGGAAATGCCCGTCGGTGGCGATGCGGCGTCCGCGCGGCTGGCCGAAATAGATGTCGCCGGTGAGTTCGCGGATGATCAGGATATCCAGGCCCGCCACCAGTTCAGGTTTCAGGCTGCTGGCGTGCGTGAGCTGCTCGTAGCACAGCGCCGGGCGAAGGTTTGCAAACAAGCCCAGGTGCTTGCGCAGGCCCAGGATGGCCTGCTCCGGGCGCAGCGGCCGCTCCAGCTTGTCGTACTTCCAGTCGCCGACGGCACCGAACAGGATGGCGTCAGCGGCCTTGGCCAGGTTCAGCGTGCTGTCGGGCAGCGGGTGGCCGTGGGCCTCGTAGGCGGCACCACCCACGAGGGCCGTTTCGCTTTCGAAGGGGAGGTCGAGCACCCGCAGCACGCGCACCGCCTGCTCGACGATCTCGGTACCAATGCCGTCGCCCGGCAGGATGGCAATCTTCATGTTGTGGCGCGCTTCAGTTCAAAGCTGTTGCTGGGTCAACCAGGGCATGCGCACCAGGCGTTCGGTCTCGTAAGCACGGATCTTGTCGGCATGGCGCAGCGTCAGGCCAATGTCGTCGAAACCGTTGAAGAGACAGTACTTGCGGAACGGCTGCACGTCGAACGGCAGCTCGCTGCCATCGGCCTTCACCACCACCTGCCGCGGCAGGTCCACCGTGAGCTGGTAGCCGGGGAAGGCCAGCACCTCGTCGAACAACCGCGCCACCTGCGCTTCGGGCAGCACGATGGGCAGGATGCCGTTCTTGAAGCAGTTGTTGAAGAAGATGTCGGCGTAGCTGGGCGCGATCAGCGTGCGAAAGCCGTATTGCTGCAGTGCCCAGGGCGCGTGCTCGCGGCTGGAGCCACAGCCGAAGTTGCTGCGCGCCAGCAGCACGCTGGCGCCGGCGTAACGCGCCTGGTTGAGCACGAAGTCGGGGTTGGGCTTGCGGCTGGCCGGGTCTTGCCCGGGTTCGCCCGGGTCGAGGTAGCGCCAGGCATCAAAGAGGTTGGGGCCGAAGCCGCTGCG
This sequence comes from Rubrivivax sp., assembly GCA_031429255.1. Classification (GTDB taxonomy): domain Bacteria; phylum Pseudomonadota; class Gammaproteobacteria; order Burkholderiales; family Burkholderiaceae_C; genus Rubrivivax. The sequence goes on from JANOZF010000276.1 coordinate 18,578, forward strand.
TGCAATCGACTTCAGGAATTGCTTGGGAATGATGGCGTCGGTGTCAACGTTGTCGCGGTCCATCGGTGCGACCAGACCCTTGTGGATGGTGAAAGCTTCCATGCTCGTGGGTGTCCTCTTCAGCTGAACCGACGCACGTCGACAAAGTGGCCGTGCAGCGCGGCGGCGGCGGCCATCGCGGGGCTGACCAGGTGCGTGCGTCCCCCGGCGCCCTGGCGGCCTTCAAAGTTGCGGTTGCTGGTGCTGGCGCATCGCTCGCCCGGCTCCAGGCGGTCGGCGTTCATCGCCAGGCACATGCTGCAACCCGGCTCGCGCCATTCGAAGCCAGCGGCCTTGAAGATGGTGTGCAGGCCCTCGGCCTCGGCCTGGGCTTTGACCTGGCCCGAGCCGGGCACCACCATCGCCACCAAGATGTTGGGCGCGACGCGCTGGCCTGAATGCTTGACCACCGCGGCAGCGGCGCGCAGGTCTTCGATGCGGCTGTTGGTGCAGCTGCCGATGAACACCTTGTCGACCGTGATGTCGGTGATGGCCTTGCCCGGCTGCAAGCCCATGTAGGCCAATGCACGCTCGATGGCGCCGCGTTTGACGGGGTCTTTTTCCTTGTCGGGGTCGGGCAGGTGGCCGTCCACCGGCAGCACCATCTCGGGGCTGGTGCCCCAGGTGACCTGCGGCTGGATCTGCGCCGCATCGAGGTCGACCACGGCATCGAAGTGCGCGCCAGCGTCGGAATGCAGCGTGCGCCAGTGCAGCACGGCGCGGTCCCACTCGAGCCCGGTGGGCGCAAACGGGCGCCCCTTGCAATAGGCGATGGTCTTGTCGTCCACCGCCACAAGGCCGGCGCGCGCGCCGGCTTCGATGGCCATGTTGCACACCGTCATGCGGCCTTCCATGCTCAGGGCTCGGATGGCGGCACCGGCGAACTCGATGGTGTAACCCGTGCCACCCGCCGTGCCGATCTTGCCGATGATGGCCAGCACGATGTCCTTGGCAGTGACACCGCGGCCGGCCTGGCCTTCCACGCGCACCAGCAGGTTCTTGGCCTTCTTGGCCAGCAGCGTCTGCGTGGCCATGACGTGTTCGACCTCGCTGGTGCCGATGCCATGCGCCAGTGCGCCAAACGCGCCGTGCGTGCTGGTGTGGCTGTCGCCGCACACCACCGTCATGCCCGGCAGCGTGGCGCCGTTTTCGGGCCCGATCACGTGCACGATGCCCTGGCGCTTGTCCAGAAACGGGAAGTAGGCTGCTGCGCCGCTTGCCTTGATGTTCGCGTCCAGCGTCGTGATCTGCAGCTTGCTGATGGGGTCGGTGATGCCGTCGTAACCGTCAGCCCAGCCGGTGGTGGGTGTGTTGTGGTCGGCGGTGGCGACGATGGAGCTGACGCGCCAGACGCGCCGCCCGGCCAGCCGCAGCCCTTCAAAGGCCTGCGGGCTGGTGACTTCATGTACCAGGTGGCGGTCGATGTAGAGCACGGCCGTGCCGTCCTCTTCGGTGTGGACGACGTGTTCGTCCCACAGCTTGTCGTACAGGGTTCTGGCGGTCATGGTGCGAGTGGTTGACTGACGCGGGTGGCCGGCGGGCAGCACCGTGGCGCCACCCATCCGAACCCCGATTGTCCGGGATTGGGCGCGCCTGGGGGCGGCCACCCAGATTCAAGCGCTGTTCGAGGGCAAGGGCTCCCGCGGCTGTCGCAAATGCACAACGCCGGGCCGGCTGAAGCCCGCAGGCCGCCTGCTGCAGCAGCCTCAGCGGCCGTTGGCCCGCGCCTCGAGCGAGGCTTTCAGATCGGCGGGCAACGACAGCTTCGCGGCCAGCGTGTCCAGGTAGGCGCGTTCAGCGGCGCTGGTGTCGTCCACCACCAACAGACTGGCCAGGTAGACCTCGGCCGCCATTTGGGGGCTGGTGGCTGCCGCGGCCACCTCGGCAGCGTCCAGCGGTCGTGCGAGCTCGGACTGGACCCAGGCTCTCAGCTCGGGGTCGGCCTGGCTGCGCAGCAATTCGCCGTCGAGCAGGCCCTGTTCCCGTTCGTCGACATGGCCGTCCGACTTGGCCGCGGCGATCATCGCCTTCAGCATGGCTTGGCCATGCAATTCCATCTGCGGCGCGGGCAAAGCCTCAAAGGCGGGTGCCGCTGCAGGCGCACCAGCAGCGGCGGCCGAGCCCTGCGCCTGTTGCCGGGCCTGCCATTCCTGATAGGTCTTCCAGGCCAGCATGCCCATCGCAGCCACGCTGCCCAGCTTGATGGCCTTGCCGCCCAGCTGACGCCCGCCGCGGCTGCCCAGCAGCAAGCCCAGCAGCCCGCCCACGGCAGCGCCGCGCGCGTATTTGCCGACATCAGCCTGCGACGCGGCGCCCCGCACGCTGTCCACCTGTTGGTTGACCACCGCGGTGCCGGCCTTCAGCAGTTGCTCAAGAAGTGAAGCGGTATTCATGGCGCGCCTTTGATGGAATGCAGAGCAGGAATGAACACTGTAGACGAGCAAATGCCCGCAGGCCACGGGGGGACACTGCGGGCACTTGGCGTGGCGGCCGGTTGCCGGGCGCCGACGCTGGCGGGGATCAGTTCGCGCCGAGCTTGACGTTGACGCCGGTGATCAGGCCCATGTCGTTCTTCTTCTGGCCAGCGGGCGGCTTGCTGTTGTAGTTGTCGGTCAGGCCGACGTTCAGGCTCATCGTACTGCTCATGGCGACGCTGAGGCCGGCATTGAACTTCAGGATTTGCGCCTTGTCGCCAGACAGACCGGGATAGACCTCCAGGCGCTGCTTGAACGAGGTGGTGGACGACAGCACGTGCGACGACTCTTCACCGAACATCAGGCTGGAGCGGCTGAAGCTCTTTGCCGACTTGCTGCCGATGGTCTTGGTCTTGTCGTACTTGTCGGTGGAATAACCCAGACCGCCAAACAGCGTGAAGTTCAGGTCCTTGGACTCGATCAGCTTGTAGCCCAGGCCGGCCGCAGCGGTGGTGCGCAGGTTGAGGTCGGTGAGGTCGTCGCCTTCCAGGCCGAGCTTGCCGAAGACGAAGGTCTTGGGGCTGAGGTTGTAGTCGTACTGGCCGGCAGCGGCCCACTTGTTGGCCGTGGTGGTGGTCACGCCGGCGGCCTTGCTCTTGCCGTAGTTGATACCGCCGCCCAGGGTGATCTTGTCGGTGGCGGTGGCGCTGGCCATGTCCACGGCCAGGTTCAATGCCTGGGTGTCGGTGTTGCCCGAGGTGATGCTCAGCGCTGCACCACCGGTGCCGCGCCAAAGGCCGTCGGTCTTGGGCTGGGCGTAGGACGAGGGGATGGCCGCTGCAAGGGCGAGCAGGGCAAAGCTGTGGGTCAGTTTCATGACAACTCCTGGGTTGTGGTGATGAGGTGTTGTGGGCGAGGGCACTGCCCGCGAATTTCAGAGCGCCGGCAACGTCTTGCGACGCCTCTACGGCGGGCACAACTGCAGATGCTAGTCTGCATCAGGCGCCGCAACCCGAACTTTGGCGCGGCTGCACCACAGGGCTAAAGGATAGCCGACGGCCCCATGTTCGGGCTTACACGCCGCCGCATCAGGCGAAGGCGGCGCGCACGTCGGCCGGCGCCTGCACCAGTTCGATCAGCACACCCTCGCCGCACAGCGGAAACTCCTCGTTGCCCTTGGGGTGGATGAAGCAGATGTCGTGGCCAGCGGCGCCCTTGCGGATGCCGCCGGGCGCGAAACGCACGCCCTGCGCCGTCATCCACTGCACCGCAGCGGGCAGGTCGTCCACCCACAGGCCGACATGGTTCAGCGGCGTGTTGTGCACGGCCGGCTTCTTGTCGGGGTCCAGCGGCTGCATCAGGTCGACCTCGACCGCGTACACGCCGTCGCCCATCGCACAAATGTCTTCGTCGACGTTTTCGCGTTCGCTGACGAAGGTGCTCTTCACCGTGAGACCCAGCATGTCCACCCACAGCGACTTCAGCCGCTGCTTGCTGGGCCCGCCAATGGCGATCTGCTGGATGCCCAGGATGCGAAAGGGCTTGCTGTCGGGCAGTGTGCTCATAGGAAGCTCAGGATCGGCTGGTCCACCATCAGGCTCTCGCCCTGGGTCGCGAGCACCTCCTTGACCGTGCCCTGCTGCGTCGCGGTGAGGATGTTCTCCATCTTCATCGCCTCGATCACCGCCAGCCGCTCGCCTGCCTGCACCAATTGTCCGGGCTTGACGGTCACGTCGATCAGCAACCCCGGCATCGGCGAGAGCAAGAACTTGCTCATGTCCACCGGCGCCTTGTACGGCATCAGGCGCAGCAGAGCCGCCGCGCGCGCGGTGAGCAGTTGCGCGTCGATGCGCAAACCGTTGTGCAGCACCCGCGTCCACAAGCCGTCGCGCTCGATCTGCGCCGTGAACGGCTTGCCGTTGACGCGCCCACTGGCGCGGATGCCCCCAAAGCTCCAATCGGTGTGGATGGCGTAGGTCTTGCCGCGCACCACCACCGTGGCGGTGTGGCCATGCTGAACCTTGACGTCCACCTGCTCGTGGACACCGGCAGCACCCTTGACGATGGCCACGAAGTCGTGGCCGATGCGCAGCTCGTGCCCAGGCATCTGGCCGGTGATCTGCGCCGCGCGGTCGCGGTAGCGGCGGTAGGCCACCGCGGCCAGCGCAATCAGCAGATCGGGGTCGTCGTGCGGCACGTCTTCGGCGCGAAAGCCGGCCTTGTAGTGCTCTGCGATGAAGCCGGTGTTGAACTCGCCCGACACGAACTGCGGGTGCGCCAGCAACGCCGACTGGAACGGGATGTTGCTGCTGATGCCGCGGATGACGAAGCCGTTGAGCGCTTCGCGCATGCGGTTGATGGCGTCGAGCCGGTCGCGGCCGTGCACGATGAGCTTGGCGATCATCGAGTCGTAGTGCATCGGAATCTCGCCGCCTTCGGCAACGCCGGTGTCCACCCGCACGCCGCCCAGATCGGCACCCGTGGGCACGGCCTGGCCCGCCTCCAGGTTGGCGGCTGGTGGCAGGAAGCGCACCAGCCGCCCGGTGGACGGCAGGAAGCCGCGGAACGGGTCTTCGGCGTTGATGCGGCATTCCATCGCCCAGCCGTTGCGCTGCACCTGGTCCTGCGTCAGCGGCAGTTTTTCGCCTGCGGCGACGCGGATCATCAGCTCCACCAGGTCCAGGCCGGTGATGCACTCGGTCACTGGGTGCTCCACCTGCAGCCGCGTGTTCATCTCCAGGAAGTAGAAGCTCTGGTCCTTGCCGACCACGAACTCCACGGTGCCGGCGCTCTGGTACTGCACCGCCTTGGCCAGCGCCACCGCCTGCTCGCCCATGGCCTTGCGCGTGGCCTCGCTGATGAAGGGCGAAGGCGCTTCCTCGATCACCTTCTGGTGGCGGCGCTGGATGCTGCACTCGCGCTCGTTCAGGTACAGCACGTTGCCATGCGCGTCGCCCAGCACCTGGATCTCGATGTGGCGCGGCTGTTCGACGAACTTCTCGATGAACACGCGGTCGTCGCCGAAGCTGGCCTTGGCCTCGTTGCGGCAGCTGCTGAAGCCTTCGAAGGCTTCCTTGTCGTTGAAGGCCACGCGCAGGCCCTTGCCACCGCCGCCGGCGCTGGCCTTGATCATCACCGGGTAGCCGATGTCCTTGGCGATCGTCACCGCCTGCTCAGGCGTTTCGATGGCCTCGTTCCAGCCCGGGATGGTGTTGACCTTGGCTGCCCCGGCCAGCTTCTTGGAAGCGATCTTGTCGCCCATCGCCGCGATGCTGTGGTGCTTGGGGCCGATGAAGACGATGCCCTCTTCTTCCACGCGGCGCGCGAAGGCTTCGTTTTCGCTCAGGAAGCCGTAACCCGGGTGCACAGCTTGAGCGCCAGTGGCCTTGCAGGCGGCAATGATCTTGTCAGCCACCAAATAGCTCTCGCGGCTGGCCGCAGGGCCGATCAGCACCGCTTCGTCAGCAAGCGTCACGTGCAGCGCATCGCGGTCGGCCTCGGAATAAACGGCCACGGTGGCAATGCCCATCTGGCGCGCGGTCTTGATGACGCGGCACGCAATCTCGCCTCGGTTCGCAATCAATATCTTCTTGAACATGTGTTTCTCCTGGGCGCTCACAGCGGGATGTTGCCGTGCTTGCGCCACGGGTTTTCTATTCTCTTGTCGCGCAGCATCACCAGGCTGCGGCAGATGCGCTTGCGCGTTTCGTGCGGCTGGATCACGTCGTCGATGTAGCCGCGGGCGCCGGCCACGAAGGGGTTGGCAAAACGGGCCTTGTATTCGGCCTCTCGGGCGGCCAGCTTGGCAGCGTCGCCCTTGTCTTCACGGAAGATGATCTCCACCGCGCCCTTGGCGCCCATCACGGCAATCTCGGCGTTGGGCCAGGCAAAGTTGACGTCGCCGCGCAGGTGCTTGCTGCTCATCACGTCGTAGGCGCCGCCATAGGCCTTGCGCGTGATCACCGTCACCTTCGGCACGGTGCACCCGGCATAGGCATACAGCAGCTTGGCGCCGTGCTTGATGATGCCGCCGTACTCCTGCGCCGTGCCGGGCATGAAACCGGGCACGTCGACGAAGGTGATCACGGGGATGTTGAAGGCATCGCAAAAGCGCACGAAGCGCGCGGCCTTGATGCTGCTCTTGATGTCCAGGCAGCCGGCCAGCACCATCGGGTTGTTGGCCACGATGCCCACGCTGGCACCGTCCATGCGTGCAAAGCCGATGACGATGTTCTTTGCGTGGTCGGGCTGCAGCTCGAAGAAGTCGCCATCGTCCACTACCTTGTGGATCAGCTCCTTGATGTCGTAGGGCCTGTTGGCGTTGTCGGGCACCAGCGTGTCCAGGCTCATGTCCAGCCGGTTGGCGCCGTCGCCGCTGGTGCGCACCGGCGCCTTCTGCTTGTTGTTCTGCGGCAGGTAGTTGAAGAAGCGGCGCAGCATCAGCAGCGCCTCCACGTCGTTCTCGAAGGCCAGGTCGGCCACACCGCTCTTGCTGTTGTGCGTGGTGGCGCCGCCCAGCTCTTCGGCCGTCACTTCTTCGTGCGTCACGGTCTTCACCACCTCGGGGCCGGTGACGAACATGTAGCTGCTGTCCTTCACCATGAAGATGAAGTCGGTCATGGCCGGGCTGTACACCGCGCCACCAGCGCAGGGACCCATGATCATGCTGATCTGCGGCACCACGCCACTGGCCATCACGTTGCGCTGGAAGACCTCGGCATAACCGCCCAGTGACGCCACCCCTTCCTGGATGCGCGCGCCGCCGCTGTCGTTCAGCCCGATGATGGGTGCGCCCACCTTCATCGCCTGGTCCATCACCTTGCAGATCTTCTCGGCGTGCGCCTCGCTCAAGGCGCCACCGAACACCGTGAAGTCCTGGCTGAAGACAAACACCAGCCGGCCGTTGATGGTGCCGTAGCCGGTGACCACCCCGTCGCCCGGGATCTTGTTGTCGCCCATGCCGAAGTCGGCGCAGCGGTGTTCGACGAACATGTCCCACTCTTCAAAGCTGTCGTCGTCCAGCAGCAGTTCCAGGCGTTCGCGTGCCGTCAGCTTGCCCTTGGCATGCTGGCCGGCGATGCGCTTTTCGCCGCCGCCCAGGCGCGCCGCGGCGCGCTTCTTTTCCAGCTGTTCGATGATGTCGTGCATGGTGATGTTTCTCCTCGATCCAGATTCAGTTCAGAAGGTCCAGCAACCGACGCGCGGCCACCGATGGCGCGAGCACGCCACCGCGCACCTGCGCGGTGAAGGCCGGGAGGGCGGCCTGCACCGCCGGGTGTTGAGCAAAACGCTGGTGCAAGCCGGCTTCGATGCGTTCCCACATCCAGGACAGGTCTTGCGCATGGCGGCGCGATTGCAGGCCGCCAGTGGTCTGTTGCCGTTCACGAAAGGCCGCCACCGCGCCCCAGAAGTCGGGCAACCCGGTGCCTTTCAGGGCGCTGAGCTGCATCACCGTGGCCGGCCCGTCAGCGCCACGCCCATGCGGGCCAAAAAGCCGCATGGCGCTGCTGATCTGCGCCCGCGCGCGGGTGGCCGCCGCCTCATCGAGGTCGGCCTTGTTGATGACCACCAGGTCGGCCAGCTCCATCACGCCCTTCTTGATGGCCTGCAGGTCGTCACCCGCATTGGGCAGCTGCAGCAGCACGAACATGTCGGTCATGCCCGACACCGCCGTTTCGCTCTGGCCCACGCCCACGGTCTCGACGATCACGGTGTCGTAGCCCGCGGCTTCGCACACCAGCAGCGCTTCGCGGGTCTTCTCGGCCACGCCGCCCAGGTTGCCGCTGGCCGGGCTGGGGCGGATGTAGGCGCGTTCGTGCACCGACAGATGCTCCATGCGGGTCTTGTCGCCCAGGATGCTGCCGCCGCTGACACTGCTGCTGGGGTCCACCGCCAGCACGGCCACTCGGTGGCCCTGCCCGATGAGCCACAGGCCCAGGCCTTCGATGAAGGTGCTCTTGCCCACGCCGGGCACGCCGCTCAGGCCCAGGCGAAAACCCCTGCCGGTGGCAGGCAGCAGCGCATTCAGCAGTGCATCGGCACGCAGCCTGTGATCGGCGCGGGTGCTTTCCAGCAGCGTGATGGTCTTGGCCACGGCGCGGCGTTGCTCGGGCCCGGGTTGGCCCAGCACAGCGTTGACCAGCGCCTGGTCTGCAGGCTCAAGCGGGGAGTTCATGCGGCAGCTGGGATGCAGGCGGGCGGCTGTATTCGATGTCGAAGTCGCTGCGCGACACCTCGACAAAACCATGGCGGATGTAGAAGCGATTGGCATCACTGCCCTGAAGTGCGGCCAGCAACAGTGGCAGCTGCAGCGGATCGGCCTGTGCGCAGGCCCAGTTCATCACCCAGGCACCCAGGCCCTGGCGCTGCGATGCGGGCTCGATGTAGAGATGGTCGATGCGCAAGGCACCGGGTTTGGAGCGCAGCGACACACAGCCGACGCGCCGCCCGTGGTGCACGATGTGATGCATGTACTGAGCCTGGTAGGTGCTGGCAAAGCGCTCACGAGCGCGGGCGGGTTCGAACCGGCCCAGCGCCTCCAGGCTGGGCTGCATGGCGCTGATGCGCAGTGCCAGCAGCGTGTCGAAGTCTGCGGCCACCGCGGGCTGCAGCGAAGGGCCGGTTTCCAGCAGGGGCGGCATGATCACGCGCTGAATTCCGCACTCAGACTTGCGCGGCCTTGATCTGTTCGAGCACGTCCTTCGCGCTCACCGGTATCGGTGTGCCGGGCCCGTAGATGCCCTTCACGCCCGCGGCGTACAGGAAGTCATAGTCCTGCTGCGGAATGACACCGCCGACGAAGACGATGATGTCGTTTGCACCTTGGTCCTTCAGCGACCGGATGATGGCCGGCACCAGGGTCTTGTGGCCCGCGGCCAGCGTGCTGACGCCGACCGCATGGACGTCGTTTTCAATCGCCTGGCGCGCGCACTCCTCGGGGGTCTGGAACAGCGGCCCCATGTCGACGTCGTAGCCCAGGTCGGCAAACGCGGTGGCCACCACCTTGGCGCCGCGGTCGTGCCCGTCCTGGCCCAGCTTGGCAATCATCACGCGCGGGCGGCGGCCCTGCTCTTCGCCGAAGGCCGCGATCTCGGCCTTCAGCTTGTCCCACCCTGCAGCTGAATCGTAGGCGGCTGCGTACACACCGGTCACCTTCTGGATGTCGGCGCGGTGGCGCCCGTAGACCTTTTCCAGGGCGTCGCTGACCTCGCCCACCGTGGCGCGGGCGCGCATGGCGTCGATGCTCAGCGCCAGCAGGTTGCCGCTACCGTCATGGGCCGCAGCGGTCAGCGCGTCGAGCAGGGCCTGCACCTTGGCACCATCGCGCGTGGCGCGGATCTGCTGCAGCCGCGCGATCTGGCCTTCGCGCACCTTCACGTTGTCGACATCGCGGATGTCGAGCGCCGCTTCATGCTTGAGCCTGTACTTGTTGACGCCGACGATGACGTCCTTGCCACTGTCGATGCGGGCCTGCTTCTGGGCCGCGCTGGCTTCGATCTTCAGCTTTGCCCAGCCACTGTCCACGCAGCGGGTCATGCCACCCAGCGCCTGCACCTCTTCGATGATGCCCCAGGCCTTGTCGGCCATTTCCTGCGTCAGGCTTTCCATCATGTAGCTGCCGGCCCAGGGGTCGACGACGCTGGTGATGTGGGTCTCTTCCTGCACGATGAGCTGGGTGTTGCGCGCGATGCGCGCCGAGAACTCGGTGGGCAGCGCAATGGCCTCGTCGAAGCTGTTGGTGTGCAGGCTCTGCGTGCCGCCGAACACAGCCGCCATGGCTTCGATGGTGGTGCGCACCACGTTGTTGTACGGGTCCTGCTCGGTCAGGCTCCAGCCGCTGGTCTGGCAATGCGTGCGCAGCATCAGGCTCTTCGGGTTCTTGGCGTGGTAGCCCTTCATGATGCGTGTCCAGAGCAGACGAGCCGCGCGCATCTTGGCCACTTCCAGATAGAAGTTCATGCCGATGGCCCAGAAGAAGCTCAGCCGACCGGCAAATTCGTCCACGTCCAGGCCCTTGGCGATGGCCGTCTTCACGTACTCGGCACCATCGGCCAGCGTGAAGGCCAGTTCCAAGGCTTGGTTGGCGCCGGCTTCCTGCATGTGGTAGCCGCTGATGCTGATGGAATTGAACTTCGGCATCTTCTGCGCCGTGTATTCGATGATGTCGGCGACGATGCGCATCGACGGTTCAGGCGGGTAGATGTAGGTGTTGCGGACCATGAACTCCTTGAGGATGTCGTTCTGGATCGTGCCGCTCAGCTTGTCCTGTGCAACGCCCTGCTCTTCGGCTGCCACCACGTAACCCGCCAGCACCGGCAGCACGGCGCCGTTCATCGTCATCGACACGCTCACCTTGTCGAGCGGGATGCCGTCGAACAAGATCTTCATGTCTTCCACACTGTCGATGGCCACACCGGCCTTGCCGACGTCGCCCGTCACGCGTGCGTGGTCGCTGTCATAGCCGCGGTGCGTGGCCAGGTCGAAAGCCACGCTCACGCCCTGCCCTCCAGCGGCCAGCGCCTGGCGGTAGAAGGCGTTGCTGTCTTCGGCGGTGGAAAAGCCTGCGTACTGGCGGATGGTCCACGGCCGCACCGCATACATCGTGGCCTGCGGGCCGCGGATGAAAGGCTCGAACCCGGGCAAGGTGTTGGCATGCGGAAGCGCTGCCGTGTCGGCCGCGGTGTACAGCGGCTTGACGACGATGCCATCGGGCGTCACCCAATTCAGTGCCGCCACATCGCCGCCCGGCGCTGACTTGGCGGCCGCCTTGGCCCATTGCTCCAGAGAAGCGGTTTGGAATGGAACTTCGGGGCCTTTCTCGGCGCTCATGGTGGTTCTCCTGCGGTCGACTCTGGCGTGCGTGAAAGAGGCCTGGCGATGCTGCTGCCAACGTCTGTGCCCAGCGAAACGCTGCCGTGCACCCTTGTGCCCAACGTTTGATTATGCATAATTATAAATTCAAAACCAACCCACAACGAACCATTCCCGTGGTCGCCGCCTCCGCCACCCTCTCGCCACCCGCCCCGCCACTGGCCCGCCGCGCGCTCTACCAGGACGTGGCCGACCGTCTGCGCCAGCAGATCTTTGCGCGCGAACTGGAGCCCGGCAGCTGGATCGACGAGGTGAAGCTGGCCGCCGCCTACGGCATCAGCCGCACGCCCATGCGCGAGGCGCTGAAAGTGCTGGCGGTGGAAGGCCTGGTGACGATGAAGGTGGGCCGCGGCGCCTACGTCACCGAAATGTCGCGCGACGACGTCGCGCAGGTCTATCACCTGCTGGCACTGCTGGAAAGCGACGCTGCGGCGCAGGTTGCGGCCCACGCCAGCGACGCGCAACGCGCCGAACTGGCCGACCTGCACGCCCAGCTGGAACAGCAGCAGCACCAGCGCGATGCTTTTTTCGCCGCCAACGAACGGTTTCACATGGCGCTGCTGCAGATGGCCGGCAACCGCTGGGCGCAGCAGATGGTGACCGACCTGCGCAAGGTGATGAAGCTCAACCGCCACCATTCGCTGTTCAAGCAGGGCCGGCTGGCGGGCTCACTGGCCGAGCACCGCGCACTCATGAAGGCGCTGGAAGACAGAGACGGCCCCACCGCCGCCCGGCTGATGCGGGCCCATTTCGAAAGCGGCCTGAAAGCGGCCGCCTGAGCGCGCCGCGGCGCGCATGAGTCGTTGAAGTACGACGTGGGCGCCCTGTGCCGGCCCTGTTACGCCCTCGTCAAAGCTGACGGCTTGCATCCGTCGACGCTCGGCGTCAGTCAAGGGGGCCGGGGTGACAGTCCGGTCCACCGCCTGCGCGCACTTCACGCTGCGGGTGACCATTCAACACCGAGCCCCGCTGCCGATCCCCTGCCCATGGCGCCCGCGGGCAATTCATCAGGCGCGGCGGCGGGCCAGGCCGACACCGGCCACGGCGGCCAGCACCAGCGCCAGGCTGCCGGGCTCGGGCACCGTGCTCCTTGCGCTGCTGAGGCTGCTGGTGGAACCGTTGGCGGCCCAGGCCACGCTTTGCTCCAGCAAGCGGTCGGCAGCGCCCGTGCGCAAGCCGCCGGTGCCGTAGCTTGCGTTGGCGGTGTACAGCGCACCCAGATAGACCGAACGGCCCACGGCGTCCTGGTAGGCCACAGCCGTTTGGCCGCCGGCGGTGGCCAGCGAAGTTGCGCCGAGGTCCAGCGCTGACGCCACTTCCACGCAGCAGCCTGAGACGCTGAAGTTGGTCACACCCGCGCTGATGGCGTGCACGGAGTTGATGAAACTGACCGTCGTGTTGTAGGCAAAGTTGTAGTTGCGCCCCGTCACCACCGGTGTGATGGCATCGGCGGCGGCCTGGTCTGCTGCGCTGATGGCGCCATGGCGGTACCAGCCTGCCGTGACCACCCCACCACCGCCTTGCAGGAACGAATTCACCGCGGTCAGCGTGCTGGCCGCGTATTCGGAGTTGGAGTACCCGCTGCCGCCCAGCAACACGACGCTGTAAGCGGACAGGGCCGATGCAGTGCCAACGGTGGCGCCCGAAAGCACAGTGGCTGTGAAGTCGAAGAACGTGTCATCGTTCAATTGCGCCGCAACAGCCGCCGTGTCCATGGAACCAGAACTGCCAGCGATGATCGCTACCGACACGGGCGCGGCGTGGGCAACGGTGCTGGCCACAACACCGAAGCCGCACAGGGCCGCCGCCAGCAAACGGTTTGCGTTCAACTTCTGCAAGGGCCGGCCGTTGTTTGCGCGCTTGCGGGTGTTCTTGATGGCGTTCATGGCTGTCTTTCAGCAGGAGGTTGATCAGTGGCCCCGGGCGAAATTTCCACGGGTTATGCAATGTCTGCTTGCAAGCCTGGTGCCCACTTTCGGACTGGTGAACGCCACGCCACTGCTTAGGCGGCTTCATCGTGAACCCCTGCACGGCACAGCGCGGTAAAGCGGACTTTTTGCACACCTGCGCGACGGCGGCGCACATCGCCAACAACGCCGCAAGTCAGGACCCGGGCCGGTGTGGCGCCATCCCCCACCAAACCCTTGGGGTAGCAACCCCTGAATCTGGGGTTTACAACGCGCCACAGAAGCCGCCAGCCCTGGCTGGGGCGTTTGCCCCAGCCAGGTCCGCAAGAGCGCCCGCGCCGCGGCCAGCCGCGGCGCCACGCGGTACGAAGGACGCGTCGAGACCGAGTCATCGCCGCCGCGAAGCAAACCTAACGGAGCTTTTCGCACCCCTGGGCCGCACCCGCGCGCGCTATGGTTTGCACGCCTTGAACCTGTTGCAAGGAGCGGGCGCCGATGTGGAAGCGGGCTGCGCACCAGCCGTTTCATGCCCACCAACCCGGTCTGACAATCGAACCGGTTCAGCGGTCCGCTCCGACAGGCCAGATCAGCGCCGTCAGTTGTTCAAAACTGCGCGCTTCCTGCCATCCCGCGTGCGCAATCTGCGCGGGCAGGTTGCTGTACCGGTGCAGCAGCAGCAGCCGCATCAGCGCCAGCCGCTGCGAGACATCCGGGCGGGCACCATAGCCACTGAAGAACGCGTCGCAACGTGGCGCGTGGCCCGCAGCCAGGAACGCCAACGGGCCCAGCCAGTCGTACTCGCGCGGGCCCACGAGTCCGTCGCCAAAGTCGAACATGCCGCACAGGTGGCCCTGTTGCGTCAGCAGGTTCATCGGCGTGTATTCGCCGGTCAGCATCGCATGCAGCCCGCTGGGCAGGGCACCGGCAACAAAGGCATCCACCTGCGGCAACAGATGCGGTGGCAGACCGACTCGGGTTTGCCGCTGTAGGCAGCCCTTGCGCTGCGCGGCGATGAAATCACTCCACGCCGGCAGGTGCCGTGCCATGTCCCCCAGCGGCAGCGCGTGCACCTCCGCCGCCAGGGCGCCCAATGTCGACAGCAGGCGACGCTTGGCGCTTTCGTCCAGCGCGGGCCACGTGGACGTGAGCGGTTCGCCCTGCAGCTGCGTCATCAACAGCCACGGCCAGCCGTCACACTCTCCGGTCTTCAGCAGCGCCGGGGTGGGCAGCCGCAGCCGGCCACCGACGCGGGCCAGCATCGCGCACTCGTAGGCGTGGTGGTCCCGCAGGAAGGGCGGATACAGCTTCAGCGCATGCGTGCTGCCCAGCAGCGCCACCAGCACGCTCCCCGACTCCATCTGCAGCGCTGGCGCGCCCGGCACCAGTTCGGCAGCCAAGGTTTCGATGATGTCGCGCCAGGCGGGCCTGTCGTCGTGCAAGGTGTCGAAGGCGGACCAGTCGATCGATGCGGGCAGTGGTGAAGGGTGCATGGCCACGGCGAAGTTTGCACCGAGCCCAGGGCTGAACGCCAGCGCTTCAGCGCAGGACTGACCAGCCGCAGCGGCCGTACGGCCAGCGTTTGCAATGAAAAAAGGCCACCCGAAGGCGGCCTTGTGCCTGGTGCCGCAAGCGGCACAACGCGATCAGGTGCGCTGCGCGATCGGCACCACGTTGCGTGCGGTCGAACCCACGAACAGCTGGCGCGGACGGCCGATCTTGTATTCGGGGTCGCCGATCATCTCGTTGAGCTGCGCAATCCAGCCCACCGTGCGCGCCAGTGCGAAGATGGCGGTGAACAGGCTGACCGGGATGCCCAGCGCGCGCTGCACGATGCCGCTGTAGAAATCGACGTTCGGGTACAGCTTGCGCGCGACGAAGTAGTCGTCTTCCAGCGCGATCTTCTCCAGCGCCATCGCCAGCTTGAACAGCGGGTCGTCGTGCAGGCCGGTGGCGGTCAGCACCTCGTGGCAGGTTTCGCGCATCAGCTTGGCGCGCGGGTCATAGTTCTTGTACACGCGGTGGCCAAAGCCCATCAGCTTGACGTTCGAGTTCTTGTCCTTCACCGCCTTGATGAAGTCGCCGATCTTCTCAATGCCGCCACTGCGTTGGATGTCGCCCAGCATGTTCAGCGCTGCTTCGTTGGCGCCGCCGTGCGCGGGGCCCCACAGGCAGGCGACGCCGGCCGCGATGGCCGCGAAAGGGTTGGTGCCCGAACTGCCGCACAGGCGCACCGTGGAGGTGGACGCGTTCTGCTCGTGGTCTGCATGCAGGATGAAGATGCGGTCGATGGCGCGAACAAGCACTTCATTGGGTTCGAAGTCTTCGCACGGCGTGGCAAACATCATGTGCATGAAGTTGGCCGAGTACGACAGCTTGTTCTTCGGGTACATGAAGGGCTGGCCGATGCCGTACTTGTAGGCCATCGACACCAGCGTCGGCATCTTGGCGATCAGCCGGATGGCCGAGATCTCGCGGTGCTGCGGATTGTGGATGTCGGTGCTGTCGTGATAGAAAGCCGACAGCGCGCCGACGAGGCCCGTCATCACCGCCATCGGGTGCGCGTCGCGCCTGAAGCCGCGCAGGAAAAACTGCATCTGCTCGTTGACCATCGTGTGGTTGGTAACCAGTTTCACGAAACCGGCCTTCTGTTCGACATTGGGCAGTTCGCCCTTCAGCAGCAGGTAACAGGTCTCGAGAAAGTCACAGTTCTGCGCCAGC
>JANOZF010000277.1:0-15935 GCA_031429255.1 Rubrivivax sp.
AGTCGCCGCTGGCCAGACGCGCCGTGCCGCTGCTGATGGCGGCGGGCAGCGCCAGGAGCCGGTCGACCTGCTCACGCTGGCGTTGTGCTGCATCGGGCTGGGACGGTGCGGCGGTGCCCCCTGGGCTGCCGGGGGTGGTCGTTGATTCAGCCATGACGGTTCACTTTCGAGAGACAGAGAGATGCCGGGTTCGGGCGCATGGCAGCCACCGTGCGTGTGCCTCGGGACGCGCTTCGTTCACGTGCCCGCCAGCAGCGCGGCATAGCGGGGCAGGTCCACGTTGCCACCGCTGATGATGATGCCCACGCGCTCCCCTGGCGCCTGCAGCACGCCTTCCAGCAACGCCGCAGCGCCCAGGCAGCCGGTGGGTTCAACCACCAGCTTCATGCGTTCCGCAAAGAAACGCATCGTGCTGACCAGTTGCTCGTCGCTGACGGTGACGATCTGCGGCACCAGCCGCTGGATGACGGCAAACGTGAGCAGGCCGCTGTGCTGCGTCTGCGCACCATCGGCAATGGTCTTGGGCGTGTCGATGTGCACGATGCGGCCCAGCGCCAGGCTCTGCTGCGTGTCGTTGCCGGCTTCGGGTTCGACGCCGATGACCTGCACGCCCGGGCTCAGCGCGTGCGCGGCCACGGCGCAACCCGAGATCAGCCCGCCACCACCCACGCACACCAGCAGACGGTCCAGCGCGCCCACTTCCTCGATCAGTTCGGCCGCCGCAGTGCCCTGCCCTGCCATCACGTGGGCATGGTCGTAGGGCGGTATCAGCGTCATGCCGCGTTCTTCGGCCAGCCGCCGGCCAATGGCTTCACGGTCTTCGGTGTAGCGGTCGTACAGCACCACCTCGCTGCCTGACGAACCGGCCTGATAGCCCCGTGTGGCGGCCAGCTTGGCCGCTGGCGAGTCGTGCGGCATCACCAGCACCGAAGGCATGCCCAGCAGCCGCGCCGACAGCGCAATGGCCTGGGCATGGTTGCCCGACGAAAAGGCGATGACACCGCCCCGGCGCTGATCGGGCGTGAACTGCGCCAGCGCGTTGTAGGCGCCGCGAAACTTGAAGGCGCCCATGCGCTGCAGGTTTTCGCACTTGAAGAACACCTGCGCACCGGTGCGCTGGTCGGCCATGGCCGAACGCAGCACGGGCGTGTGGTGCGCCACACCGCGCAACCGGGCTGCGGCCGCAACGATGTCTTGCGGCGAGATCGGCAATCCGTTCAGGTTCACAGGCGGGGTGGTGGTGTTCACGGTGGTACTCGCTGCAGGTTGATGGTGGGTGCCAGATGGAGAGGGCCAGGGCCAGGGTCCGCTTCAGGGGCCCTGAAAGCCGTGCTGCCGAAAAGTCAGCACCAGCGTGTCACGCCAGGCCGGCGCTTGGGCCTGCTGGTTCTGGATGGGGGTGCTTTCATGGATCACGCGTTCGTCATCCAGCAGCAGCGCACTCCATGGCTGGTGCAGGGTGAAGCGCATGCCCTGCGGTCCCTGCGCGTCGAACACCCGCGTTTCGCCGCCCTTCACGTTGTGCCGCTGCACCATCAGTACCACCACCAGATCGACGCCGTCGCGGTGCGCGCCTTCGGGTGTGGGCCGGCCGATGCCGCCTTCGGTGGTGATGCGAAACGGGTGTGCCTCGACATACCAGGGGCGGTCGGCCGACAGGCCCCGCAAGCGCGACGCCACGGCCCCCAGTGAGGTCAGCAATTGCTGCCAAGCCGGGTCTTGCAGCCACGCTGGCGGCATCGGATCAAACCAGCGTTCGAAGCCCCCGTGCAGCGCGTTGTAGTCCACCGGCTGCCAATGGGCACGGTGTGACACCTGCGCCACCGCCTGCCCGTCGACGACAAAACAGCTGTGGCGGCGCCGGCGGTAATGGCCCCCGTCGCGCAGATGCTGATCGGGCGGCAGGTCGTTCCAGTGGGGCTCCCAGCCCGCCAGGGCCGAAGGCGCCACGCCGCTGAGTCCGCACAGGGCGTCGGCGTCCAGCACGGCCCAGCCGCGCTGGGCCAGCTGCGGCGCCAGTTCGGCAACGTCGGTCAACGGCGGTTGCGGGCTCATGTGGTGGTCCTAGGGACTGGATGGGAGCGCACCTTGTCAGGCCTGGCCGGGACCAAATCGCTGCTCCAGATAAGCCAGCAGCGTGCGCAGGGTCTGCGCCTCGCCGCCCGCGGGGCGACCGGGGCGCGAGCCCTGGTTCCACGCATACAGGTCGATGTGCAGCCAGTCCTGGCCGGCGGGCACGAAGTCGTCCAGAAACAGCGCCGCGGTCACCGCGCCGGCCATCGGGCTGGAGCCGGTGTTCACGATGTCGGCAATGTCGCTTTCGATGCTGGCGTGGTAGGGCGCCCACAGCGGCATGTGCCACAGCGGGTCCTGCAGCGCCATGCCCTGGTCCACCAGCGCGCGCGCCACCGCGGTGTCGCGACAGAACAGCGCCGGCAGCTGCGGGCCCAGGGCCACGCGCGCGGCGCCGGTGAGCGTGGCCAGGTCGATCATCAGCGCCGGCTTGTGTTCGGCCCCATAGGCCAAGGCGTCACACAGGATCACGCGGCCTTCGGCATCGGTGTTGCCGATCTCGATGTGCAGGCCCTTGCGGGTCTTGAACACATCGCCGGGCCGGAAGGCATTGCCGGCGATGGCGTTCTCGACGGCCGGTATCAGCAGTTGCAGCCGCACCGGCAGGTTCAGCGCCATGACCATCTGCGCCAGGCCCAGCGCATTGGCCGCGCCGCCCATGTCCTTTTTCATCAGGCGCATGCCGTCGGCGCCCTTGATGTCCAGGCCGCCGCTGTCGAAGCAAACGCCCTTGCCCACCAGCGTCACCAGCGGGTGGCGCGCCTGCCCCCAGTTCAGCTCGATCAGGCGCGGCGCGCACGCCGCATCGGCCGCCCGACCTACCGCATGCACGGCCGGAAAGCCGGCCTTCAGCAACTTGTCGCCCACCGTCTGCTTGAAGGTGGCGCCATGCTGCCGCGCCACCATCTGCACCGCCTGGGCCAGCTGGGCCGGGCCCATGTGTTCGGCCGGCGTGTTGACGAGGTCGCGGGTGGATGCCACCGCGGCCGCCATCAGCAGACCCCGCCGCGCCGCCGCCGTTGGCGCCAGTGTGAGTTGTGCCGCAGCACGGCGCCGCGGCCTGTACAGATCGAAGCAGTAGCTGCCCAGCTCCCACGACAGCGCAGCCGCGGTGGCGTCCAGCACCAGGCCCCCTTCGCTGGCACCGGCCAGGTGATAACGGCCCACCGGCAGGCTGCGCGGCAGTGCCGCCAGCGCCCAGGGGTGACTAACTCCCGGCACCCCAGCCCAGACCGCCTGCAACTGGCCATCAGGCCCGGGCATCAGCACGTGGCTGTCGGCTGCGCCTTCGAAGCCGACGCTGCGAAACCAGTTGGCGGTGGCGGTGGGCAGCTGGGCTGCGGCCGACGCGAAACCAGCGCGGTCCACCGCGTGCACGGGCACGCTGCCCCGGGGTGGCGCGCTGCGCGCAGTCTTGGCAAGGTCTACGGTCATGAAGTGGGCGTGGGTTGGCGTTGTTCGAAGGCCCAATGATGCCCACTTTCACCCGGGATTCATGCCGCAGGGGCGTGTTCCCGGCGCGCTGGTTCAGCCCTGGCAATCACGGTTCGGCAGCGCCATCCGGTCATGCTCACGCTGCAGACCGGTCGCTTCACGCCATGGGCATGCAGTTCGTCGCAGGGCTCTGGCAACCAGGCAGCCGCTGGCTGAACATGCAAGTCGCCGATCAACGCAAACACCCGCGAGGCCACCATGTCCCGTCATTTCCTCCTCACCCGCCCCATCCGTGACCTGACCGGCGCTGTGGTCATGCCCTTGAAGGCGCTGTTCGTGGTGGGCCTGTGCGCCACCATCAATGCCCTCACCTACAGCGGCCACTGGTGGTTCAAGTGGGTGGCGCTGGGCATGGGCATTGCGGTGGTGGTGTCACTGGCGCGTGCTGCCAGAACGCTGCTGCTGCTGGCCGTGGTGACCTGGGTGGGCTGGAAGGTCTACCAGCGCTACGGTCAGCAAGCCCGTGAGCAGTTCGATGCCTGGGTGGCGCAGCGCCAGCCGCAGGCTGCTGAGGTGCTGCAGACCCTGCGCACGCTGCGGCCAGGCAACCCCGCCTGATGGCACCAGCACCGGCCGCCTTGGCGAGCGGGAGCCGACGCTGAAAGCGGCTTCAGGTCTCGATCTGCGCCGCCGCGCGCTCCACATGCCATTCCAGCAAGGGGTGCATGTTGCGCATCGACATCCAGTGCAGATGGATCAGGCCCAGCAGGCCGTTGCGGTGCAGTTCCAGCACCTGCGCATCGGGCAGGTTGCGCACCTTCTCTTCGTCCACCACCAGGAAACCATCCACCGTGTGCTTGCGCCCGCCCGGCAGCGTGGCGTCAAAGCGCATTTCGCGCAGCAAGTCCAGCTCTTGCAGACGCAGGCACACGGCGCGCGTGCGCTGGACCTCGGCTTCCAGCTCTTCCAGCTGCTTTTGCACGCTCTTCAGCAGTTCGGTGGGATTGCCCGCGGCGTCGAACAGTGCTTCGCCTTCGGTTTCGTTCACGCCGGCAAAGGCCATGTCGACACACAGCGCCAGGCGCTCATCGTCCACACGCGCCATGCAGAACGGGTACATGCGCATCACGGCCGGCATGTAGCGCCCGCGCCAGCGTTCACCCACGATGAACAGGTTCTCGGCCTGCGAGACACCGAAGACGGCTATCGGAGCCAACGGCTCGCTGCCGTCGGCGTCCTTGCCCGACTTGACGAAGACGATGGGGAATTCGCGGCAGGCATCGGCAAACTCACTGGCGGCCACGAACAGGGCGTTCAACTGGTTGCCCACGCTCCAGTCCTGCACGGGCAGGCGCAGCTTCATCTTGCGGTTGATGTTGCTGTCCAGCCCGGTGGGCCGCAGGTGCATGTTGGTGATGATCAAGCTTCTTCTCCAGGGGTATCGATTTTTTGCACGAGAACCTTGTCCACCCGCTTGCCGTCCAGGTCGACAACTTCAAAACGCCAGCCGTCCCACAGCACGGCATCGGTGGTGCGGGGCAGGCGGCCCAGCAGCAGCATGATCATGCCGGCAAGGGTGTTGTAGCGGCCACGGTTTTCTTCGGGCAGTTCCTTGATTTCGAGCCGGTCTTTCAGTTCCGGCACCGGTATCAGGCCATCCAGCAGCCAGCTGCCATCGTCGCGCTTGACGGCCCATGCATCTTCGTCGGTAGGGGCGCCAAATTCGCCGGTGATGGCTTCCAGCAGGTCGCGTTCGGTGATGACGCCCTGCACGGCGCCGTACTCGTCCACGACGAACACGATATCGGTACCCGCCAGCTTGAAGTGTTCCAGCAATTCCATGCCCGACAGGGTCTCCGGCACAAATACCGGCGGCTGCATGTGGTCGGCGAGTTCGGGTCGCTCGCCGCGGGCCAGGGGCTGCAGCAACACGGCCGCAGCCAGCACGCCGCGCACGTCGTCCAGCGATCCGCGGCACACCGGGAAGCGCGTGTGGCCGCTGGTGGCCATGCGCTGCAGCAGCGTGTCCAGCGGGTCCGACTCGTCGAGCCAGACGATTTCGGCGCGCGGAATCATCATGCTGCCGATCTGCCGGTCGTCCAGCCGGAACACGTTGCGCACCATCTGGTGCTCCTGCGCCTCGATCACGCCCGCGTCCACACCTTCTTCCAGGCTGGCCGCGATCTCTTCTTCCGTCACCGAACGCGACGGGCCGCCCTTGATGCCCAGCAGCTTCAACACCGCCTCGGTGCACAGGCTGAGCAATGCCACCAGGGGCCGGGTGGCCGTAGACAGCAGATTCATCGGCCGCGCGGCCAGCCGGGCCACGGTCTCGGGGTACATCTGGCCCAGGCGCTTGGGCACCAGTTCGCCGAAGATGATGGTCAGGATGGTGATCAACATCACGACCAGTGCCGTGGCGCCCACGCCGGCCGGTTTTTCTGCCCAGCCGAAGGTCTGCGCCAACCAGTGGCCCAGCGGCTGGGAAAACGCCGCTTCGCCCACGATGCCGTTGAGCACGCCGATCGACGTGATGCCGATCTGCACCGTCGACAGGAACTTGGTCGGGTTCTCGTGCAGGTCCATCGCCGCGCGGGCGCCCGGCTCTTCGGCCTCGACCATCACCTGCAGTCGGGCCTTGCGGCTGGCGGTGAGCCCCATCTCGGACATGGCAAAGATGCCATTGAGCAGGATCAAAAAAACCAGCAGGGCCAGGTCCATGGGTGCCGCCGGCAAAACGCGGCGGTATCAGCGAAAACGGACGGGAGCGTAGCAGAATCGACCCATGATCCTGCTGGTTGGTGACGTGCAAGGCTGCGCTCAAGCGCTCGACGAACTGCTGGCAGCGGCGGGGTTTTCGCCCTCGCGCGACCGTGTGGTGTTTCTCGGCGACCTGGTCAACCGTGGACCCGATTCGCTGGGCGTGCTGCGCCGGGTATCGGCACTGGGCAGCGCCGCCACCTGCCTGCTGGGCAACCACGACCTGCATCTGCTGGCGGTGGCGCATGGCGTGCGCAAACTGCACCGCGGCGACACCTTTGCCGACGTGCTGCAAGCCGGCGATGCCGCAGACTGGCTGCATTGGCTGGCCCAACAACCGCTGGCGCACCGGGAAAGCGGCTGGCTGTGTGTGCACGCAGGCCTGGCGCCGCAGTGGTCGGCGCAGGATGCACTGGACCTGGCTGACGAAGTGCACGCCGTGCTGCGCGGGCCCGGCCTGGGCGGTTTCTTGCACGACATGTATGGCGACCAACCCGACCGCTGGTCACCTTCGCTGCAGGGCCAGGCCCGCTGGCGCATGGTGGTCAACACCCTGACCCGGATCCGCTTCTGCAGCGCCGATGGCGTGCTCGATTTCAAGACCAAGGAAGGCGCTGGCGCCGCACCGGACGGCTACCTGCCTTGGTTCGAGGTGCCGCAACGCAAGAGCAGCGATGAGCCGATCGCCTTCGGCCACTGGAGCACGCTCGGCCTGATAGACCGGCCCGATCTGCTGGCACTGGACACCGGCTGCGTATGGGGCGGATCACTGAGTGCCATGCGCGTGGATGGTGGCCGGCGTGAACTGTTGCAGGTGCCCTGCCCTCAGGCGCAGCGTCCGGGCGCCTAGAATCCCCGGTCGACAAAAGGAAGCGTGGCAGAGTGGTCGATTGCACCGGTCTTGAAAACCGGCGGCTCGCAAGGGCCCGTGAGTTCGAATCTCACCGCTTCCGCCAGATCGCTAGGAAACACGGGCCTTTGGGCTCGTTCTTGTTTGCTACTTGCATCCGTACCTGCATGGAATCGGTGCTTCGGCAGAGCGTTTGTTGATGTTGCAGATGCGACCGATGGAAGGGATCCGAATCCTCTGCGGCAGTCAGAGCGCTCTTCTGCGGCACGCGACTCGACCTCGCAATGCTCCACGAATGGGCGCAGGCAGTACCAGCGGCGTTGCGCGAATCCAGCAGCAACAGCACGGCAGTCACCGCATACGACAACGGGTTGTCCCGAGGCGACGGCATGTTGCAGCAGTCCGTGTCGTCGCAGACCAACATCGCGGTCTCGGCGCAGGCGTTAACGGCGGAGCTGGTGTCGGCGGCGATCAACGGCCGTGTTGTGACCCCGTGGCGTCCCTGGGGTGGTCTCGGGATGCCAGAACTGCGCCTTGCGGCCCGCCCTGGCTCCCATTGCTGTTTGCTGATGTCGCAACACCCTGATTTCGCGGTACAGCTCGTCCATGTGGTCGCAATGGCGGAACACCGTGCACGGCCTTCTTCACACGGCTGGCGCGGCTGATGGTGGACAACCCGCCGGCCCCTGCCGACGCGCCGTTGCTGATGAAGCTCTCGCGTATCGGCATGGCACCCGGCAGGCCGCCGCAGTGGGGCCTGATCGACCGCTGGAGCGTCGGCCTGGGCCGCTGGATTGCCCAGGTCAAGGTGGCGCAGGAACTGAAGCAACCGCGCCAGCTGGTGCGCGGCTGGTCCACGCCACCGGCCATCATGGGCCAGTACGGCACGCACTACAACATCCGTGCGGTGGTGGCGATGGTCGGGCTGGGGGCCAACCTGCCCGCCGACGCCACCTACCCGAACACCCAGGTCGACGCGCGGGGCGAGGCTTTGAACGGCCGCCACCGCTACCGCCTGCATTTCAAGGCCGGCGAACTGCCGCCGGTGCGGGCCTTCTGGTCGCTGACGGCCTACGGCGCCGACGACTTCCTGATCGCCAACCCGCTGCAGCGCCACGCGCTGGGCGACCGCGACCCGCTGCACTTCAACACCGACGGCTCGCTGGACGTGTGCATACAGGCCGATGAGCCCGTGGCAGAGAAGAAGACCAATTGGCTGCCCGTGCGGGCGAATGCACCTTTCCTGCTCAACGCCCGCCTGTACTGGCCCCAGGAGGCTGCCTTGACCGGCGGCTGGGGCATGCCGGCAGTGGAGCGGCTCGACTGACAACGCCGACGCCGGGTTCACCCTGCAGACCGACGAGCCCGAGCAGCGGAACCTGCGATGGCGATGGAATCCCAGGTGGCCTCGAAAGCCTCGGGCGTGAAGCCAGCCCCCGACGGCAGCCCGTCCGCCCGGCGCCCGCCCGCCAGCGTGCAGTGGCCCACCACGTTCAGATGGTCGGCGCACGTCACGTAGAGCAAACGACCGTGCAACTGGCTCAGCGTCGGCACGATGCCGTCGCGGGGCCTGCGCTCATGCCAGCAGGCTGGCCGGGTCGGTGTAGGCGTAACCCAGATCGCGCGCCACCGCTTCATGCGTCACCTGGCCGCGAACCACATTCAGCCCGGCACGCGGATGCGGATCGTCGGCAGCCGAGCGCTGCCAGCTGCATTGAGTGCCAGTCGATCAACCACCGCATGTTCGTCTATGACGAACGCAAGCAGGCCTTCATCAAGGACATCACCGCCGGCAGCTACCGCCAGCTGGTCGCAGCGGCCGAGAGTTGCCAGGTGGCCATCATTCACCCCGGCAAGCCGCGTGACCCGAACGAACCGGGGCTGGAGGTACTGCGGGCCCGCGCCGAGCCCTTCAGATAAACGTCGGGTGCGGCATGCGCTGTCGGGCACGCCCACATCGCGCAAAGTCCATCACGCCGTCGGCCACCTTGCCAAAGCGCAGTTCCAACGGGTCCAGCGGCCCAGCACCCGAGGCCGCGCGCCACCCACTTCCAGCAGACCAGAGGGAACAGGCGCCGCACCCCGGCGGCGGCCGGTTGCGAAGCCGGCGGCGCACCGATGCCATCCGGTCGTCCAGCGCAAACGGGCGTTGTAGGCAGTGGCCATACGGCCTGAGACTCTCAGCCTCTCAGCCTCTCAGCCCGCCGCAGCCTGACTCAGCTCGCTGGCCAGCGCGTGGTTCACGTCGCGGTGCCCTGCCTCGTCAGCGCGCACCGCTCGCACCACGTCGGCCAGCGTCGCGTCGCTGGCCAGCTTCCAGTAGCGCAACGCGATGGCCGGTGCCGGCGGGTTGGGCATGCGCCCGCTTTCGATCTCGTTCAGAAAGAGCGTGTAGCTCAGCACCGCCTCTTCCTCGAAATAGCCGACCAGGCGGTGCGCGGTGCGCCGCGACACCAGGTAGAGCAGGAAGTATCCGATGTAGAAACCACCCTGCGCCAGCAGCACCACCAGCCGCTCGAAGGCCGTGGGCCGCGCGAGTTCGACAAACGTCATCAGATGCATGCGCTCGTTTTCGGCCTCGTCCATCAAGGTGCGGATCCAGCCGTCGTCGTCGATCATGCGGCGCAGGCAGTGCAGGTGCGTGATAGTGGCGCCCACCATGCCTGGCACGGCGGCAACCGTTTCGAGCACGATGGCGCGGTGGCCGTAGCGCTTGGCAAAGAGCAGGTCGGCGCTGAAACGCAGGCCCTTGGTGATCAGCAGCGCAATGCGGTCCGACAGGTCTCGCACCGGCTGGTGCGAGACCAGCCCGGCCACTGAGTTGGCCGGTTCACCGAGGCTGCTCACGACCAGATCCCGGGCAAGCGGTGCCGAGGGGCAACCCGACCAGTGCCGCGTCCGGGTCCGTTTGCAGGCCACCTGGAAGCGGTCAGCCCTTGCATGTCGTGCCGCCTCTGCTTTAGCCACGGGTGCGCTCTCGAGGCCGACTGCTGCCCACGTGTGGTCGCACTCACGCTGTGCGCGCCGGCTTTCGTCGTCGGAGCTATGCGTGCCGGGGTTTGTTGCTCAGCGCACAGACCCGGACCGCCACCGAAGCCACAGTCGCCGGCGAGCGCACGGGCAACCATGCCGGCCAACATGCCGGCAACAGCGCCTGCCCACGCACAACCTCCCGGAGAACTGCCATGAACCACTACCTGCACCGCATCGTCGGCCTGTACCCTTCGAAAGTCGAGGCCAACGACGCCCGCGACCGGCTGGTGGCCGAGGGCGTCACCTCGGCGCAGGTCCGGGTATTGAGCGCGGGCCCTGCCGGCGCCGCCGAGGATTCGAAGTCCGACAGCGACGATGTGCTGAAAGACCTGCTGCGCGACGGCGCCATCGGCACCGCGGTGGGCACAGCAGCCGGTGCCGGCGTGTCGATTGCGCTGGCGGCGGCCAACCTCACGCTGTTCATCGCCAGCCCGGTGTTGGGTGCGCTGTATCTGATCGGCTGGGGTGCCAGCCTCGGCGGTCTGGTTGGTGCCGTGGTGGGCGCCGAGCGAGACAAAGGCGACGTTTCCACGCTGATCAAGGACGCGCTGGCCCACGGGCAGGTGGTGCTGGTGGTGCACGCGCGCACTGAGGCTCAAACGTCTTTGGCGCAGCAGGTCGTGAGCCAGCATGTCATCCTGCCGGCGGCGCTGCCCTCGAGCTCGGCGAAGGCGCTGCGGCCAGCGGCAAGCTGATCCACCTGGCCCAGCCATTCGCGCAGGGGTCGCGCAAGCGCAGACTCTGCCTGCCACTGGCAGCGCCCCCGCCCTCTGCTGCGATGTCGTGACAGTCGGCATCAGCGGCTTGTACCACTGGAACCGGTCGCTGGCGTCCACGCGCCTAGATCAACTCCTCGACCGTCAACGTTCGGTAGTGAACCGCCAGCGTGGCGTCGCAGCGGCGGGCAACCTCCGCTGCAGCGGCAGCATGCTCGACGCCGTCCACTTTCACCAGCAGCCACCGGTGGCCCTCCTTGGTCAGCGTCACGTATCGCCGAAGCAAGGTGATTTCGTAGCCGAAGCCGGCCATCGCCCCGGCGTTATCGACCATGGCCTCCAGTTCTGACAGGCTCTCGCGCGGCGTGAAGTGCAGCACCGCCGTGCTGGGCCAGCCCGCGCCCTGCAGCGCGGTCACCAGTTCATCGGCCTTTGCCTGGTTCGGCAGGCCGACCATCAACCAGCCCACGGGCTTGAAGACGCCGAACGATGTCGGCACGGTTTCGATGGATGCGATGTCACTCATGGCTGGGCACTCCGTTGCGAAGGAAGGAAATCAGGTCTTCGCTCAAACGGTGTTTGTCGGTGGCGAACAACCCGTGCGGTGCGCCCTCGTATTCGAGCAGGGTCGACTGCGCGATGCCTGCATGGGCTGCCCGGCCTGCGGCGGCTATCGGCACGGTCTTGTCGTTCGTGCCGTGGACGATGAGTGTCGGCACCCGAAACGCCTCCAGGTCACCCCGGAAGTCGGTCGAAGCGAAGGACTTTGCACACTCCAGCGTGGCGCGCAGGCTGGCCTGCATTGCCTGGCTGCGCGCCCAATCGATCAGTTCGGTGCTGACCGGGTGCGACAGCATGCCGACACCGAAGAAGTCCTTGAAGAAACCAGCAAAGAACTGCGCTCGATCGTCCCGCATGCTGCTGGCCATGTTGTCGAAGACGGCCTGTTCGGTGCCTTCAGGGTTTTCGTTCGACTTCAACATGCAAGGCACGACCGAAGAAACCAGGGCCGCCTTGACAACCGACTTGCCGCCATGCCGAGACATGTAGCGCGCCACTTCCCCGCCTCCCATTGAAAACCCGACCAGTGTGGCGTCCTTGGCCCCGGTCTGCTGGATGACGGTAGCCAAGTCGTCCGACAAGGTGTCGTAGTCGTAGCCGCCCCAGGGCTGCGACGAACGCCCGAAGCCGCGGCGGTCATAGGCGATGACGCGATAGCCCGACCCGGCGATGACCATCGCCTGATCGTCCCAGCTGTCGGCGCTCAAAGGCCAACCAGCGAGCAGGATCACGGGGCGCCCGGCACCCCAGTCCTTGATGTAAAGCGTGGTGCGGTCGGCAGTGGTGACGTGGTGCATCGAAATCTCCGTTCGTGGATGTGCTTGCCAGAGCCCCGCAAGAAGGGCCGTGCCCCCTGGCGCGTACCGGGCCATGGACGCATCCTCGGCTGGCGCGACACGACGGTCTGTGCGCTGAGCAACAGACCGCGGGTTGATAGAGAACTACAAATGCTGACCCGCATGGCGGGCCAGAAGGGGCCGGATGCCGAAGGGCGAGCGCCGGCCCCGTCGGCTGGGCGCACCAACCGAGCCATGACGGGAGCCCAGGAATCCAACGCGATGCCGCTGCCCGGTCAGAACAATGGCCACTCGGCGCCACTGACGCCGCCCAAGCGAGCCAGCGGCCCTTAGCCTCTGCGGCCGGCGAGGCGCTCATCCCGGCAGCGGACCTGGGAACAGGGGCCACTTCGGGCAACCAGGCATGCTCAGTTCCGGGCTGCGGTGGGTCCGGCCGGCGCAGCAGGCGCCGCGGTCGAGTTCAATATCGACCCGTCGGGCGAGGTCACCTCTTCGGCCAGCGCAGCCAACACGCGCTCGGGGCTCATCGGGTGCTGCATGAGGGCAGCACCCGAATCGGCCCGGTCCTTCACGATGGGCATGTCGCGTCGCAGTTCCTCCATCAGGTCGATCAGCTTGGCCGCTTTTTGCTCGATCAGCAGCATCACCTTCAAGTCGAGGTGGGCGCGCTGTTCGCTCAGCTTGTCAACGCGGTCCTGCTTGATCAGCAGCACGGTGGTCGTCAGCAGCGCCGCCAGCGCAATCAGGCCTTGCAGCCAGAAGAAGGGTGCTTCGTCAAAGGGAGTCTTGCCCCAAGCGATCAAGGCAAGGTTGGCGCCTGTCCAGATGACGACGAACGACAGGATGACGACGAGGAAGGCCGGCCGGCCGACGAAGCGGCCGATGGTTTCGACGTGGCGCTGCGAACTGGTGCGCCTCTGCTCCTCGCGTTTGTAGAAGTCATGCACGGCAGCGATGTTCTCGCTGATCTGCCCACGCTCTGCGCCGGGCGTGGCGACCGGCGCAGGCTGGGTTGCCGCGGCTGACAGGTCAGTCTTCATGACTGAGCCCTGCTGGGTTCGCACCGCACACAGATGCGGCGCAATGCGAGGAAGAGATGCATTGCACGGGCACCGGTAGCAGCGCCCGCGCAGCCGTTGTCGAAAAGCGCAGCAGTGGGTCTGGCCCAACAGGAATGTTGCTCATGACAGGTCGATATCGGCCCTGCTGCCTGTGCCGAGACCAAGCGCTACCAGCCGCGCTGGCGCCTCGGCATGGGTCACCGGTGCGCCCAACGAAGGCTTCGTCCGGATTGCCCGAGCCGATGCAGCGATGGCGCTGTGCTCGAATCAAGCCTGGTTCTCAGGCGACCATCTCGCCAACGAATTGAATCGCCTTGCTCGCCACGTAACTGCGGAAATCGCCGATCGGCATGCTGGCCGAACCGTGCGTATCGCCATCGGTCCAGCTGATGGTGGCGTCCAGCGCGGTCTCGTCCACCTCGCAAGGCCCGGGTCTGATCGTGATGTTGGCGCCGTCGCCTTCGCGGTACTCGACCTTGCCCGTGATGTCCGCTTTCCTGGTCATGGCTGCTCCTGTTTCTGGCCTTGAGTGTGAACCGCGACGTTGGCGCCGCTCCGTAGGACGGCGCCGCGCCTGCCCGCAGTCAGCTTCCTACCCTTGGCGTGCCCCTGGCATTCACACGCCGCAGCGCCTGGTTCGCAGACCACCGTAGCTCCAGGGGATCACGCTCTCTGGCCTTCATGCGATCAGGTCAACGGTGGACTCGCACAAGAACGCCCGGCGCTGTGGCCGTACACCTTCCACTGGCTTTCGAGTTCGCACAGGCTGTACGCTGCGCGGCACACCGCGGCATCACACCGTGTCAACCCACGGTGCTGCGCCAGCGCGGTCAGCGGCCGTTGGCAGTGCTCACAAGTGCCCGACGAGAAGCCGTGGCGGGCAGCACAGTGCTTGCCCGCGGCCGGTGGCAACCGATGGCGCACGTCAGGTGGTGGCGTCGGCGAGGCGCCACCAGGCCGGCAGCAGGGCCAACACCTCGGGCTGCCGGTAACGCTGGTCCATCAGCCACAACCAGCCGCGGTCTTCCGGTGAGCGCAACACGCGGCCGGCGGCTTGCACCACCTTGTGCATGCCCGGCACCAGATCGGCATAACCGTGGCCGGCACCAAACAACTGGTCCAGACGCTGGCGGAACTGGTCTTGCAGGGGCGACACCGGCGGCAGACCCAGTGTGGCGATGAAGGCACCGATCAGGCGGCTGCCGGGCAGGTCGACACCTTCGGCAAAGGCGCCGCCCAGCACCGCAAAGGCAAGGCCCTGCCCCTGGGGCACGAACCTGGCCAGAAAGGCCATGCGGGCGGTGTCGTCCATGGCGCGGGCCTGGCGCCATTGCGGCACCTGCGGGTGGCGCTGCGCCAGCGCTTCGGCGGCTTGCTGCAGGTAGTGAAAGCTGCTGAAAAACGCCAGGTAATTGCCGGGATGGGCGCCGAACTGCGCGGCCATCAGGTCCACCACCGCCGACAGCGAGGCGCTGCGGTGGGGATAGCGCGTGGACACCCGATCGGCAATCTGCACCCGCAGGTGTTCAGGCGCGAAGAAGGGCGGTACATCCATCCAGCCGGTGTCGTCGGGCAGGCCCAGCAGGTCGCGCTGGTAGCCCTGAGGGGCCAGCGTGGCCGAGAACAGCACCGCGCAGTGGCAGGCCTCGAAGCGCGGGCGCAGGAAGGCCGCCGGCACGATGTTGCGCAACGACAGCGTGGCCTCGATGCTGGGGCTGCGCGGCCCGTCGTCGCGGTCGGCACCGGGGGCTGCATCCTGTGGCGAATCGAAGAGCGGCATCTCGACACCAGCCTGGGCACCGGCGCCAGTGCCCGCGCTGGAGTCAAAGCCAGGCACCCCTGCGACCGCCCCGCCGCGCTGGATGTCCATCAGCGAATGCGCGCCGAACCGGTCCGCCGCCTTTTGCAGCCGCACGACCTCGAAGTAGAAGTTCAGCACCGGCCCGTGGGCCAGCGGTTGCGCCTGCAGGTGCTCGCGGAGGCCGGTTACCAGGTCCTGCAGCGCGTCGCCGATCTCGTCGGGAATCTCTTCATGCGCCGAGTAGTCACTGTCCTGCGCCGCCGTTGCATCGGCCAGCACCTGCATGAACCGGCCGAACAGGGGCCGCAGCGCGGCAGGCGCCAGCGGCCGGGCCGCGCGTACCTGCGCCAGGCTGATGGCGGCGCTGTACATCTGGCGCGTGCGTTCCACCAGGTTGTGCGCCTCGTCCACCAACAGCCCGATGCGCCAGCCCAGCGCCTGCGCCAGTCCGTGCAGTTGCCCGTTGGGGTCGAAGGCGTGGTGCACGTCGCCCACCACCACGTCGGCCCAGCGCAGCAGCTCCTGCCCCAGGTAGTAGGGACAGATGCCATGCTGCAACGCGATGCGGCGCTGGGCAGCGGGGTCCATCCAGGCCTCGTCCACCGCCTGTGCGCGGGCCGCGGGCAGACGGTCGTAGAAGCCCCTGGCCAGCGGGCAGGCATCGCCGTGGCAGGCCTTGCCGGGGTGTTCGCAGGCCCGCTCCTTGGCCACGAGGGCCAGCACACGCACGGCACCCGCAGGCGCCTGCTCACGCACCTGCTGCAGCGCCTCCAGCGCCGTGATGCGGCCCGTGCCCTTGCAGGTGAGGTAAGCGATCTTGTCCAGCCGCTGGCCCGGCATCGCGCGCAG
>JANOZF010000278.1:0-4215 GCA_031429255.1 Rubrivivax sp.
CCGACGTCTGCACGCGCGCCGGCTTCCCGCCCATCCTGCTGACCGAAGTCAACTTCCAGGCCATGTTCGAGGCGCAGCAGCAGCAGGCCGCGGGCTCGCTGAGCTCGCCCTCGAACTGAGGCAATCGCATGTGCGCAGGCACATGCTCATGTCCTCAGTTCGCCCCCGTGATGATGCGGGGGGCGCCGTTGCCTTGGGCTGCGGCTTGCTGCTGCTGCGCCTCGAACATGGCCTGGAAGTTGACTTCGGTCAGCAGGATGGGCGGGAAGCCGGCGCGCGTGCAGACGTCGGAGACGATGGCACGCAGGTACGGGTAGATCATCTGCGGGCAGACGATGCTCAGGATGCCCTGGCGTTGCTCATCAGGCACGTTGCGGATCTCGAAAATGCCGGCCTGCTTGGCTTCGACCAGGAACAGGACCTTGTCCTTGACCTTGGTTGTCACCGTGGCTGCAACGGTCACTTCATAGACGTTGTCCGCCACCGGCTCGGCGCCCATGGTCAGGTTGATGTCGACCTGGGGCTGGCTCTGTTCCAGCAGGATCGCGGGCGACTTGGGTTGCTCGAGCGACAGGTCCTTCAGGTACATGCGCTGGATCTGAAAAACGGGGGTCTCGTCGGCCATGATGATGTTCTCTTGGAGTCAAAGCCCAGCACCGCCATGGCACCGAGCCGCAACCCGTGATTATGGCTTGTGCAACCCCATTGAACCGCGCAGCCCGTTGCGCAACGGGCCAGAGCCCGTGACGCTTTTTTGCTGCCGGGCAGCTTCAGGCGCCCAGCAGCGCCATCAGTCCGCCCTTCTGGTCCAGCGCCACCAGGTCGTCACAACCCCCGACATGGTTGTCGCCGATGAAGATCTGCGGCACGGTGCGGCGGCCGGTGATGGCCATCATGTGCTGGCGCTGCGATGGGTCCAGATCGATGCGGATCTCTTCGATCTGCGCCACGCCGCGCTGCTTGAGCAGCGCCTTCGCCTGCAGGCAATAAGGGCAGACTTGCGTGGTGTACATCTTGACCGGGGTCATGGGCGTTTCCTCATCTGCGGTGACACTTGAAATTCTCGATGCCCTGGCAAGACCTTGGCGACGGCAAGGAGCTTGGGGCCCGATTCAGCTGCCTTTGTCCATGGGCAGCTGCGCTTCGCGCCAGGCCGCGTTGCCGCCAGCCACGGCCATCGCCTTCTCGTAGCCCGCCTTGCGCAGCTGGGCGGCAGCCCGCGACGAGCGCGAGCCCGTGGCGCACATCACCAGCACGGGCAGTGCCTTGTTCGTGGGCAGACCCTTGGCCCCATCCAGCTGGCCCAGCGGCACGTTGCGCGAACCCGTTGCGTGGCCGGCAGCAAATTCGGCAGGCTCGCAGACATCGATGAGCACACCTTTCTCGCGGTTGATCAGCCGCACCGCCTCGGAAGTGCTGACGGCGCCACTGCCCGCCGCACCACCTTTGACCAGCGGCCACAACAGCATGCCGCCCGATACAAACGCCAGCAGAATGAGCGGCCAGTTGTCGATGATGAATTTCAAGGGATGCGCCGCAGAGTTGCAAAACCGCGAATTATAGAATTGAGCCTATGTACAAGATTGTCCTGATCCGCCACGGGGAAAGCACGTGGAACCTCGAGAACCGTTTTACAGGCTGGACCGACGTGCCACTGACCGACACCGGCGTGGCACAGGCCCGGCTTGCGGGACGCTTGTTGCGCGAAGCCGGCTACGACTTCGACGTGGCCTACACCTCGGTGCTGAAGCGTGCCGTGTGGACGCTGTGGCACGCGCTGGACGAGTTGGAACGCACCTGGCTGCCCGTGCTGCACGACTGGCGCCTGAACGAGCGCCACTATGGCGCTCTGCAGGGCCTGAACAAGGCCGACATGGCGAAGAAGTTTGGCGACGAACAGGTGCTGATCTGGCGCCGCAGCTACGACACGCCACCGCCGGCCCTGACCGCCGACGACCCCCGCGGCCAGCGCGCCGACGTGCGCTACGCGCGCCTGGAAACGGAACAGATACCGTTGACAGAATGCCTGAAGGACACCGTGGCGCGCGTGCTGCCGTGCTGGCAGGAGCGCATCGCACCGGCCATCCAGGGCGGCCAGCGCATCGTCATTGCCGCGCATGGCAACAGCATCCGGGCCCTGGTGAAGTACCTGGACGGCATCGCTGACGCCGACATCGTGGGCGTGAACATTCCCAACGGCATACCATTGGTCTACGAGCTGGACGCCCAGCTCAGACCCATCCGCAGCTACTACCTGGGCGACGCCGAAGCCGCGGCCAAGGCCGCCGCCGCAGTGGCCAGTCAGGGGCAGGCCAAAGCCTGAATCTTGGCGCGGGTCCATGCCCTGCGCCTGGGATGGCGGTTCGGGCGGGCATCTTGAGCGGGCACCTGGGGGCTGGGTGGCAGTGGCGGCGGCAGTGGCGGCGGCAGTGGCAGTGGCCACAACAGCGGTTACGGGTCACGGGCGCCAGCAACGGCTCGCCGCGACCGCCTTCAGCGGTCCGCCGGGGTGACCTGCGCGGTCAACTGGTCGGCCATCACGGTTCGCAGATGTTCGGCCAGCGCGCGCCTGTCGGCATGGCGCGTGCCCACCGGCGGCAACAACTGCACCCGTACCTGCAACCCTTGGGCACAGGCCACAGCCCAGATGCTTTGCATCAGAGTGGTCTCCCCCACGAAGGACACCGCCAGGCTGAACGGCGCCTGCTGATCGAAGAAGCGCAGCACCACCGGCTGGATCGGCGTTCCCGTGGCCACCGCGGCCTGCAGCAGGTTGGCATGAAACGGCAGCAACTCGGCGCCCAGTCCGGTGGTGCCCTCCGGGAATACGGCCACCGTTTCGCCGTCCTGCAACGCCTGCGCCATCGCGTGCACCACACGCACCGCATCGCGCTTGCGCTCACGCTCGATGAACAGCGTGCCCGCGCCCTTGATCAACCAGCCCAGCAGCGGCCACGCCAGCACGTCGGCCTTGGAGACAAACCGCGCATGCGGGGCGGCGCTGTGGATGGCCGCGATGTCCAGCCACGACACGTGGTTGGCCACCAGCAACGATGCACCCGCGCGCGGCGTGCCACTGACCTGCAGCGTCAGCCCCAGGCTGCGCAGCAGACCGGAGGACCACCAGCGTATGCGCTCGTGCCGCTGCGCTGCTGTCAGGGCCGGGAACCGCGTCATCACCAGCATGCCGTGCAGCACGTGGATCACGGCGCGAAGCAGCCGGGTCAGACCCCGCAACGTGCGCATCAGGCGGGCCGAACCATCAGGCAGGCTGACGCATCAGGCCCGGGCGACCACCGTGGAGCGCGCCTGGTCGGCGGCCCGATAGGCCAAGGTGCCGGCCACGATGGTGCAGCGCACGCGCCCCGACAGCGCCATGCCGGTGCTGGCATAGGCAAAGGGCGTGTGTTTGCCCTGGCTGGCCAGTCGCTCGGGCGTCACGGTCCAGTCCACGGCAGGGTCGAACAGGCACAGGTCGGCCATCGCTCCTTCCACCAGCCGGCCCGCACTGCTTTCCAGCGCGCCCAGGCGGTTGCCCAGCACGCGTGCTGGGCCGTGGGTGACGGTGGACAGCGCCTGGTGCAATGGCAGGCCCAGATCCGCACCCCAGCGCAGCGCCAGGCTGAGCAACAGCTCCAGCCCCGTGGCACCGGGCTCGGCCTCGCCGAACGGCAGGTTCTTCATGTCGTCGGCCACCGGGTTGTGGTCGGACACCAGCGCGTCGATCGTGCCGTCGGCCAGCGCGGCGCGCAGCGCGTCGCGGTCGGCGCCCTGCCGCAGCGGCGGCGTCAGCCGCATGTCGGGGTTGAAGTAGCCGATGTCGACGTCGGTGAGGTGCAGCGTATTGATGCTCACGTCGGCCGTCACCGGCTGGCCCTCGGCCTTGGCGGCGCGCAGCAAGGCCACGCCGGCGGCGGACGACAAGCGGCACAGATGCACCCGGGCGCCGGTGGTGCGCACCAGTTCGATGATGGTCAGCAGCGCCACCGTCTCGGCCGCCACCGGCACGCCAGAGAGCCCCAGCCGGGTGGCGACCGCGCCGCTGGCGCTGCTGACCATCGTCGAGCTGGTGCGCACCACCGGCGCCCGCGTCCACCTGTGCCGCTTGTCCAGCGCGGCCGGCGTGGCCTTGCTGCGCGCCGCCAAGGCCGAAGGCTTGCCGATCACCGCTGATGTGTCGATCAACTCGCTGCACCTGACCGATGTGGATATTGG
>JANOZF010000279.1:0-2319 GCA_031429255.1 Rubrivivax sp.
CCCACACCGGGCCCACGTAATAGGTCTCCGCGTCGAAGAAGTCCACGTAGTTGCCGCCGGTGCTGTCCCAAGGCAGGGGCAGTTCTTGGCGGTGCACCTTTTCCCAAAGAAAAGCAGCCTTGCGCAGGAAGCTGCCCGTACGCTGCGCGGCCAGTGCTGATGAAAGCTCTTCGGCGGAGACCAGGCGAAGCGCTTCCAGCAGCAAGGGCAACTGCGGTTCTTCGTGCTTCAGGGCAAAAAGCACGTGGTCCAGCAGCGTGGAGTTGTCGCTCGGTGCCACGTGGCGCGGCACGGCCAGCAGGTCGGCCATGGGCTCGATGCGTGTCACGGGCCGCACCTGTGCCGGGCGCTTGACGGGAGGCAAGCGCAGCGCCGAGCTCTCTGCCACTGCAGCGGCAAGAAATTCATAACCGATCACGGCAGCCCCAGGTTTTCAGTACAAGGCGCAGATTTTCGTTAGAAACGGTGAGGTGTCTGATGTTTTTTATATTGGAACTGCTGTGCGCGAGCGCGCCACTCCCTTACGCCACGGTTAGCAGCGCACCTGGTGCAGCAGTGGGCTTCCGGTTACGCAGGTCATCCAGGTGAAGTCCAACTCTCGGGCCTGGTCTTGTTCCGAAGGCGCGAAAAGGGCGAACTGCCAGGGAGAAGTTCAACCTTTCGAAGATGCGAGTCCGCGCCGCAGCGGCCGAACTACAACGGCAGAATGCAGCGTGAGGAGCCGGTCACCTCCGACGGGCGTACTCACGGTAAGCGCCATCAAGCCGACGTTCGGTTCGGCTGGCCTGCTACCAGTAAGCTCCAAGGACTTCGCGGACTTCAAGCCGCGCATGACGCGACCTGCCTGCCGACCATCGAATTCAC
Organism: Rubrivivax sp.; assembly: GCA_031429255.1. Taxonomy (GTDB): domain Bacteria; phylum Pseudomonadota; class Gammaproteobacteria; order Burkholderiales; family Burkholderiaceae_C; genus Rubrivivax. Next base: position 865 of record JANOZF010000279.1, read on the forward strand.
AACGCCAGGTTGGCCGCGGTAAGTGTCGCAATCACGCCTCTCATGACGCCGCCACCACTCAGCCCGATGAATGCACACGAGTCGGATTCGTCTTCGACGGTACCTGAGGCTCTGCGTCCCCCTGCGCAGGTCGTGGTTGTCGGAGCCGGCTTGTCGGGCCTGGTGGCCGCAAGTCTGCTGGAGCGGCTGGGTCTGGGCGTCACGCTGCTGGAAGCCCGCGAGCGTGTCGGCGGGCGCGTCTTCGGTGTCGCCGCAGAAGATGGTGGGCATCGCTTCGACCTCGGTCCGGCATGGGTTTGGCCGGAACTCAACCCGCGCACAGCCGATTGGCTGAACACGCTGGGTTTGGCGCTGTTCGAGCAGCAGGGGCGCGGCGCGGGTCTGGTCGAATCGTCGTCGCATGCCTTGCGCCGGCACGCCACCGGCTTCGCGCAGCAGCCCCCGTCGATGCGCGTGGTCGGCGGCACCGCTGGCCTCACGGACGCCTTGCGGGCGCAGCTGGTGCGCACGCAGGTGCTGCTGGGCACCTGCGTGCGTGGGCTGGTCTCGTGCCCGGACGGCACGGTCAGCGTCGAGTTCGCGCGCGGCGGACAGGCCGGATGCCTGGTGGCGTCGTCGGTGATCCTGGCATTGCCCCCCAGGCTGCTGGCCACGACCATCCGTTGGTCACCGGCGCTGCCGGTTGAACTGTCGCAGCGCTGGGGCGACGCCCCCACCTGGATGGCCGGCCACGCCAAGCTGCTGGCGCTTTACGCCACACCGTTCTGGCGCATGGCGGGTCTGTCGGGCAGCGCCGTCAGCCAGGCAGGGCCCCTGGCTGAAGTGCACGACGCCAGCGACGCTGAGGGCAGGCACGCCGCGCTATTCGGATTTTTGGGCGTTCCCGTGGCATGGCGTCGGCGCATGGGGCGGCAGGCCCTGATCGACGCCTCGGTGGCTCAGTTGGGCAGGCTGTTTGGCGACCACGCGCTGACGCCACAGGCGGTGGTCCTGCAGGACTGGGCGGAAGACGCCGAAACCGCCACGCCCGCCGACGCGTCGCCGGCATCGGCGCATCCCGCGCCGATGTCCACGGCCTTGCCTGCGCCCTGGCGCGACCGCATCCATCTGGCGGGCAGCGAGTTCGCGCCGGACTTCCCGGGCTACCTCGAAGGCGCCGTGCTCGCCGGCGAGCGGGCTGTCGATGCGCTGCAGGCGCAACTCGGCTCTGGCAACACGCGCTCCAGCCCGAGGCAGACCACCGTCCCTGGCCTGGGCTAACCTGCGCAGGATGCCCACGCTCTCGACCTCCGTCTCCCGCGCCGCCGCCTGGATGGCCGGCTGGCTGACGCTGATGGTGGTCATGGCGGTGGCCGGCAGGGAGGCCACACGCGAGCTGTCGGTGTTCCAGGTGATGTTGCTGCGCTCGGTGCTGGGCCTGGTGATGCTGTGGCCGCTGATCCATGCCGCCGGCGG
>JANOZF010000280.1:0-6579 GCA_031429255.1 Rubrivivax sp.
GCCACGTGGCCTGTTTCAACTGGGGCACGGTGTTGTCGTCCGCCGGCAAGCCCGAAAGCGCCGAGCAGGCCTATGGGCGCGCGCTGGTCTTCAGCCCCGGCTTTGCGCCCGCCAGCCTGAACCTGGGGCACCTGCTGGAAAGGCGCGGTGACACCGAAGGCGCGCTGGCCCTCTGGCGCTCGGTCTTCGAAGCCACACCCGTGCCCAGCCTGGAACACCGGCTGCACGCCTTGAACAACAGCGCACGCCTGTTGGAACAGGTGCGCCGCTACCCCGAAGCCGAGGCGCTGATGCGCGCCAGCCTGGAGCTCAAGGCCACCCAGGGCGACGTCATCCAGCATTACGTGCACATCCGCCAGAAGCAATGCGCCTGGCCGCACGACCTGGCGGTGGGCGATGTCACGCCCAACCAGTTCCTCACCGGCACTTCGCTGCTGGCGATGATGGGTCTGAGCGACGACCCGGCGCTGCAACTGATGTCGGCGCAGCGCTTCGTCAACGAGAAGGTGCCCAAGCCGCCTGCGGTGCCGCTGTTCGAGCGCATGTCGCCGGCGGCCGGCACGCGCAGCGGCCGCGTGAAGGTGGCCTATCTGTCGGGCGACCTGCACATGCACGCGGTGGGCCTGCTCACGCCCGAACTCTTCGAGCTGCACGACCGCAGCCGTTTCGAGGTCTGGGCCTTCGACTGGACGCCCGACTCGCAGCAGCCCGTGTTTCAGAAACAGCGTCAGCGCATCCTGACCGCGATGGACCACCACGTGCGCCTGGGCGGCGTGGACGACCACACCGCGGCCAAGTTGATTGCACAGGCCGGCATCGACGTGCTGGTGGACCTGCAAGGCCTGACCAGCGGCGCGCGCCCCGGCATCCTGGTGCAACGGCCGGCGCCGGTGCAGATCAGCTACCTGGGCCTGCCCGGCACCAGCGCCGTGCCCGGCGTGGACTGGATGCTGGCCGACCGCTTCGTGATGCCGCCCGAACTGCTGCCCTATTGCACCGAACGGCCGCTGTATCTGCCGCACTGCTACCAGGTCAGCGACCGCCAGCGCGAAGTGGCGCCGCGCCCCTGCCGCGCGCGCTACCAACTGCCCGAAGACGCCTTTGTCTTCTGCAGTTTCAACAACAACCACAAGTTCACGGCCGAGATGTTTGGCGCCTGGATGCGCATCGTCGCTGCCGTGCCCGGCAGCGTGCTGTGGCTGCTGGCCGACAACGACACGGCGCGCGAGAACATGCTGCGCCAGGCCGATGCACAGGGTGTGGCGCGCGAGCGGCTGGTCTTTGCGCCGCGAGCGGCTCCGCCTGAATACCTGGCGCGCTTTCAGCTGGCCGACCTGATGCTCGACACCTTTCCTTTCAACGCCGGCACCACCGCCAGCGACGCGCTGTGGATGGGCCTGCCCATCGTGACGCGCACCGGCCGCACCTACATCAGCCGCATGGCGGGCAGCCTGCTGGGCGCCATCGGCCTGCCCGACCTCGTCACCGACGACCTGCCCGCCTATGAGCGGCTGGCCATTTCGCTTGGCCGGCAGCCGCAGCGTGTGGCGTCGTACAAGCGCTACCTGGCTGAACACGGCCGCACGTCGCCGCTGTTCGACCTGCCGCAGATCGTGCGCGACATCGAAGCCCATTTCGAACGGCTGGCGCTGGCTGCGCGCACGCCGGCGTCTCGGTGACATCCGCTGCACACCGCTGAAGGACAAGGCCAAACCCTGCAGCCCCGATGAACGACAGCACCGTTGTAGAGCCCCGAGCCGAGATGCACGCGGCGGCCCATTTGCCGCCGGCTTCGGTGCGCCCGCATGCGGCCGCCGCTGAAGCCGCCGCCGAACCTGCGGCCGGGTGGGACATCGACAACGACGCGCTGGCGCACGCGCTGAGCTGGCTCAGCCACCACCATGGCCGCCCGCGCTCGGCCGAGTCCCTGCTGGCTGGCCAACCCACCAGCGGCCGCCTGACGCCAGAAGGGGCGCTGCGCGTGCTGCGCGAGGCCGGCTTCAGCGCCGGGCTGGTGCAACGCGGCATCGGCGACATCAGCGCGCTGCTGCTGCCGGCGGTGCTGTTGCTCAATGGCGGCGACGCCTGCATCGTGGTGGCGCGGCGTGCCGACAGCGCCGGTGCCGACCCCGGCAGCCGGCCCTATGACGTGGTGATGCCGGGCCGAGAACACCATACCTGCACCGCCACCGAGGCCGAGCTGCAGGCCGAGTACACCGGTACCGCACTGGTGTGCACGCCCCAGGCAGCGCCGGCGGCCAGCCACCGGTCCGACATCGAGCTGCTGCGCGACCCCGGCTCGCACTGGCTGTGGGGCACGATGCGGCGGTTCGTGCCCTACTACCGTGCGGCCTTGCTGGCGGCGTTGCTCAGCAACGTGCTGATGCTCGTCACCGGCATGGTCACCTCGGTGATCTACGACAAGGTGATACCGCACCAGGCTTATGTCACGCTGGTCACGCTGGCCATCGGCGCCACGCTGGCGCTGGCGTTCGACCTGATGGCGCGCCAGCTGCGCGCCTACCTCATCGACATGGCCGGTCGCAAGGCCGACCTCATCGTCGGCAGCATCCTCTTTCGGCAGACGCTGGCGCTGCGCATGGAGCAGCGGCCCGATTCGGCCGGGGCCTATTCGCACCACCTGGCGCAGATCGAGCTGGTGCGCGAATTCTTTGCGTCGGCCACGCTGTCGGCCATCTCCGACCTGCCGTTCATCTTTGTCTTCGTGGCGATGGTGTTCGTCATTGGCGGGCCGCTGGGCTGGGTGCTGGTGGTGGCCATACCGCTGCTGCTGCTGATGTCGTTGCTGATCCAGGGTGCGCTGCGCCGCGCCACCATGTCGCACATGAACCAGACGGCCGACCTGCACGGCGTGCTGGTGGAGGCGGTGGACGGTCTGGAAGACCTGAAGGCCGCCGGCGCCCAGGGCCGCTTCCTGCGCCAGTACGAAGAGGCCACCGCCAGCGCCGCCACGTCGATGCTGCGCTCGCGCAAGATCATGGCGCTGACGATGAACATCTCGGCCATCTCGCAGCAGGCCATTTCGCTGGTGATGCTGGTCTGGGGCGTGTTTCTCATCGACGCCAAGATCGTCAGCGCCGGTGCGCTGATCGGCTCGGTGATGTTTGCCACCCGTGCCGTGGCGCCGCTGTCCAGCGTGGTGCAGCTGGCCACGCGCTACCAGGGCGCGCGCGCCGCGCTGCGGGCACTGGACCGTGTGATGAGCCAGCCGGTGGACCGTGAGCCGGGCCGCGTCTATGTGCCGCGCAGCAGCCTCAGCGGCCAGCTGGCGCTGGTGGACGTGGGCTTTGCCTACCCCGAGCCTGGAAACCCGGCCAACCCCCACCAGGTGGCGGCGCTGGGGCCGCAGGTGCTGAAAGGCCTGAACCTGCGCGTGGAGCCCGGTGAACGCATCGCCGTGCTGGGCCGCATCGGCAGCGGCAAGAGCACCGTGCTGCGCCTGATGGCGGGCCTGTACCTGCCCACCGCCGGCCACGTGCAGGCCGACAGCATCGACTTGCGCCAGATCGACCCCGCCGACTACCGCGCCCGAGTTGGTTTTGTCGCGCAAGACCCGCGCCTGTTCAAGGGCACGTTGCGCGACAACGTGCTGCTCGACCGCCCCTCGGCCGACCCCTCGCGGCTGGGCGAGGTGGCCCGCGTCACCGGTCTGGACCGCTTGATTGCACAGCACCCCCAAGGCTGGGAGCTGCCGGTGGGCGAGGGCGGCGCGCTGTTGTCCGGCGGTCAGCGCCAGCTGGTGGCGCTGGCGCGCTGCCTGGTGACGCAGCCGCAGATCCTGTTGATGGACGAACCCACCAGTTCGATGGACGCGCAGAGCGAGGTCGCCTTCCTGCGCCAGCTGCGCTCGGCCTGCGGTGGCTGCACGCTGGTGATGGTGACGCACCGCCCGGCGGTGCTGGAACTCGTGCAGCGTGTGGTGGTGGTGGACCAGGGACGCGTGGTGATGGACGGCGCCAAGGACGCGGTGCTGGCCGCGCTGTCAGGCACCAAGCCGCCCTCGGCAGCGCAGGGCCCGACCAGCAACCTGCATGTGCACCCCACCGCGCAACCGTCGCCGCGTGAGGCGGCGGTCTAGCGCCGCGCACCACCATGCAGGCCTTCTTCAAACGCCGACCGCGCGCTGCCTTGCAGGTGGCCGACCTGCCGTTCGTCAGCCCGGTCACAGGCGCGCAGCTGCTGGAGCCCGCGCCCGCGGCGATGTGGGCTGTCTACCTGATGCTGGCGGCGTTGACGGTGGCCGTTTGCTGGTCGGCGCTGGCGCAGGTGGACATCGTCACCAAGGCCAACGGCCGCGTCGTGCCCGATGGCCGCGAACAGGTCATTGCCAGCCTGGAAGGCGGCCTCTTGCGCGAACTGATGGTGCGCGAAGGTGAACAGGTCGAAGCCGGACAGGCGCTGGCGCTGCTGGACCCCACGCGCGCCGAGGCGCAACAGGCCGAAGGACAGGCCAAGCAACTGGCGCTGCGCGGCACATTGGCGCGCCTGCAGGCCGAAGCCAGCGGCAAACCCTTGAAGTTTCCGCCCAGCGTGCCGGCCGAGGTGGCGGCCGGCGAGACCGAGAGCTACCAGGCCCGCCACAGCGCACTGGTGGAAGCCACCGACAGCGTGCGCCGCAGCATGGGCCTGCTGGGCCGCGAGCTCGACGTGTCGCAGCGCATGGCGGCCAAGGGCTTGATGAGCGAGGTGGAGGTGATGCGCCTGCGCCGCCAGATCAACGAGCTGTTGGCGCAGATCCAGGAACGCACCAACCGCTTCAGGCAGGACGCCAGCGCAGAACTGGTGCGCGTGCGCACCGAGCTGTCGCTGATGGAGGAGCAGATGGTGGTGCGCGACGACGCGTTGCGCCGCAACACGCTGACGAGCCCGGTGCGCGGCATCGTCAAACAGATCAAGGCCAACACGGTGGGCGGTGTGGTGGCACCGGGCGCACCAGTGATGGAAATCCTGCCGCTGGGCGAGCACGTGCTGGTGGAGGCGCGCGTGCGGCCAGCCGACATCGGTTTCGTCAAGGTGGGCCAGCCGGTGCTGATCAAGTTGTCGGCCTACGAGTACACCATCTACGGCGGCCTGCGCGGCGTGGTGCACAGCATCAGTCCGGATGCGCTGGGCGACCCCGAGCGCGCATCGTCGCCCGACGGCACCTGGTACCGCGCACTGGTGCGCGCCGAGAGCAACAGCCTGCTGCCGCAGGTCAAGGTTGCGAAGGCGGACAAGAGCGACAAGAGCGACAAGAGCGACAAGAGCGCCAAGTCTGTCCCGACTGCGGCACCCGCCTCAGCGGCCAAGGGTCCGGTACCAGCGGCGCTGCCCGCGCTGCCGGTTCTGCCGGGCATGAACGGCACGGTGGAGATCCGCACCGGCGAGCGCAGCGTGCTCGCCTTCATGCTGCTTCCGATGCTGAAGTCGCAAGAGGCCTTCAGGGAACGCTGAGCGTCCATTTGAGGCGGGCTGGCAGCGCAAGCTGGTGATATGGTCGGCGACCGTTCGCCCGTTCATCACCCACACCATGATCGACACGCTGCTGCTCACCGCCGCCCGCATCGTCACCTTCGAACACAGCCGGGCATTGACCAACGCCACCGGCTTCTTCTTCATGCGCGACGAGCGCCTGTATCTGGTGACGAGCCGCCACGTGGTGATCGATGAGCCCAGCGAACACCGGCCCAACCGCATCGAGATCGAGTTGCACACCGATGCCAACGACCTGGCGCGATCGACGATGTTTTCGATCATGCTGTTCGAGGATGGCCGCAGCCTGTGGAGGCAAGGCGTCGACGCCGCTGGCGAAGTGGACGTGGCGGTGATCGAGATAGACCGCCAGGCGCTGCCCGCAGCCGCCTTGCTCAGCGCTTTCACGCCCGATCATCTGGTCATGCCCGGTGCCGCGGTGGAGGTAGGCACGTCGGTGCTGATACTCGGTTTTCCGCTCGGCTTTCACGACACCCTGCACCACCTGCCGGTGGTGCGGCAGTCGGTCTTGTCATCGGCCTGGGGCATGCGTTTCCAGGGCCAGGGTTTCTTTCTCACCGACGCCCGCACGCACCGTGGCACCAGCGGCGCACCGGTGGTGATGCGCGACTACCAGACCAACGACAGTGGTTTGCCCTGGCGGCTGCTGGGTGTGCACTCGGGCACGCTGGACATGGGTGAGCGCGACCTGACCAAGGACGAGTCGCTGGGGCTGAACTGCACCTGGTACGCGGACATTCTGCTGGCGTTGACGCAGGGGTAAGGTTGGCCGGCGTGCTGCTGGTGGTGACGGCGCCATTCATGGGTTCTTGGCGCGCTCGCCGTCTTGCGTGCCGCATGCGGTGGCGAGGATCAGGCCGCCAGGGGGCGCTGCTCCGCTCATGTCATCCTTTGTCGGCCTGACGGCCGCCAAATTCCTTCTTTACTTCGCTGCGCAGCGCCCCCTGCCGGCCTGATCCGCCACCAGCGGTGGCATGCCCACAGGGCGCGCCACCGCCGGTGCCGGCCAGCGGCGGGAAGGCAGCCGCCGCAGCGAAGTAAAGGAGGAATTCATCAGCCGCAGGCTGATGAAGGGGGACATGAGCG
>JANOZF010000281.1:0-2815 GCA_031429255.1 Rubrivivax sp.
ACCAGTGCCATCAGGCTTGTGAACATGGCCAGGCACCGGGCCGGCCATCCGCGGTGAAGGAACATCAGGGGCATGGCGTATCGGAGGACAGAAAAGCCAATGGTCCACGATGCCGGTGCGGCGGAACACCGAAGCAGCGCCATTCTTGGGTATCTGTTGTGCGCACTGCTGCGCGCGAGCACAGATTGGCCCGCACCGACGGTGCGTGCCTGGATCGCAATGCCGCTGGGCATCGGCTATGCGATCCCGCCGCGAAAGTGGCCACCCAACCGTCGCTCGCACAGGTCCGGCACCCGCGTCACCTGCACCGGGTCCAGGGTTGCCAGGAAGGGTTCCAGCACGGCGGAAAGCGCTTCGTGAGCAAGGCCGTGCGGGTTCCGGTTATCCCCATGCGCAAGCAAGACCCAGACATGGTCGTGGTCGAAATCCTGAAGGGCATCCTTCAAGTCATCTTCGACTGCCGTGGGCAGCATGTCCACTGAACACCGGAGAGCCTGGCCTTCCGTCTTCGGCGGCAGCCCGGTTGGCAAAACCTGCAAACGCAATCAACGTGTCGCCCGCAAACACGCTGCGCGACAGGCCGGACTGCAGGAGTACGTCAACGTCGCCCTGCGCAAGCTCGGCCTGCCGGCCCCGCTGATCCGGGAGCGACTGGCGTCCTACCGTCGATTTGAAGTCGCTGCTACGACGCCCGACTTGATCGCCGGCGCGCTGGACCTGCACGTCTTGCATGGACTGTCGTTCTACGACGCGCTGATCGTCCAGGCCGCCCAGGCCAGCGGGTGCCAGCGCGTGTTGCGCGAAGTCATGCAAAACGGTGCCCGCTTTGGCGGCGTGCAGATCGTCAACCCCTTCGTGGATTGAAGCGCGCGCAGCGGTCACGAACCGCTCCGGAATTGCAGAGTCTGCTGTTGCCCACCGAAGGTTCAAGTTGAGCAACCTCGCCGGCGCCGCAGCCCACGGGTCCCATCCAGACACCTGTCTATCCTCGTGGCGGAGGCGCTGTTCTGCACTGCGCCGAACGTGATGGTCGTGAGCCCCGGCACGCCGGCGCGCACGGTGGCGGAGTTCGTGGCGTTCGCCAAGGCCAACCCAGGTAAGTTGAACTACTCGTCGGGCGGCATGGGCAGCTCGCCGCATCTGTCGGCAGAGTTGCTCAAGAGCATGGCCGGCTTCGATATGACGCAGGTGCCCTACAAGGGCGCGGCACCAGCCGTGATGGCTGTGCTCAGCAACGAGGTCAACGTGATGATCGGCAACTTGCCGCCATGGTCAGCCCACCTCAAGGCTGGCCGCGCGCAGGCGCTCTCCGTGACCACCGCCAAGCGCCACCCCAGCCTGCCCGACGTGCCCGCGCTGGCCGAGAGCTACCCCGGCTTCGAGACCGAAGCCTGGTTCGGCTTGCTGGCTCCGGCGGGCACGCCGCGGCCGGTAGTCGAGCGCATCAACCAGCTCGTCAATGCCGCCCTGGCCGACCCCGAACTGCGCACGCGCATCGCCGCGACGGGTTGCGACCCGGCGCCCATCTCGCCCTATGCCGTTGCGTCGCGGGTACAGGCTGACATCACATGCTGGAAGAAGCTGGCCGACGAGCGCCAGATCCGCGGGGACTGGCACCGACACCGACACCGTTTCAAGGCATTCAAGGCAGCTCCGTTCGACGGGGTGACACCGGCCACCTGCGGCAGCGAGGCGGGACAACAACGCATCCGCCACGGCATTGACTGCATGCTCGCGCTGCGCGACGCGCTCGGCCCCGAGGCACGGCTGATGGTCGACTGCCACTGGCGCTTCGGCGAAGCGCGCGCGCTGCAGGTGCTGTCGGCACTGGCACCGGTGCGGCTGCACTGGTTTGAATGCCCTTTGCCGGAGACCGTGCCGCATTGGCCGGCATTGAAGCGGCTGCGCGTTGCCGCCCGGGACCAGGGCGTGCTGTTGGCGGCGGCCGAAACCCAGATCGGCTGCGCCGGCTTTCAGCCCCTCTTCGACGTGTGCCGAGCACCCGGGCCGCCCTGTGCCTGCCGGCGTGGAAACGCTGGCTGCGGCTGCTGCTGAGGGCTGATCAGGGTTGCCTCAGTGAGTCGGCATCGGCCGATATGTGGCGCAGCGCCGGCCCGGCTGCCGCCAGGCAGCGCTGCCCGTGTTGATGCGTCTGCTGTGCAAGGGTGTCCAGGGCGGCCGGCAGCCGTCGCGGCTCAGGGGGCTTCAGTCTTGCTCCGACGCGCGGGCGCCGCCCTTCGGGCAGTGCTGCATGTCGATGTCAAAGACGCGCTTGAGCAGCCGCGCCCAGCTGATGCGGTGCGGCCGGGCTTGCACAGTCTCGGCTTCGCACTCGGCGGAGACTGCAGCTTCGGTGGCCGCTTGCGTCTGTGCGGGCGGTTCCTGCGGCACCACCAGCGCCCGTAGCTTGGCCGCTTGCGGTCATGTGCTTCGACGCGCACCGCGGCGTGCCGACTGAAAGGGGTGCTTCCGGCGCCCACCGTCCCAGCCAGACCGCCCATAACTCCCCATCTCACCCCGAGCGAAGCAGAATGGCCGTCTGTATCTCTTCCACCCGGTGCCCCTCATGACCACTCGCCTCAAGCCCATTTCCAACCAACGCCGCGCCCTGTTGCTGGGCGCCACCACCCTGGCCCTGGCGCCGTGGCCCTTGTGCGCCACGGCTGCAGCAGCTCGCAGCGCAGCGGCCAAGCCGGGCGCCCAGCGCCCGCCCGTAGCGCGCATCGAGCCGGTCAGCGAAACATTTCACGGGCAGACCATCACCGACCCCTACCGCTGGATGGAAAACCCGAAAGACGCCGAATGGGAGCCCTTC
>JANOZF010000282.1:0-1683 GCA_031429255.1 Rubrivivax sp.
GGGCGTCAACTCGCCCGTGGAGCGCTCGGCCAGCGACGCCGGGAGATACTCCTTCACCGCCACCAGCTGCTGGCCTTCGCCCTCGGCCAGATAAACGACGCCGAAACCTCCGGCCGCCAGCTTCTTGACGATGGTGTAGCCGCCGACCACGGTGCCTGAGGGCAACGGCGCTGGTTTGGGCTTTGACATAATGGAATGTTACTTTTTCGGCGGTGCAGCAATGACGGTTTATAGCATGACGGGGTACGCCAGCGCGGCCTCCGAAAGTACGGCAGCCCCCTCGGCAGTGACCGTCGAAGCGCGCTCTGTCAACGGTCGTTTTCTCGATCTGGCGCTGCGCCTGCCCGATGAAGTACGTGGACTCGAACCGGCGCTGCGCGAGTTGCTGACCACCAACTTCAAGCGCGGCAAGATCGAACTGCGCGTGGCCACCGCACGTGAGTCCGACAGCACGCTGCCGATGCCCAGTTCAGAGCAATTCAACCGCCTGCTGCACGTGCAGGGCTCGGTCCAGGGCTGGATGCCCCAGGCCCGTGCCCTGTCGGTGAACGAGGTGCTGCAATGGTGCCGCCAAGCCGCGCCAACCGAAAAGCTGGACGAGCCCGCGATGAACGCAGCCCGCCGCTGCGTCGTGGCCCTGCAGGAAGCAAGGGGCCGTGAAGGCGAGCGCCTGGCCGCGATGCTGCTCGAGCGCGTGGAACTGCTGCGCAAACTGGCCGCGCAGGCCGCGCCGCTGCTGCCTCAGGTGGTGCAGCGCCAGCAGACTCGGTTTCTGGACCGCTGGAACGAGGCCTTGGCCCAGGTCAAGGCCGCCACGGGTGCCCCGGTGTCGATACCCGAGCAGGCGCTGCACGAGCGCGCACTGGGCGAGGCCGCCAGCTATGCCATCCGCATCGACGTGGCCGAAGAACTGTCGCGCCTGGCCTCGCATCTGGACGAGATCGAGCGCCTGCTGAACAAGGGCGGCGAACTCGGCAAGCGGCTGGAGTTCCTGATCCAGGAACTGCAGCGTGAAGCCAACACGCTGGGCAGCAAGTCTGCGGCACTGGAACTGACCAACCTGTCGGTGGAAATGAAAGTCGCCATCGAGCAGATGCGCGAGCAGGTGCAGAACATCGAGTGACGTTTCATGGGGTGTCTTGCCACCCCAAATCGCCCGGTAAGTCGTTGATTTCGCAATGGAAGTTGATTTCATGAGGTAGCACGCCGTCCCAGCGAAGCGCACGCTTTGTGTGGGGGAAATCGTGGGGGAAATCTGGTTCCACCCCGATTCGGGCAATCGCCCGATTTTTTCCCCCACAGATTCCTCTGGAGGCCGCGCCATGACTGGGTTTGAGACAAACGCTACCGACAAGAACCTGAGGGCTTGGCTCAACGCTGGCCCGCTGGACCGGGGAGTAGGCGACGGGCTGACTTTCGTCGCCACCGTCGCCAGCGCACGCAAGGGCAAAGCGTCGTGGGTGCTCCGATACCGCTTCGGCGGGCGCGAGAAGGAAAAGACACTTGGACGTTACCCCGATGTTTCGCTGAAGGACGCCAGGGAACTCGCACGCAAGGATCGGGCGCTCCTCCAGCAGGGCGTGGACATCGCAGCCCTCAAGCGCAGGGAGAAGCTCAAAGCCATCGACATGCACAACGTCGAGGGTCTGGCTGAGATCTGGTACGAACGGCACATCGCCGGCA
>JANOZF010000283.1:0-9119 GCA_031429255.1 Rubrivivax sp.
CTGATGGCCGAGCGACTCATTGCCGACAAGCCAGTCGGCAGTAAAAAAAACTTCATCGAACGCCAAGTGCCTGCCCTTCCCGAGGATTACATCCCCCGCGGCAGTCCTGCGCGCGCAGCGGCACGTGGACCACTCGATCACAACGCTACGCCATAGCCTCAGCTACGAACTGATCGCTCGACTCGGGCAGTGCCCCTGCTGCGGCAGAGCAAGCGCGAAACTTCTCTTGTGACACAGTAAGATTACTAAGGGGTCAGGTCTCTTATTTCTCAGAGAAATGAGAGACCTGACCCCAAATGTGTGTGACCCCAAATGTGTGCGCGGGATAGTGTGTAACCCCGGGATGTCTGACCCTATGATGTGTCTGACCCCAGCAGGTGCTGACGACCCGCAGATTGGGGCTGCCCCCGCGCGGCAAGGCGCGTGCTCAGCGGCGTGGCCGCGCTTGCGCTTCGGTCCACTCCAGCAGCCGCCCCAGGCTGTCGGCCGTGGCTTCGTCGTCGACGTTCGGGTCGATGACGGTGGGCTTGAGCAGAATCACCAGCTCGCGCTTTTCGCTCAGGCTGTTGGTCTGGCCGCCGAACAGCTTGCGCCACATCGTGCCCTGCGCGCCGGGCAGGCCGGAGTCGCTGTTCACGCTGGCCTGCCGCATCAGCCCGCCGATGGCGATGATCTGCCCGTCGCGGGCGCGCACCACGGCGTCGGTCTCGTTGATGTCGCTGCTGGCCAGCGGCAGCGAATAGGTGCCCATCGTGCCCAGGTTCAGCACCTTGTTGCGCTCGGTGACGGTGCTGACCGCCGGGTGAATGTGCAGGGTGATGTAGCCGTCGGCGGTGATGCTGGGTGTCACGTCCAGCGAGATGCCGCTGAAGAAGGGCTGCACGCCGATGTTGGGCGTGGTGGTGCTGGTGTTGCCCGTGCTGTTGGTGGTGGTGCTGATGCTGGTGACGAAGAAGTCGTCGGTGCCCACCTTCAGCAGTGCCTTCTGGTTGTTCATGGTGGCAATGCGCGGGCTGCTCAGCACCTGCGTGTTGCCCTGGGTGCCCAGAAACTCCAGCACGCTGGCGAAGTTGCTGGTCTGGAAGGCCAGCCCCAATACCGCGCCGACATTGGTGGCGGCTGCACTCAGTGCAACGCCGGGCGTGACATTGATCAGGCCGCCAGCCAGGCTTCCCGTTGGTGACAGCGCCACCCCAGGTCCGGCGATGCCGCCACTGGCGCGCGCACTCAGGCCGGCCTTGAATGCGCCCCAGTTGATGCCGGTGCGTTCGCTGTCGCGCAACTGCACTTCCACCACCTTGGCCTCCAGCATCACCTGGCGCTCGATGCTGGCGCGGGTGGACGACAGATAGTCCTGCACGATGCGCAGTTCACGCGGCAACGCGCGCACCACGATGTTGCCCGTCTGCGGACTGATGATGACGTGGCGGCCTTCCTTTTCGCCCACCAGCAGCTTGATGGTGGTTTCCACTTCCACCCAGAGTTCGTTCTTCTGCGTCGTGGTGATGCGGCTGCCCTCGGCTGAACTGCCGCTGCTGCCGCCACTGGAGCCACCGCCGTTGCTGCTCGTGTTGCTGCCGCCCGACCCCGAGCTCGAACTGTTGCCGGTGATGGACCCGCTGATGACGCGAGAGTCGCTGCGGCCGACACGGTTGAAAGACGGGTAGTCGATGGTGAAGATGCGCGTCTGCATCTGCGCCGGCGCCACCAGGATGTGGCGCCCCACAACCTTGTATTCCAGGTTGTGCAGCTCGCGCAACAGGTCCAGCGCCTCGCGCAGCGTGACGTCCTTCAGGCTGATGCCCATCGGCCCCTTGACGCCTGGGTCGACGGCCACCGACAGCGGTGTATCGGCCAGCAGCGACATGAACACCGTCTCGGGCGTGGCGCCGTTCAGCACCAGCGAGAAGCGGCGTGCCGCGCGCGAATTGGGTGCCACCTGGGCCAGCTCGTCGCTGCCGTTGCCCGCGGCTGCGCTGTTGCCGTTCTGCGCGGGGTTCACTGCCGTCGGGCGGCCCGTGGCCCGACGCGCAGGGGTGGCTGACTGGGCGGTGGTGCCGGTATCGTTTGCCGAAGCTGCGGCCGCGGGCTGCGCGGCTGCTGCCGGCGGCTCGGCAGGTGCGGCGCCCAATGCGCCCTTCAACCAGCTCTGCAACGGGTTGCTCAGTGGGTTCTTGCCTTCCATCTGCGCGCAGCCGGTGATGGCAATGGCGCTGCTGGCAAGCAGAAGATGGGCCAGGCGGTGCAGTTGGGGATTCATGGGTTTGACGGTCTCTCGGTGCGGGGTGCGGTGGCCACGGGCGGTGCTGCTGACGGTGCGGGTGGTGGGGTGTGTTGGCTGCCCGAGGCGGTGCTGCCGGGCTTGCCCGCTGCGGGCCTGGCGGGCAGCGTGGGCCACTGGGGCGGCAACAGCGGCGCCAGCAGGTGGTGCGTGCTGCGCACCTTGTTCTGTTCCAGTTCGACATGGTTGGCGCCGATGGCCAGCACCAGCGTTTCGCCATCAGGCGAGGTGTAGCGGTCGCCGGCGCGCAGCCAGCGGTCGCCGAAAAGCGCGGCGCGCTTTCCGGTGTTCTCTTCCCGTATCGCCAGCAACCGGCGCACGCGGGGATCAACAGCGGTGGTGGTGTTGTCTTGCGCGGGCAGCGCCACATCGGCAGCAGACGCGGCGCCGGCGGGTGCAGTCAAGGGCCGCATCGGGTCGGCGCCAGCAAGCGTGGTGGCCATGCAGACCAGTCCCGCCGCGCACCAGCACCGCACCTGCGCCACCCCCTGGTTCATGGCCCGGCACCCCAGCGTGGCTGCAGGCTGCGCACGTGCGCACGCAAGGTCAGCTGTATCGCAGGCCAGTCGTTGCTGTCCAGGCTCAGTGTCTGCCACTGCAGTGCCGGTGCCCGGCTTTCAACCTGGCCGAGCAGGCTGCTCAGCTCGGCCCAGCTGCCGCTGACCTTCAGCGTCACCGGCAGGTGGTGGATGCGGCGCCCACTCAAGCCGGCCGGACCCGTCGCGGCGGCAGTGGCGCCAGAGGCAGCCGCAGCGGGTGCAGCGGGGGTAGCGGGGGTAGCGGCTGCAGCACCCGGCGCCGGGGCGGCTGCGCCGTCGTCGGCAAAGCTCAGTTCCAGCAGCCGCGTGTTGCCCATGGTGGCGATCACCGAGCGCAGCACCTCGGGCAGTTGCGCGGTGTCGTCCATCTGGGATTTGATCGTGCCCACGCGGGCCTGCGCGGCCTGCAGCCGGGCACGCAGCGTGCTCTCCAGCTCCAGCAGCTCTTTGTCCTGGGCGGTCTGGCCCTTGCGGCGCAACTGCAGCTGGTTCCAGCGCGACTGCAGCTGTTCTTCGGCGCCGCGCGCCTGGCGCAGGCGCTTTTCCACCGGCGTGATGGCCAGGCTGTCGCCCAGCGCCAGCACCACGCCCAGGCTGCAGGCGCCGAGCATCAGCTTTTCGCGCGCTGGGCGCTGCAGCCACCAGCGCTTGAATTCGGCCACGTCCAGGTTCTTCATGGCTGGTTTTCAACCGCCGAAGGGGTGGGCGGGGTGGCCACGGGGGCGGTCGCCGGCGCCGGCGTGGCGCGCAACTGGAAGCGCAGGAAAGGGGCCGGCAGCTTCTCTTGCTTCACGTCGATGGAACGCGGCAGCAGGTGCGACAGGCCGTCACGCCGCTCCCAGGCCTGCACGAGCGCGTTCACGGCCTGCGGGCTGGTGGCCAGGCCTTCCAGGCGGGCGCTGCCGCTGCGCTCGATGTCCACCTTCTGCAGCGCGGTGTCGGGTTGCGTCAGGGCACCCAGGTGATCCATCCACTGCGCCGGTGTGGGGGCCTTGTCGGGCGCATCGGGCCCATGATCCAGGCGCGCGCTGGCGGCTTCACGCTCCAGGATCTGGGCCTGCCGTTGCAGGTCGGCCACCAGGGCGGCACGTGGTGACGACGCTGCGGACCTGGCGCCGGCAGCGGCCGGTTTGTCCAGTGACGCCAATTGCGTCTGCAGCTCCTGCGTACGATTGCGGGTGCTGCTCAGCTGCACCTGCAGAAAGGCGGTGTAGACGGCCATCGCGCCGGCCGTGATCAGCAGCGTGCCGCTCATCGCGGCCAGCGTGTGGTCGCGCTTGACGGTGAGCCGCGCCGCGTCGAAGAGCTCGATCACGGCCGACGCTCCAGTTCCATGTCCGCGCCGCCGCCGCGTTGCGCGCTGCCCAGACCTGCGTCTGCAGACTCGCCGACGCCGCGGCTGCCGAAGGCAGCTTGCTCGATGGTCGTCAGCGACAGGGCGGCGGGCGACAGGCCGGCCAGCCCGGGTGCGGGCATCGGCGTCAGGCCCAGTGGTTCGAAGCCACCGGCCAGCTCGGCCTCACGGGCCGCGGCTTCCTGGGCCTGTGCGCGTGCGGCGGCCTGCTGGGCCAAAGGCTCCAGCAGCCGCGCCGCGGCCACGCCAGCCAGTGCGGTGAGGTTGTTGTTGCCCTGGCAGGCGCGCGCCGCCGCGGCGTCCATGTCCAGCGCCGTGTCCAGCTCGAAGGTGCGCGCCGGCAGCGGCAGCGCCGACAGCACGGTGCGCCGCGTCTCGTCGTCCAGCGACGGCATGCTGGCCAGCACAGAGCGCACGGCCAGCCGCGTGGCCTGGCGCTCGAAGTGGTCGGCGGTGCGCTGGATATGCAGCGCCAGCTGTTCTTCGAACTCGGCCTCGTCGCGTGGTGTGCGCGGTGGCAGCGCCAGCGCACGCAACGCGCAGAACTGGTGTTGCCAGATGAGGCCGATGCAGATGTCGGTGCCCACGAAGGCCAGCGCCACGCACCCTTCTTCGGGCTGGCCTTGCAGCATCACCATGCCGCGCAGCGCGGTGTCGGCGATGTCGATGTGGCGCACGCGGATGCCGGCGGCCGAGAGTTGTGCCAGCTGTTCGCGCACCGGGCCCAGGTGCGCGGCCACGGCCAGCATCTGCGGGCGCAGTGCCTCGTTGGTCTGCGGCATCGGCGTGGCGGTGGCCAGCAGCGCTTCGGCGTCTGTTTCCAGGGCCTCGGCCAGTGGATAGCGCGCCGCCAGCGCCAGTTCTTCGGGGGGCAGTTCAGGCCGGTCCAGCGTCAGGAAATGGCGTTCTTCACTGCCCAGCACCAGCACCACGTGCGCGCCGTCGAACCAGCCTGCGGCTTTCCACTGGCGCAGCTGTTCTGGGCCGCCGGTGCCGGCCTGGGTGAGGTGAAGGCGGGCCGAGCCGGCGCGCCGGTCCAGGCGCACGGCCGCACATCCGTTGCCCACCATCAGCGCCACGATGGCGGCGTCGCCGTCGCCGCCGCTCGCCAACCCGCCGGCCTTGCCCGCGACGCCCACGCGCCAACGCGCCAGCCAGCGTGGGAACGCCAGACGACGCAAGACGCGCAGGAAAGGGACAGACTGCATACACCGTATGGTGGCGGCAGCCGCCGCGCCGTTGAGTCCGAATACAGGGCGCCTTGCTGCCCAGTTCTGAGACACAGGCCAGGCAGGCAGGCGGGGCTTGGCGCCCCGCGCGGCTACCAGACCTCGCGGCGCAAGACCATGTCGCGCTGCGGCCGGCCCCAGGTGGCCGTGGCCACCGGCCCGGCACCGGCGCCGCCGCCGGTCAGCCAGGGCAGGCCCAGCGTCACCACCGGCTGCACGGTGGCCGTGGGGCTGCAGGCATCACCGCTGGCGGCCGTGCTGGCCACGCGCAGCGCCAGCCTGCCCGCGGCGGCGGCGGGCGTGCCCGGCAGCGCCAGCCAGGCGCGGCCACCGGCGGTGGTGGCGTTTGCCGCCAGCGGCGCGGCACACACATTGCCGACAAACGCGCCGCTGGGCGTACCCACTTCCAGCTGCCCGCGCTGCACGGTGACGCAGCCGCGGTCTTCGGTCATCGTCACCCAGCCGGCTGCGGTGTAGCGCTGCAGCTGCATCAGCATGCGCACGCCGCTGCGAGCGTCGCCGTGCGCGCTGGCCAGCGACAGGCGGCCGCTGTGGAACAGGCCGCCCTGGTCGAACAGCACACTGCCTTGCGTGGCCGTGCCGCCCGGTTGCGGGTTGCCGGCGGTGCCGGCTTCGCTGCTGTCGGTGATGGCCAGCTGCCACTGCCAGGTGGGCGTGGTGCTGGCTTGTGGCGCGCCTCCCGGGGTGTCCAGCACGAAGCGGTCCAGCGCACCGGCCTGCACCCGTGCCTGGCCACTGCCCAGGTCTTGCACCGTGGTGGCCGCATATGAAGACGCCAGGCCGGCCGTGCCGGCGCCGGCCACGCCGAGGCCCGGCACGAGGCCAGCGCCCGGGGCCAGTTTCATCAAGCCGCCGGTCCACAGCAGCGTGGTGGCGCCGGCAGCGTTGCGCGCCGTCACCGTGACGCTGGGGGCGGTGGCCCAGCCGAAACCCTGGCCCATGAACGTGGCACCGGTGCCGGCGGCCAAGCAGCTGGCGTTGGCGGTGGCCAGCACGCCGCTGGTGCTGACGGCCACGCCGTAGCTGTCGGGCACGAAGCGGCCCACCGACAAGGCGGGGCTGGTGAGGGTGCGCACACCGGCTGCGGTGTCGCCGATGTCGACGTTGCCGTAGGCCGTATCGGTCAGCTGCACCCCGACCGCGCCCACTTCGGAGTAGGTGACGGCGCTGTGCGTGTAGACCCCGGCGGCCGCGGTGGCACCGCCGCCGCCCAGCGCGCCTGCCGTGCAGCCCGCCGGCAACACGCAGCTGCTGATAGCCAGCGTGGGGCTGCCGTCATAGGCCGGCATCAAGGCACCGCCGCTGGTCAGCGCCTGTGCGCGCAGCGTGAAAGGCCGGCCCGCCTGGTGCACCACGCCGCCTGCGGCGGCCACGTTGTTCAGCGTGCGCACGGTGCCCGCAGTGGCGCTGTCGGCGTCGCTGGCGCCGATCCAGGCCAGCTGGGCGGGCAGGGCGGCAAAGGCGTCGTTGCTGCAGGCCACCACGGTGCCGCCGGGGCCAGCGTAGGTCATCTTCAGCCGCATCGCCTTGGTGCCGGTGGCCGGTGGCGTGACGGCCACGTCCACGCGGTTGTTGTTGCTGAAGGTGGCGGTGCCGGCGGCGCCGAGATCCACCCAGGTGAGGCGGCAGCTGCCGCTGATGAAGCCAGTGTCGTCGCGCGCGTCCAGCCAGTTCAGCTGCACGCTGCCGGTGAAGCCGGCGTGTGGCGCGGTGCCCGCTGAGTCCAGCGCCAGGAAGGCCAGTGTGGCCGCGCTACCGGCCACCTTGCTGCGGATGACACCGGTCAGCGCTGCCGGTGCAGTGTCGGTCTCGAAGGCATTGAACCCGGCTGGCGCCAGGCCGGCCATGGTGGTGCTGGTGAAGTTGGGGCCAAACTCGCTGGTGTTGCCGGCAGCGTCGGTGGCGGTGGCGGTCATGCTGTTGCCCACCACCAGGCTGCCGAACGTGATGGCCACGGTGCCGCTGAAGCGGCCGTTGGCGTCGGCCGTCAGGAAGCCCAGGTAGGTCTGGCCCTGGCCGTAGCCGCTGGCGTCGGGTGCGGCCTTGAACAGTTCCACGCGCGCACCGGCGAAGGCCGCCTGCCCGCTGCCGGTGCCGATATAACCCAGCACGGTGACGCTGAGGCCGTCGCCGGCCACGCCGGCGCCGGTGACCACCGGGTGGTCGATGCCGTTGTTGGCCTGCGCCGCGTTGGTGACGCCGTCGTTGGCCGTCAGGCCGTTGCGGCCCAGGTCGATGCCCAGGCCGGTGTTGCCGTAGATGCTGTTGCCCTGCACCGTGGCGCGCGTGCTGGCGCCGGTGGTGATGCCGATGGCGCGCCCGCTGCCGCCGGTGATGGTGTTGGCGGCCGCCGCGGTGGTGCCGCCGATGGTGGTGCTGCTGACACCGGCGTCAATGAAGATGCCATCGCTGCCGCTGGCCACCGCGGCACCCGCGCCGTTGAAGCCGATCAGGTTGCCGCGGATGGTGGCCGACGACGTGGGCACGGCGCCGGCGTTGGTGTCGAGCGCCATGTGGTTCAGCGTGGCCGGGCCGAAGCGGTTGCCTTCGCCCGCCAGCACGCCGCCCACCAACGCACCGGTCGACCGCACGTAGACGCCCACGTTGTTCGGCGACTGCGCGTTGGTGGTGCCGTCGGCGTTCAGCCCGAACCAGTTGCCCAGCACCTGGGTGGCGCTGCCGGTGAGCAGGTAGATGCCCGAAGCCGAGCTGCCGGCGATGGTGTTGCGCTGCAGCGTGGTGGTGCCGCCGATCAGGTTGCTGGAAGACCCGCCCTGCACGCTGACGCCATGGCGGTTGGCCGCGCCCGCAGTGGCCACGCCGCTGCCGTCCAGGCCGAACCAGTTGCCCTGCACGGTGTGGCCGTTGGAGCCGCTCAGGTTCAGCGTCGTGCCGGTACCGGATGTCCAGCCCGCAAAACGCAGCGCCCGTGCAGTGCTGCCGCTGGCGCCGGCGCCGAATTCCAGCGCCGTGGCGGTGGCGCTCCCCGGGCCCACGATGGCCACCAGCGGGCGAGTGGCGTAGCCAGGCTGCGTGCTGCCGTCCACCACCGTTGCCTTTACGGCCGTCGGCAGGTTGGTGGGCGGCGTGATGACGCAGGCCGCTTCGGTGCCGGTGCTGCAGCCGGGCAGCGCAAAGGCAATCGTCAGTGCGCTGGGCTGCACGGCCAGCGCATTCACTTCCATCAGCGCAGCGCGCAGCGTGCATTGGTTCGGGGTGGCGGTCTGGCAGATGCCGTCGCCGGGGTTGGCGTCCACCGCGTCGCCGTTGTGGTTGACCACCAGGTCCACGATCAGGCCCGAAAAGTTGGCGCCGAATTCGCTGGTGTTGTTGGCGCCGTCGGTGGCGGTGCCGGTCAGCCGCGTGCCCACTGCCAGCACGCTTTGCGTCATCGTGAGGGTGGCGCTGAAGTTGCCGCTGGCGTCGGTGGTGACAAAGCCCAGGTAGAGGAGGCCCTCGCCGTAGCCGGATGCGTCCTGGTCGCTGGTGAAGATTTCGACGCGGGCATTGGCAAACAAGCTTTGGCCGGCGGCGGTGCCCACGTAGCCGGCCACGGTGAGCTGGTTGCCACGCGCGCGGGCGCTGGTGAACACCGGGTGGTCCATCAGCTGGTTGCCGGCGCCGGCGGTCTTGGCGGCGTCGTTGGTGGTCACGCCGTTGGCATTCAGGTCGATGCCGATGCCACCGCTGCCGTA
>JANOZF010000284.1:0-4253 GCA_031429255.1 Rubrivivax sp.
CCGCAGGGCCTTGCTCGGTCCCAACTCAGCTGGATTGCCGAAAGGCCATCACGGCCTGATTGCGCAGCGTGCGCACCAGCGCCATTTCGCGCTCGCGCAGAGCCAGTCCGCCGACACGGTCGACATCGGCGTAGATCAGACCGAAGGTGGCGCCTTTCATGGCCAGCGGCAGCAACAGGAAAGAAGCCGACGCCAGCTCGGGCCCGTACCAGGCCGGCAGGCGCTGGCGGATGGACGCGTCGGTGGCGTCGGCGATGTGCGTGTCCACGGCCTTCAGGCACACGGCGCTGAACAGGTCGATGGCGGTGCCGGCGACCGGCTTGGCGGCGATGGCGAACCTGCGCAGCACCGCATCGACACCGTCGCCCAGGCCGAAGCGGCCCGTGATGTGCTGCGTGCGGGGGTCGCGCAGGCAGAACACCACCCGCTTCAGGTGCAGCGCGCGCAGCAGCGTTTCCAGGATCATGCGCAACACGGCGTTGAGCTGGAATTCGTCGCTGGCCAAGGTGCTCATCACGTCCTGGATGCCGGCGGCCAGCATCTCGGCAGCATCAGAAGTCGAGCCTTCCGGCGCGCCCGGTGCACCAGCATCTGAAACGCCCGGGCCCGCCGCGGCGGCCAGGGCTGCGGGGTCGCTGGCGCCCGGCGCGGGCGCCCCGGAGTTGCTGAAGGTCAGCAGCCGATGCGTGGCCGTGCCCGGCCGCACCACCATTCCGATGGCTGGCGCCAGTTGCGCCACGGTGTGCCTGGCCCGCTCGGCCGCCGCACAGATCTCGGCCGTCGACACGTCCAGCACGCGCGCGTGATGCTCGGCCAGGCGCCGCAGTTGCTGCCGCGCCGCTTCACTGTCCTTCAGTTGCATCGCCATGGCCACGTCGTTGGCCAGCGCGGCCAGCCAGCGGTGGCGTTCGGCGCCGTGTGGCACGGGTCGCGTCGGCGCCGCGCCTACCGGACGCCGCAGCGCGTTGCGCAGGCTGTCGGGCAAGCCCCAGCTCTTGGACACGCCCACGCCCAGCGCTTCGAGCCCCAGCCCCAGCACCTGGCGGGCGGCAGCTT
The DNA here is from genome assembly GCA_031429255.1 of Rubrivivax sp. GTDB lineage: Bacteria > Pseudomonadota > Gammaproteobacteria > Burkholderiales > Burkholderiaceae_C > Rubrivivax. The sequence goes on from JANOZF010000284.1 coordinate 1,057, forward strand.
CTGCGGACATCTCGGCTGGCCGGCCGCCCGCGCCTTGGCTCAGCTGGCGGATGGCTGCGGCTTCGTTGGGCAGGTAGAACTCGGCCAGCAGGTGGCCGAGGTTGTGAAACAGCGCTGCCAGATAAGCCTCTTCGGCTTCGGTGTCGCCGGGCGTCAGTTCGCTGGCCATCTGGCCGGCCAGCAGCGAGCGCACGAATTCCTCGCGCAGCCGTTCGGCCTGCGCCTTGTCCTGCAGGCCTTCCAGCAGCACCAGCGACAGCGCCATGTTGCGAATGCCGGCAAAACCCACCAGCGCCACGGCGCGCGACACGGTGCTGATGCCACCGCTCGCCGAGCGGCTGAAATGCACGGTGTTGACCATGCGCAGCAGCTTTTGCGTCAGCGCCACGTCCTTCAGGATCTCGCCAGCCAGGCTGGCCAGGCTCTCGGTGTCCGACGCGGCGATGCGCTGGATGCGCGTCACCGCACTGGACAGCGATGGAAAGTCGCTGCCCGCCCGCATGCGGTGCAGCAGCAGGTCCAGTGCCGTCGGCTCGCCGTCGCCCAGCGACACCTCGTGGTGGGGCTCCGGGGCGGGCCCAGGCGCCGCCGGCTCAGACAGGCGGGCGGACAGGTCCATGGGGCTCGGGATTGCGCATGCTCGGATTGGAAAGCAAGCGGCGCGCCCCATACCGGCAAACAACGCGGGGTTCAGGAAGGACTTCTGCGCGCTGGCGGGTACACCGCCCCACAATCGGGGCGATGCACCTGCTCAATGCCGACCTCCACTGCCACAGCAACGTGTCCGACGGCACGCTGCCGCCCGAGGCCGTGGCGGTGCGCGCACACGCGCAGGGCGTGGACGTCTGGGCGCTGACCGACCATGACGAACTGGCTGGCCAGCAACGCGCGCGTGACGCTGCGCTGGACCTGGGCATGGGCTATCTCACCGGCACCGAGATCTCGGTCAGTTTTGCCGGTGAAACGGTGCACATCGTGGGCCTGGGTTTTGATGTGGGCAACCGTGCGCTGGCCGATGGCCTGGCCGCCACCCGCGCCGGGAGGCTGCAGCGCGCGCGCGACATGGCCGACGGCTTGGCAGCAGTGGGCATCCAAGACGCCTTCGAGGGCGCGCTGCGTTATGTCGGCAACCCCGACCTGATCTCGCGCACGCACTTCGCCCGTTTCCTGGTTGAAGCCGGCCATTGCCCGGACACCCACAGCGTGTTCAGGCGTTACCTGAAAGAAGGCATGCCGGGCTTTGTGCCGCACCAGTGGGCGCGGCTCGGTGACGCCGTGCGCTGGATCACCCAGGCCGGCGGCGTGGCCGTCATCGCGCACCCGGCGCGCTACAAGTTTTCACCCACTGTCGAGTACGCGCTGATCACCGAATTCATCGCCCACGGCGGCCAGGCGGTGGAAGTGATGACGGGCAGCCACAGCCACAGCGAGCAGGTTCGATACGCCGACACCGCGCTCGAGTTCGATCTGCATGCATCGCGCGGCAGCGACTTTCACAGCCCCGAAGAAAGCCGCGTCGACCTGGGACAACTGCCCGACCTGCCAGGCACGCTGAAGCCGGTGTGGGAACTGCTGGCGCCACGCATCCAGCGCCGAACCACCGCTGCGACCGCATGAGCATGAAAACCACAGGCGCGGCACAGTCGTTGCTGCTTTGCACAAAAAGTCTCCCGTAGAAACCCGGCATCACGCATAATCCGGGGCTGGCCTTGGCGACAAGGCCTACCGTTCATCCCCTTCGGCCTTTTCAGGCGCTGCGGTACTCACCGCAAGAGGTTGCTCAAGAGCGAACTCTCAAGCGTGCTTATCCGGGTCGGCGGCGATGCCGTCGCTGGTCCCCACCCGGACACTCCACTGCGACTACACCCCCCTGCGGGGCCCCCGATGCTTCTCGAGAAGCGGTCAGGGTCCCGCCGGCGTGTCCTTGCGCATTCACCTACCTTGCGCAGTGGCCGCCACGTCCTGAGAGAGCACCTGAAATGAGTTTCGAACCCCTGGGCCTGATGGAGCCCCTGACCCGCGCGTTGGCCGCGGCCAACTACACCCAACCCACCACCGTGCAAGAGCAGGCGATTCCTGCTGCGCTGGCCGGCAAGGACGTGATGGTGAGCAGCCGCACCGGCAGTGGCAAGACAGCAAGCTTCATGCTGCCGGCACTGACGCTGGTGCTCAAGGCGCGTGAAGAGCAACGCCTGGCACGTGCACAGCAGCAGCCCGCCGCTCCGCGCGATGGCCAGGCGCCCGAACAAGGCCGTGGTGACTTCCGCGAAGGTCGTGGCCGCCGCGACAGCCGCGACGTGCGTTTTGACAGCACGCGCAGCTATGCCAAACCCACCGGCCCGCGCGTGCTGGTGCTGTGCCCCACGCGTGAACTGGCCATGCAGGTGGCCAAGTCGGCGATGGACTACGGCCGCTACGTGCCCAACCTGACGGTGGCCACCGTGGTCGGCGGCGTGCCCTACCCGGCCCAGCTGAAGGCGCTGCGCGGCTCGCTGGACATCCTGATTGCCACCCCTGGCCGCCTGATCGACCACATCGGTGCCGGCAAGGCCGTGCTCGACAACATCCAGTTGCTGGTGCTGGACGAAGCCGACCGCATGCTCGACATGGGCTTCATCGACGACATCAACCACATCGCCAGCAACACGCCGAACACGCGCCAGACGGTGATGTTCAGCGCCACCTTTGCCGGCGCCACCGGCAACCTGGCCAAGGAACTGCTGCGCGACCCGCTGCGCATCGACGTGGAATCGCACACCGACACGCACGCCGACATCGAACAACGCCTGCACTGGGCCGACGACTTCATGCACAAGAACGCGCTGCTCGACCACATCCTCACCGGGCGTGAAGTCGACCAGGCGCTGGTCTTCACCAGCACGCAACGCGACGCCGAAGTGCTGGCCGACCGCCTGGCCGAGATGGGTCATTCCGTTGAAGCGCTGCACGGCGGCATGCCGCAGGGCCGCCGCAACCGCGTGCTGCAGAACATGCGCAGCAAGCGCGTGCGCGTGCTGGTGGCAACAGACGTGGCCGCGCGCGGCCTGGACGTGCCGACCATCAGCCACGTCATCAACTTCGGCCTGCCGATGAAAGAAGAAGACTACGTGCACCGCATCGGCCGTACCGGGCGTGCGGGCCGCACCGGCCTGGCGGTGACGCTGGCCGAGCGGCGTGACTTCGGCATGATCCAGCGC
>JANOZF010000285.1:0-36935 GCA_031429255.1 Rubrivivax sp.
GCCCAAAGTGACGACGGTGCGCTGCTTGGGCCGCCCAGCGTCGTCGCGATAGGCCTCGACGAGTTGAACGTAGCTGCGAGGGCCAGAGTGGGTGAGCTTCACAAACACACCACTACTCTAGCCATGGCATTTCATAGCATCAAGATAGTAGAAACGAGCACGAACGTGCCATTACACGAATTTCAGCGATGCGCCCTCAAGTCCTTGATTCCATTGGCACATCCCGGAATTTTGACTGGCGGACTGTTGAAGTCGGGAGGCCGCGCCCGAGAGAGACGGTTTTCGGCGGCGCTGTCACAGCTCAACAGTTCGTAGCCACCTTCAAAGACCGCCTCACGTGCGTTCAGTGCGGTGTCCGGGGGGGGGTGACAAGGAAAAAAGGCATTTGAAAATCCGGCCGGCCTGACCAGGCCGCCGGCGGGTACCGGCCGAGCGCAAGCTGACGGCTGGCGCCGGCTGGCGGTTCAAGCCAGGGCCAGCGGCCTGATCGGTGGGGGCTGGGCGGCGCTGTCGGGCAGCGCCTGTGCCGCGGTGCCGCTGCCCAGCAGGGCTTGCAAGGCCTCGCCGCTGAGCACCTCGTGCTGTAACAGTGCTTGCGCCATCGCCTCCAGCCGGGGACGCTGCGCCATCAGCAGTTGGCGGCAGCGGGTCTGGGCCTGCTCCAACAGCGCGCGGGCCTCGTCCAACACCGCGGCCTGGATGTCGGGGCCCAGCAGTTCCTTGGGCACGCCGGCCACGCTCAGCAGGCCGAAGGTCTTGGAGAAGCCCAGCGAGCCCACCATGTTGATCGCCAGCTCCGACGCACGTTTGAGGTCGTCGGACGCGCCGCTCGACACGCTGCCCTGCACCAGCAACTCGGCCTCGCGCCCGCCCAGCATCATCGCCAGGCGGCTGCTGAGCTCGCTCTGCTGGTAGAGCGGGTCCTCAGTGTCGCGGGTGATGTAGGTAACGCCCAGCGCCTGGCCGCGCGGCTCGATCGTCACCCGCTCGACCCGGCCCATCTGCAGCCAGTGGCCGACCAGCGCATGGCCGGCTTCATGGTAGGCCAGGCGCTCGCGCGTCGCGTCGCTGAGCAGCGACTTGATCGACGAGACCTCGCCGCCGAGCTGATGGGTCTCGATGGCGCGCAGCAGGTGCTCGGCGCTGACCTGCACAGCGCCGGCTTCGGCCGCGCTGGCGGCGGCCTTGTTCACGGTGTTGGCGATTTCCGCCGGTGACATGCCGGCGGTCATGCGGGCCAGCAGCGCGCTGTCGGCCCGTCCGTCATGGGTCAGCCGGTCGATGTACAGATCGAACAGCCGTTGCCGGTCGGGCAGCGTGGGCAGGCCCAGGCGCACCAGCATGTCGAAGCGGCCGGGCCGGCGCATCGCCTCGTCGACGTTGTCCTCATGGTTGGTGGCGCCCACCACGACCACGTTGTCAAGGGCCTGGAAACCGTCCATCTCCACCAGCACCCGGTTGATGATGCGGTTGAGCTCGGACTCCGCGCCGCCGCCGCTGCCGCCTTGGCTGCGCCGGCCGATGCCGTCGACCTCGTCGATGAACAGCACGCAGGGCGCATGCCTGCGCGCCAGCTTGAACAGCTCCGTGACCTTGCTGACGCCCGCGCCGAAGAACATGGCGGTGAAGTAGGAGCCGTCTACCGCAATGAAATTGGCCCCGGTCTCGCCCGCCAGGGCCTTGGCCAGCAAGGTCTTGCCGGTGCCCGGCGGGCCCACCAGCAGCACCCCGCGCGGGGCGGCGGCGCCGAGCCGGGCGTACTGGGTCGGGTCGTGCATGAAGGCCTTCACCCGCTGCAGCGCGGCCTTGGCCTCGTGGCTGCCGATCACATCGGCGAACTGCGTGTCGGGCCGCACCGTCAACCGCGATGCCGCACCGCCCAGCCCGGCTTGCAGCCGCGGCGCCAAAGCCAGCGCTGCCAGCATCAAGCCCAGCAGCAGCAGCGGTGGCAGCGTGGCGTCCACCGCGTCGAGCAAGCGGCGGCTGGCGCTGCGCGGGTCGACGCTGATGCTGACCAGCGCAAAGCCTGCCGCCGCGCTCTTGTCGCCCAATTTGTCCAGCGCCGTGCCGGCGCAGCCCAGGGCGCTGCAGCCGGGCACCATGGCGCTGGCCTTGTCGCCGTTCTTCAGGGTGTAGAGCACCAGCCCGGGCGGGCTGGTCGCCAGACCCACCGACGCCAGACTGCCGGCGTCCAAGGCTGCCCGGAACTGCGACACCGTGTGCTCATGGTCCAGCCACAAGCCGGCTGACTTCTCGAAGCGCAGCGCCTCCGGGCTCTTGCGGGCCTCGGCCTCGCGCAGCACCTGAGCATAAAGCGCCGCCAAGCCGATCAGCAGCGCCGCCACCAGTGCCAGCGCCAGCAGCAGCCGCGGATGGGCCCGGGCGCGCTTGAGGAATTTGCGGGTAGGGGTCATCGCAGGCATGCAGAGTTCGGGTGGGCAGGAGGGGCAGGGACGGGCCGATGGCATGTTGGCCAGGGGCCACGGGGGCTCACCGGTGAAGCAGGCGGCGCATCAGGCTGTCGGCAATCGCCTGGGCGCGGTGGGCCTGGCCGCTGCCATCGAGGTCGGCAAATCGGCCATGGCTGTCGAAATGGATGTTCTCGGCGGTGGTCTGCAGCGTGGGCAGTTTGTCGCTGACAAAGGCCTGCATCGTCAGGATCCCCAACTCGCGTCGGACGATCAGCCGGACCGCGCGCGCCGCCAGCAGGTAGCCCTCTGCGTCCATGCGCACATGCCGGGCGTCCACCACCTCCAGGAACACGATGTGATCACGGAGTTGTTTCATGTCGTGGGTCACTGCAGCGCTCCAAACAAAGATCGTTGTGCCAACCTTGTGCCGATTCTGGTCTCAGCGTGGCGGCCCCGATGCCGCGTACAGAGCCCTGAAAGGCTGCCGTTTCCGGGCTCGCCGGCGCCCCTCCCGGTCCCAGCTTCTGCCTGCCCTTGCTGGCCCGGCCGGGCCAGCCGGCTGCACCCAAAGGCCGAGCGCCGGCGGGTGTCGATCGACCGCCCCGAGCGGGCCTCTGAGCACCATCGCCGGGCTGCTGACCGTGGCCATGCCCTACCTCGGGCGCGATGTGCTGGTTCCTTTTGCGTTGGCTGCGCTACGGGCCGGGCGAGCTCCAGGGGTCGAACTTCGTCGACTCGACGATCATCACGCAGCACGGCCGCTTCATGCGCTGTGCCTGCGGGGCTGCGCCGCGCACGCAGGCCCGTTCGCGCGGGTAGTCCCTGTCGCGGGCGAGGCAGCGGCATTCCTAGAATGGTCAATGACCGAAGGGCTCGAACAGATCACCTACCAAGCCCTGCCGCCCGCGGTTCGGCCGCTGGCCGACGACATCCTGAAGGTGTCCAGCGCCGCGCTCGGTGGCCCCTACAACGCGCTGCTGCGCAGCCCCGAGATGGCCCGCCACTGCTTCGATCTGCTCGACTACCTGCGCTTCAGGATCTCGGTCGACAAGCGGCTCAACGAGTTCGCCATCCTCATCCAGGCGCGCCTGGCCAACGCGCAATACGAGTGGTGGGCGCACGAGCCGATCGCACGCCGCGCCGGCTTGTCCGACGCGGTGATGGCCGACCTGCGCGAATGCTGCCGCCCCGCCGGGATGCGTGACGACGAGCGCCTGGTCTACGACTTCTGCGTGCAACTCAGCCTGAACCACCGCGTGCCCGATGCGCTGTGGCAGCAGGCTGTGGGCATGCTGGGGGAGCAGCGCGTCATCGACCTCACGGTGCTGTCGGGCACCTACGTCATGGTTTCGATGCTGCTCAACGCCACGCAGGTGGGCATCCCCGGCGGCGGCGCTGCGCCGCTGATGGAACTCGAAGCGCTCGAGATCCGCCGCCGGCTGCTGGCGTGAGCGGCCGCATGTGCTTGTTCAGGAGTCTCCGATGAAGCCTGGGTTCTTTCGTCCGTTGCTGCGGACTTCAGGGTGCCTGGCGCTGGCGGGCGCGGCCTTCGGCGCCGTCGCGCAGGACTTCCCGTCGCGCCCGTTGACGATGGTCATGCCGTACGCGGCGGGTGGGCCGGGCGACACCATCACACGCGTGTTCGCCGAGGCGATGCAGAAGACGCTCGGCCAGCAGATCCTGGTGGAGAACATCGCCGGCGCCTCGGGCACCATCGGCACCGGCAAGGTGGCGCGCGCCAGGCCCGACGGCTACACGCTGCTGATGATCCACGTCAGCCACGCGACCAACGTGGCCATGTACAGGGGCCTGCCGTACCACCCGGTGACGGACTTCGAGCCCATCGGCCGCGCCACCAGCGGGCCGATGGTCATCGTCGCGCGCAACGAGTTTCCAGCCCGGGATCTGAACGAGTTCGTCGCCTACCTGAGGGCCAACGCGGCCAAGGTCAACCTGGCGCATGCCGGCGTCGGTTCGGCCTCGCACCTGTGCGGGCTGATGATGATGAGCGCCCTGGGCGTGCAGCTCAACGAGATCCCGTACAAGGGCACCGGGCCGGCGCTGGCAGACCTGATGGGCGGGCAGGTGGACGTGCTGTGCGACCAGACCTCGGGCACCGTGCCGCCGGTGAAGGCGGGCAAGATCAAGGCCTACGCCGCGGCCGGCAAGGTGCGGCTGCCTTCGCTGCCGGCGGTGCCGGCCATCGCCGAGGCCGGCGTGCAGGGTTTCGACATCAACATCTCGTTCGGCCTGTACGCGCCCAAGGGCACGCCCAGGCCGGTGCTGGAGCAGCTGACAGCGGCGCTGCGCAAGGCCGTGACCGACGCCGACTTGCGCGCCCGGCTCGATGGCATGGGCATCTCGGCGGTGGCGGCCGAGCAGGCCAGCCCCGAGGCGCTGGCGGCGCACCTCAAGGGCGAGATCGAGACGCTGGGCGGGCTGCTGATCAAGGCCGGCGTGAAGGGGAACTGAGCGCCAAGGCGGTTCAGCCCGCAGGCGACCCTGAATCTTTCGCGACGAGGAGATCGCGCATCTGCTCCAAGCTGCTCGCCGCCTGACGACTGCCATTTGCCTTCGGCCTCATACGGGCCGCGGCTGCCTGTTCAGCGGATGAGTCGCTCCACCTCATCCAGCACCGCGTTCATGCGCTGGACCAGCGCTTCATAGGGCTGCGCCGTGGTCAGGTCCAGCCCGGCCTTCTTCAGCAGTTCATGCGGGGGCACCGAACTGCCCGAGCGCAAGACATTCAGGTAGTTCGCGCGCGCACCGGGCTTGCCGGCCAGAATCTGTTCGCCGAAATACTGCGCCGCCGTGGCACTGGTGGCGTAGGCGTAGACGTAGAACGGGCGGTGGAAGTGCGGGATGTACGACCACTCCTGGCAGTACTGCAGATCGATGGTCATGACCCCCGCATCGGCACCGTGATACTTGCGCAGCAGGCCGCAGTACATCTCGGTGAATTTCTTGCCCGACAGGGCCTCCCCGCGCTGCTGCGCGTCGTGCGCCAGCAGTTCGAATTCCGCGAACATGGTCTGGCGGAAGAACGAGGCACGCAGGCGCTCCAGCACTTGGCTGAGCACGAAAATGCGCTCTTCGCGCGAGGGCGCCACCTTGAGCATGTGGTCGGTCAACAGCACTTCGTTGGTGGTGGAGGCGATCTCGGCCAGGAACAGCGGGTAACCCGCCGTCTCGGCTGGCTGGGCGCGCTGCGACAAAACTGAGTGCATGCCGTGGCCCCATTCGTGGGCAAAGGTCACCAGGCTCTCGAAGTTGTCGGTGTGGTTGAGGAAGATGAAGGGCGTCTGCCCGTAGACACTGGTGGCGTAGGCGCCGCTGCGCTTGCCCGGCGCGGGCAGCACATGCATGCTGCGCGTCGACAGGGCCAGCTTGAGCTGGTCCTGGTACTCGTCGCCCAGGGGCTTCATCGCCGCCAGCGTGATGGCCGATGACTCGTCCACCGGGTAGCGCCGCTTGGACTCCACGAGGTTGGGATAGATGTCGTAGTAGTGCAGGTCCGGCAGCTTGAGCATTTTCTGCCGCAGCCTGAAGTAGCGGTGCAGCGTGGGCAGCGACTTGTTCACTTCGGCCACCAGCGTGCGAAGGACTTCTTCGGGCACCTCGACGCTTGACAGCGATGCCGCCACCGCCGTTGGGTACTTGCGCATGCGAGCGTTGATGACACCTTGATTTACACGCTGGGCCAGCAGCGCACCGAGGGTGTTCTCGTACTGGCCGTAGGTCTTCCAGAAAGCATCGAAGGCCTGCTTGCGCACGGCGCGGTCTTCATGGCGGCGCAGTTCGTCGTACCCGGTGTCTGACACCCGCACAGGCTTGCCGGCCACGGTAAGCGTGGGCCAGGCGACGTCGGCATTGATAAGCAGTTCGCGCGTGTTGGAAAAGCTGCCCAGCAGCGGGCTCAGCTCGGCCAGCGCGGTTTCCACGTCCGGTGCCAGCGTGTGCGGCGCCTGGCGCAGCGCCTGGCGCAACCGCGTGGCCTGCGGCCGCAGGCCGGGCTCGGCCGCCTGGAAGGCTGCGACCTTCTCAGCGCCCAGGGCCTGGATCTCCGAATCCACCCAGGCCACCGCGCTGGAGTACTGACCCCACAGGCTGAACATCAGGCCGGTGCGCTCCTGGTTGCGGCGGTCACCGTTGGCGGTGGAGGTCTGGGTGCTGGCATAGACCCACAGGCGAACCAGGCGCAGGTAGGCCGCTGAGACCTGCTCGAACGTGGCGCGCATGGTGGCTGCATCGCGGCCCAGGCTGCCTCGCAGTGCGGCCAGTTTGGGGATCTCGGCGCCCAGTGCAAGCCGTTCGGTGTCCCAGGCCACATCGGTGGGGAACAGGCGGGTCAGGTCCCACACCAGGCGCGGGTCGGTGCTGATGGGCGTGGCCGGTTGGGGCTGCGCCGCCGTGGCAGCCAGGGTCAGCACGATGCATCCGAAGCAAGAGATGTAATTCATGGCGCTTGGAAGACCTGAAGAGCGCCGATTGTTGACGCAGCCGGCATCGAGCCTGTGCAGGGCTTGCCCGCGGTTAGCACGGCGACTGCTGCATGGCGGCGTTGGTTTCGTCGCAGCTGAGGGTCCAACCCGAGAAAGACGGCTTTCGGCGGCCCTGTCACAGCTCAACGGTTCGTAGCCACCTTGAAAGACCGCTTCACGTGCACACAGTGCCGTGTCCGGGGGGCCGTTGGCAAGGAAAAAGGGCGTTTGAAATTCCTGTTCACAACTCCAGGCGCCATTCGCTTGTTGCTGGCGACTTGGGCCGACGTGCCGCCGCGGCGCTGTCCTACGGGCAGGTACCCACGGTCGAACTAAGCTGGGCACTCCAGTAGGTGTCCGCCCTTTGCGGACCACCGAACCCATGGTGGCCGCGGCCACGAAGAGAGATCCCATGAAGCTATCCACACTGACGCTGGCACTGTTTCTGCCTCTGGCGCTCGTCGCCTGTGACCGTTCTGCCCCTCCGGCGCCCGTGGTCATCGCGGTACCGGGTCCGGCAGGCGCAACGGGCGCTACGGGGGCGACTGGCAGCACCGGAAATACCGGCAATACCGGCAGCACCGGCGACACCGGCGCGAAGGGCAATACCGGCAGCCAGGGCTTCGAAGGGGCGAAGGGCAACACCGGCACCTCGGGTGCAGGCACCACAGTGATCATCGTTCCGCCGGCAGCGTCGGCACCCCTGCAGTAACGGCTGCTCTTGCGCCTGGGGCCCCTCCCCGTCGTTGAGTTTCCGGGACCGGGTGCGGAGCGCGCGGCGCATGGCTTGTGGCGGCCCCGCGGTGGTCGACCGCTGCCTCCCGTGGCGGGGTGCGGCAGCACCTCGCAACCGAATGGCCTGGGTCCGACAAGCAGATGGTGTTCACAACGGGCCATCGTCAGGGCCGCCGCACCGGAGCCGAGGCTCTGGCGCAGTGGGTGTCTTCGACCAGCGACGCGAGTGCGAAACCTTCGCCCTCGAACTCCGCGCCGCGTGCTGGGCACAGTGTCGAACACTGCACCAGGGTGGATCGAGCGTCATGGTGAATCTCCCTGGGTGTTGATCAAGGCCCATCGGGGGCCCGCTTCAATGTCTACAACGGCTTTCGCCCGCCGCGAAGTTTTGCTGTCGACGCCGAAGAGACACTCGCACTCCTGATCTCGGCGCGCCGAAGCTGTCGGTCGAACCCGCACACAGGCACCCGTTGGCGGGCCCGTCGAAGCGGGCATACATCGGCAGGCGGCAGAAAGGGCGATCGAGGCACAGGGCACGGCTGAGACCGTGCGGGCTCACCGCTTCGGGAGCCTCCAGTGCAAGCCACGGTGCAGCAGCCACGGTGCAGCAGCTCCAGCGGGCGCCGGATGGCGCCCCCGTTCATTACGAGCGCCACCGCCCAGGACAGACCACGCTGTGCGGCCTGGTGCAACAGCACGCCGCTACCTTCATCGCCGAGACAGTTGCGGCCGCCGATTGATGCGGCCCGGCAACAGGGCATATGGCGCGATGCGATGCGAAGCGAATGCGCGCCTTCCGGGGCCGCGACGTACAGGACGGGTGCGGCGTCGGCCGCTGGCGGTGCGTGCGCTCCAGCAGCCCGTTGAAGCACAAGCTGGCGATGAATGACGAAGCCGTTGAAGCGGACGCGCTGCTCCGCTCGCCCGGGCGCCTGGCGGCCGTGCAGCGCAGTGGGCTGCTCGACACACCGGCGGAAGAGGCCTTCGACACATTGACGCGGCTGGGCGCGCTGCTGCTCAAGGCGCCGGCCAGCTTCGTCTCCATCGTCGCGGAGCAGCGCGACTTCTACAAGAGCCAGTCCGGGTTTGCGCCAGACCTGGCCTCGGCGCGCCAATTGACCGGCCGCACCTTCTGCCACCTGACGCTGGGCCGCGACGAACCGCTGGTCATCGGCGACACGCACGCCAATCCGTCCTGGAAGGCCGTGTCCACGGTGGACTCGCTGGGCGTGCGCGCCTACGTGGGGGTGCCGCTGAAGCTGGACGGGCACAACGTCGGCAGCTTCTGCGTCATCGACATCGCACCGAGGACATGGACGGCGGTGGAGCTGGAAGTCATCGAGCACCTCGGGCTGTCGGCTGCCCGCGAACTGCAGCTGCGCGAGGCTGCGCGCCGCGCGGCCGAGGAAGCCGAACACATGCGAGAGCTGGTGCTGGCCAAGGAGAAACTGGTGGCCGTGGTGGCCCACGACCTGCGCACGCCGCTGCAAGTGTTCGCGCTCGGCGCCGCGTCGCTGAAACGCGGCGCCGGCGCCAGCGCCGAGCAGTTGGCGATCGCGGAACGCCTGCTGACTGCCACCGCGGCCATGAAGCAGCTGGTGGACGAGTTGATTCTCGAGCACACCAACCTTCCGGGGGCCGGACTGCGCCCCCAGCCGGTGGCGGCATCCAAGCTGCTGCACGATGTGGTCGACACGATGGCCCCGATTGCCGTGCGGGCCAAGATCTCGCTGCTGCTCGGCCCTCTGGCCGACGACGCCGTGCTGGTGGACTATGCGCAGATGCTGCGCGTGTTCAGCAACCTCGTCGGCAACGCCGCGAAGTACTGCGCTGCCGGCAGCACGGTGGAGCTGTCGGCCCGCCGGCACGGCAGCGCGATGCTGATGAGCGTCGTCGACAACGGCTGCGGATTCAGCGACGAACACCGGGCGCGCGCCTTCGACTCCGGCTGGCAGGGGCCCGAAGGACTGGCGCGCGGTGACGGCGTCGGACTGGGGCTGGCGATCGTGCGCTCGCTCACGCAACGCAATGGCGGCGAAGTCACGCTCGAATCCCAGCGCGGGAAGGGCGCGCGATTTACGCTGCGCATGCCGCTGGCCTGAGCCGCGCGCCCCCGTCGCGGGTTGAAAGACGGCGCGCTGCGTCGTCGCCACCGAATCGCCGCGCCGTACCGCGCATGCCGGTCTGCCCTGGGCCGACTCGGCGCAGGCGTCATGGGCCCGCAGCGCCCTGAGACCCCGGACCCCTGGCGGCTTGCGGTGTCGGCTGCTGCGGCCCCTGCCCCTAACCTGTGGGATATCACCTGGGCGCCATGAGCGCAGCATCAGTCTGCCCCTTCAACCGCGCTACCGGCCCGCCGGGCACGCTGCGCAAAACCCACCCCAAGGACACGCCATGGCCACCACCAAGACCCCCAGCCGCAGCGCACGTGTCGCCGCGCGTCCCGCCGTTGCCGAGGCCGTCAGCGCCCGCCCCAGCGCTGCTGAAGTGTCCCAACAACTCACGGGTGCGATGCGCACCATGCGTGCGGCGGCCTCGCGCCCTGCGCCGAGGGCCGCCGTTTCCACCGACCTGGTCAGCGAGCTCAACAACATCGACTTCCGCAAGATGATCGGCGGCCCGCTGCAGGCTGCCGTCGATGCGCAGGTGGCCTCTTCGCTGGCAACGGTGGACTTCATCAACAAGGTGGGGTTCACTGAAGACGCCCAGGGCAAGAAGGAACTGGTGATGGTCGACTTCTCGCACAAGCGCAACAACGGCAAGAAGGCCGATGGCACCGACGACATCAAGGACGTGGCCATCCGCGTGCCGCTGTTGGCCATGTTGCCCATTCCTTCGCTGCGCATCGAACACGTCATCATCGATTTCAACGTCAAGCTCAACTCGGTGGAAAGCGCCAGCACGTCCACCGACCTGGGTGTGAACGCTGAGGTCAAGGGTGGCTGGGGGCCGGTGAGCATGAAAGTCTCGGCGTCGTTCCAGCGCAAGACCGCCACCAACGTGGAAGTGAAGAAGGAGTACTCGCTCAACGTCAACGTGAAGGCGGTGCAAGACGAGATTCCGGCTGGCCTGGAGAAGATTCTGGGCATGCTGGCCGCTTGAAGCACCATGGCCGACATCACGCTGGCCGACTACGCCGGCTACATCTTCATGGAACTGGTGAAGGCCCGTGAAATGGCCGACCGCCATTCGCGGCAACTGGCCGAGGTCTACGCCCAAGACCCGGTGCTGCGGCACTTCTCGGTGCCGCGCTTCAAGATCCCGAAGATGGAACTCACGATTCCGGTGCTGATATCGGGCGCGCGCTTCAACCAGGTCATCAGCTTCAAGACCGAACGCAGCAAGTTCGTTGGCTTCGTGATGGGCCGCCTGAAAGAGGTGGCCAGCGTGGTGCGCTCGCGTGCCGAAGACCCTTTTCGGCGCACGGCCGCCGTACCCGCAGCACCGGCCGCACCCGCGGGCCCTGGCACGGTTCGAAGCAGCAAGACGGCGGCCCCGGCCAACGAGCCAGCCGCCCGGAGATCCACCACCAAAGCCGCCTCCAAAAGCGCCGGCACTGCACACGCCACGGCGCGCGCCGTTCCCATTGAAGGCGTGGCCCTAGCCTTCTGGCAACAGCTCAGAGACAACCCCGACCCGTCGCAACCCAGCGAGATCGTGCGCCGTTTCTGGGCCCAGCTGTTCGAGCAGACCCTGGTGGAGGAGAACCTGATGGAGCTGTACAAGAAGTTCAATCCCGGCAACGAACTCTTCCGCAGCAGCCTTGAAGACGTACTGAAGGTGGTGACGTCGCAAACCGTCGTTGACAGCACCACCATCCAGAGCCTGCTGATCAACCCGGAAACCAACGTGGTCAAGAACGGCAGCAGCGACACGTCGGTGTTCACGTTGAAGGCCGAGATGCTGGAAGAGGGCTTCTTCATCCGCAGCGTGCGCGACGAAGCCACCGGGCAGACACGGCCGGTGGTGGAATTCGAGTAGCGCGCATGCTGCCTTTTGTGCATGACCGGCTGCAGAAGCTGCAGGCCCTGCTGGTGCATTCGAATCACGCGCTGGTCGCCTACAACCAGCTGGAATTCAACCTGCCAGCGGCTGTCACAGGCTTTCTGGACGCAGCCATCTTGGCCCACCGCGCCTTGCAGCTGGCGCCAGAGGAAAACGCGCTGCTGGCGCTGAAGGCCCAGTTTGTCAGCGCCGAACACGGCACACACCCCGACACGCTGTTGCGCAGCACTGGGCAGCGGCGCGAACTGGTGCGCGCCATAGCCTTGCGCGTGCTGCAACACAGCGCCGAGCAACTGCGCAACCGCATCGGACAAGACGAACAAAGGCTGGGCGATGCCCGGCGCCAGTTGCAGCCGCTGGTGTTGCTGGCGCTTCGCGACGGCCTGGTCAAGCTGCCGGTGCGCAAGCGCCTGAGCCAGCGCCGTTTGCAGCTGTTGTGGCGCGCGCTGCTGCAGGCCCCCGACAGCGCGCTGGCAGCACGGCAATTGGCCATGCAGAGCAGCATCTACGACATTGTTTTGCTCTTGGATGAACAGGTTTCGTTGGCTGTGACGTTGTCGCATTAGCCCATGAAAGTGTTGACCTGCAGCGTTACGTTGAGTGGCGCTGCGCCAGCGCGTCCGCGAGCGCGTCACCCAGGCCGACGGCGTGTTGATCACCAGGCCCGAATACAACTTCTCGGTTCCCGGCGGGCTGAAGAACGTGCTGGACTGGCTGAGCCGCGGTGACGACCAGCCCTTCGCCACCGACGACACCACGCGCAAGTTCGTCGGCGACCAGATGCTGGCGTTCCAGCGCTGGATGGCCGGTGTGAAGCGGATGCACGCGGCGGGCTGAACCTGCACGGCCAGCCCGCGCGGGCTGCGCGTCAGAAGGTGGGCGCAGGCTCTTCCGTAGGGCTTTGATTGCCGGCGAACACCGAGGCGGCAGCTGGAACGCTGGTGTCGATGGCCGCCACCAGCGGCACCGGCATGGCCCGTACGGTGGCGGCCTGGGTTCCGTCGGCAGCTGAGGGGTTGGTGCCCAGCAGGGTGGCCGCCAGCAGGGCCGCCGTCAGCGCCGCCGCCGTGGCCAGGATGTCTACCTTGTGCAGCGCTGGGGGCGCGTGCGGGTGAGCAAGGGTGGATGCAAGCGTCATGGTGAATCTCCCTGGGTGTTGACGAAGGCCCATCGGGGGCCCTCTTCAGCAAGGACGCAAAGGGTCGTGAAGACCGGACACGACGCCGTTGGCCTGGCATCGCGCCTGCAGGGTGCTGCAACGGCGTCGCTGGCGCATCATTCCGGCAGGGGAACGAATGGAGAGGGGTGGCCATGGACTGGTTCGAGCATCTGACAGGATTCAGGGAGTTGACCGGGCCTGCCGGCTACGAAGCCACGCGTCGGCAAATCGTGCTGGAAGGACCGCACCTGACGTCGAAGGTGAATGGCCGACGCTTTGGGGTCGGCACGCTGGAACTGGTCTCCTTGGCCACGCTACGGCGGCGTGCTGCTGCGGCGGCACCGGTGCCCGGGCGTCCAGCGGTGAGGGTTGTGCAGGGCGACGTGCGTGCGCTGCATGCCCGGGCGGCCTGCGCCGGTGCGTTGTTCCAGGTGGCCTCGCAATTCAACCTGCTGGAAATGATCGGGCCCGATGTCACGCCCGAAGACGGCGTCGCCTGCTATGAAGATGACCGCACCCAGGGCCCGGCATGCGCCATCGCCGCCGGTGCCGCCACGATCTACCGCAACTACTGGGCATCCGTGGGAGGCGTTGCGGGTCAGACGCGTGGGCGACAACTGGACGGCTTCGCCGGGCTGGGTTCAGCGATCGCGCGCGCGCTGGGTGCGCCGCCTGAAGCGCTGTGGTCCATGCGCAATGGCTACGCGCTGTTCACTGCACAGGGTGTCGCGCGCATGTCGCAGCATGTGCAGACGCTCGACGAGGGCGGCCGCGATGCCTTGCGCGGGTGCCTGAGCATCGGCCTGCACTGGGACGTCGAAGTCACCGACGGCACCACCCCACCCGGGCCCGTGGTCTCTCAGGCCTTCTGCTCGGCATTGCCGGTGGCCTACCACCGCTGGGCCGGCGCTCAAACGGCCCCCTGGGCGCCGCTGGCCACATTGGTGCTGGAAGCCGCCTATGAAGCCACGCTGTGGGCGGCGGTGCTGAACGCCCAGCGCGGTGTTTCCAGCCAGGTGTTGCTGACCCTGCTGGGCGGTGGAGCCTTCGGCAATGACGAGCGCTGGATCCGCGCCGCCATTGAACAGGCCATGCGCGCGGTCGGCCGCCAGGGCCTGGACATCGCGCTCGTCAGCTTTGGCCAGCCGAGCGCGGAGCTGCGTCGCTGGGCCCGGACACTCGCTTGATTCTGCAGGCTGCGGTCGTGAGACGAGCCTTGCAGCAGGGCGCCACGCGGTCTGCAGATGACGGTCGCCAGGGCGCAACCGACCCTTCGCCAGCCACGCCTGCGGGCTTTCACGCTTGACGGGGCCGGTCGGTGTTCCTTATGGTCTGTATACAGAATACAGACCATGGCCGCCGCCCTGCATCAACTCGACCCCGCGCCCGACCTCGTCGACCGCGCCTACCGCGCGGTGCTGGACGCCATCGCCAGCGGCAGCCTCGCGCCGGGCCAGCGCCTGACGCAGGAAGAACTGGCGCTGCGCCTGAACGTCTCACGCCAGCCGGTGCTGCAGGCGCTGCGCCTGCTGAAGAACGAAGGCCTGCTGGAAGTCGCGCCCGGTCGCGGCCTGCAGGTGACGGGGCTGGACACGGCCCGGGTGGTGCACACCTATCAGGTGCGCGGCGCGCTGGATGCCCTGGCGGCCCGTCTGGCGGCCGAGCGGCAGGCGGTGCTGCCGGCGGCGCTGCTGAAGGCCGGCCGCGCGGCCCGTCGCAGCGGTGATGTGCAGGCCTTGATCGACGCCGACATCAACTTTCACCGCGCGCTGTATGCGGCCAGCGGCAACCCGTTCATCGAGCGCAGTGCGCAGATCCACTGGGCCCATATCCGGCGCGCCATGGGCGCGGTGCTGCAGCACCACCGGCTGCGTCAGCCGGTGTGGGACGAACACGAAGCCATCGCGCAGGCGGTGGCGCGCGGCGACGCCGAGGCCGCCGCGGCCGCCGCGGCCGCCCACGCACATCAGGCGGGGCTGACCATGGCGCAGCGCCTGAATCACCCCCGCCCTTGACCATCAAGCCCAGGAGACCCGACCCATGAAGCTCACCCCTGCCCAGCGCGACGCCTTCGACACCGACGGCTACCTGTTCTTCCCCGCACTCTTCCAGCCCGAAGAGGTGCACACGCTGCTCGACGCCGTGCCCGCGCTGTACGCCCGCCGCGAGGCCTACAACGTGCGCGAAAGGGGCAGCGAAGCGGTGCGCACCAGCTTCGCGGCGCATCTGTACAGCGAGCCCTTCGCGCGCCTGGCGCGGCACCCGCGCATGGTGCAGCCGGTGGAAGAACTGCTGGGTGAAGAGCTGTACATGCACCAGTTCAAGATCAACGGCAAGATGGCCTTCGAAGGCGACGTGTGGCAGTGGCATCAGGACTACGGCACCTGGAAGAACGACGACCTGATGCCCACCGAGCGCGCGATGAACGTGGCCATCTTCCTGGACGACGTGAACGAATACAACGGCCCGCTGATGTTCATCCCGGGCAGCCACCGCAAGGGCGTCATCGACGCCAAGCACGACCTCACCACCACCAGTTATCCGCTGTGGACGGTGGACAACGCGCTCATCACGCAACTGGTGCAGCGTGCGGGGGGCAAGAACGGGGGCATCGTCTCGCCCAAGGGCCCGGCGGGTTCGATGATTCTGTTCCATTCCTGTCTGGTGCACGCCAGCACCAGCAACCTGTCGCCGTGGAACCGCGTCGCGGTCTACCTCAGCCTGTGTGCGGTCAGCAACCACATCCAGCGCCACAGGCGGCCCGAGTACATCGCGCACCGCGGGTTCACGCCCATCGATTGCCTGCCTGACGACTGCCTGGTCAAGCCCTACCCGGTGCAGCTGCCGTGGAAAGACGGCATGCCGGCCAGCGCGCTGGTCACCTCGCTCGAGCCACTGGCGGTGGCGGCTTGATGCGCCGCCTCATGCGCGCCCCATTGGCGCCCGCTGCCTGGCCGCACGGCGTGCTGGCTGTGGCGCTGCTGGCCTGCACCGCAGTGACGCAAGCGCGTGTAACCCGCATCGTCATCGACGAAACGTTGCCGGTGGCCGGTGGCGCCGGCCTGGCCTACGAACAAGTCGCCGGCCGCGCCTTTGGCGAGCTGGACCCCAAGCTCCCCGGCAATGCGCTGATACAGGACATCGAAGGGGCCAAGGACGCTGACGGCAAGCTGCGCTATGTCGCGACTTTCCTGCTCGTCAAGCCGGTGGACATGAAGGCGGCCAGCGGTCTGATGTGGCACGACGTGCCCAACCGCGGCCGCAACTACCCCATGGCGGCGGCCGAAAGCAGCGCCGGCGACGTGCTGCTGGGCAGCGCGTGGCAGGGCGACAACGCCGGCGCCACGGCGGTGCGGCCCACCGCTTCCGTGGCCGGCATGCAATGGCTGCAGCTGCCCGTGGCGCGTGGCGCGGGCGGCGAGCGCATCACCGGTGAGGTCTTCGGCCGCATCGTCAACCGCAGCGGCCCGGCGTCGCAAGCGCTGATGGTGCAGACCAACCCGGTGCCCTACAAGCCGCTGAGCCTGGACACCACGAAGGCGCGGTTGGTGTCGCGGGCTGGCGAAGACCAGAACGGCCGCGTCACCGACGAGCAGGTGGTTCCTGCCGACCAATGGGCCTGGGCCAAATGCGATGCCGGCAACCCCTTCCCGGGCACGCCCGACGCCACGCAGATCTGCCTGAAGACGGGCTTCGATGCGAAGCGCCTGTATCAGGTGGTGTTCACCGCGGCCGACCCTTATGTGCTGGGTGCGGGCTTTGCAGCCTGGCGTGATGTGGGGCAGTTTTTCAAGACCGCCCGCGCTGATGACAGCGGCACCGCCAACCCCCTGGCGGCCAGTGGCCAAGCGGCCATCACGCACAGCATCGGCCGCGGCGTTTCGCAGTCGGGCAACTTCCTGCGTGGCTGGTTGCACATGGGGTTCAACCAGGGCGAAAACGGGGCGCAGGTGCACGACGGGCTGTGGCCCATCATCGCCGGCCGGCGCATCGCGCTGAACTTCCGCTGGGCGCAGCCCGACGGCGTGCTGGAGCTGTACCAGGCCGGCAGCGAAGGCCCGCAGTGGTGGTTGCCCGCGCCCGACCCGGTGCGCGGCTTTCCGGGTGGCGTGAAAGAGGCCGGCATCCTGGACCGTTGCACCGCCAGCAAGACCTGCCCCAAGGTGGTGGAGCACTTCGGATCGGCCGAGGTGTGGGCGCTAAAGCTGACGCCGGAATGGATCGGCACTGACGCCAAGGCCGACCTGCCGCTGCCCGATACGGTGCGCCGCTACTACATCGCCAGTTCCAGCCACGGCGGCGGTGCGGGCGGCTTTGACAGCAGCCTGCCCGGTGTGGGTTTGCCGACGGTGGGGCCCAGCTGCCCCGGCAACAACTTCGGCACTGGCGTGCTGCCGGCCAACCCCATGCCGCACAAGGAAACCGTGAATGCCATCCGCCACCATTTCAAGCGTTGGGTGATGCAGGGCACGCCGCCACCGCCCAGCCGATGGCCGCTGTTGCGCCAAGGCGCGCTGGTGCCGGCGCACAAACAGGCGCTGGGTTTCCCCACCTTGCCTGGTTTGCGTGCCACGCTGCCCGAGCCCGACTTCATCATGCCGGTGCACGACCTGGACTGGGGCCCGCAGTTCAACGCATTGGACGGCTCCGGCGTGCCCACGCTGGCGCCGCCGCGCATCAAGCAGGTGCTGCCGATGTTCGCGCCCAAGGTCGACGCCGACGGCAATGAACTCGGTGGCGTGCCGGTGGTGCTGGCCGATGCACCGCTGGGCACCTACCTGGGCTGGAACATCACCGCCGGCGGTGCCAGGCCCTTCCACGAAGGGCAGATTTGCAACTACGTGGGCGGCATGGTGCCGTTTGCGCGCACCAAGACCGAGCGTGAGTCGCGGGGCGACCCGCGCCTGTCGCTGGAAGAACGCTACCGCAACCACGAAGGCTATCTGCTGGCCGTGCAGCGCGCGGCCGCGCGCGCGGTCGAGGCCGGCTTCCTGCTGCCCGCTGACGCAGCGGCTCTTTACCAGGCGGCTGCCAGCAGCAAGGTGCTCAAGTAACGGCGCTGCCCAGCCGGCACACGGGGCCCGCCGCAGGCGGCCTTCAACACCACCACGAGCTCCCATGAACCTACACCACAAACTGCAACAACGCGCCGCCCAGGGCCGCCCCATCCGCGTCGGCCTCATCGGTGCCGGCAAGTTCGGCAGCATGTACCTGGCGCAGGTGCCGCGCACGCCGGGCATCCATATGGTGGGCATCGCCGACTTGTCGCCCGAGGCCGCCTGCCGCAACCTCGAACGGGTGGGCTGGGAGGCGCAGCGTGTGCAGGCCACCAGCCTGGATGCCGCACTGCGCGAAGGCAACACGCATGTCGGCGACGACTGGCAGGCGTTGGTGCGCCACCCGGCCATCGACGTCATCGTCGAATGCACCGGCAACCCGGTGGCTGCGGTGGACCATTGCCTGGAAGCATTTGCACAGCGCAAGCACGTGGTCAACGTCACGGTGGAGGCCGATGCCTTCTGCGGCCCGCTGCTGGCGCGCCGGGCGGAGCAAGCCGGCGTGCTGTATTCGCTGGCCTATGGCGACCAGCCGGCGCTGATCTGCGACCTGGTGGATTGGGCGCGCACCTGCGGCTTCCCGGTGGTGGCCGCGGGCCGCGGCCACAAATGGCTGCCGCACTTCTGCGAAAGCACGCCCGACACCGTGTGGGGCAACTATGGCCTGACGCCCGAACAGGCGGCTCGCGGCGGCCTGAACCCGAAGATGTTCAACAGCTTCCTGGACGGCAGCAAGCCCAGCATCGAAAGCACCGCGGTGGCCAACGCCACCGGCCTGGCCGTGCCCAGCAACGGGCTGCTCTACCCACCGGCCAGCGTGGAGGACATTCCCTACGTCACCCGCCCCATCAGCGAGGGCGGCGTACTGGAAAAGAAGGGCATGGTGGAGGTGATCTCGTCGCTGGAAGCCAACGGCCGCAAGATCCCGTACGACATCCGCATGGGCGTGTGGGTGACAGTGGAAGGCGAGACCGACTACATCCGCAACTGCTTCGAGGAATACAACGCCCACACCGACCCCACGGGCCGTTACTTCACGCTGTACAAGCGCTGGCATCTCATCGGCCTGGAGGTGGGGTACTCGGTGGCCAGCGTGATGCTGCGTGGTGAACCCACGGGCGTGGCGCAGGGCTGGAACGCCGACGTGGTGGCCACCGCCAAGCGCGACCTGGCGCCCGGCGACATCCTGGACGGCGAGGGCGGCTACACCGTGTGGGGCAAGCTGCTGCCTGCCGCCACGTCGCTTCAGATCGGCGGCCTGCCGCTGGGCCTGGCGCACCAGGTGAAGGTGCTGCGGCCGGTGAAGAAAGGCCAGAGCTTGAGCTGGGCCGACGTGGCCATGGACACCGGCACCAAAGCTTACGCGGTGCGGCGCGAGATGGAAGTGCAGTTCGGCGCAGCGGCCCGGTGATCGCTACGGCGGTGCGGCTGTCGCCGTGGACACCGAAAGACTGAGCGACGGGGTCTGCACCCCTCGTTCAGGCCTGCGATAAACCCCAATCGAGAAACGACCGAGGCCACCCCAAAATCTCGCAGCCGCTGTGGCCGCCGCACACACCGTGCGGGTGAACCCTTGCCAAGGACTTTCCCGTTGCAACTGATCCAGCTGCTTATCAGCGGTATCGCACAAGGCTGCATCTACGGGCTCATCGCGCTGGGCTTCGTGCTCATCTACAAGGCCACCGAAACGGTGAGCTTCGCGCAGGGCGACCTGATGATGGTGGGCGCGTTTGCCGGCCTGGCCGCCATGACGGCGCTGGGCTTTCCGTACTGGCTGGCGGTGCCGTCGGCCATCATCGCGATGATGGGGCTGGGGGTGCTGGTGGAGCGTGCCGTCATCAGGCCCATCCTGGGGCAGCCGGCCTTTTCCATCGTCATGCTCACCATCGGCGTGGGTTACGTGCTGCGCGGCCTGATCACGATGATCCCCGACGTCGGCACCGACACCCACACGCTGCCGGTCCCTTATGCCGGCCAGGTGCTGCGCGCCGGTGCGCTGGTGATGTCGGCCGAGCAGCTGGTGGTGATCGGTTCCACCGCGGTGTTGTGCGTGGCGCTGTTTGCGCTGTTCAGGTACAGCACGCTGGGCATTGCGATGCAGGCCTCGTCGCAGAACCAGCTGGCGGCGTACTACATGGGCATTCCGGTAAAACGGTTGAACGGGCTCGTGTGGGGCCTGGCAGCGGGCGTGGCCGCCATCGCCGGGCTGCTGCTGGCGCCCATCACCTTCGTGCACGCCAACATGGGCTTCATCGGTTTGAAGGCCTTTCCGGCGGCGGTGGTGGGTGGTTTCGGCAGCCTGCCCGGGGCCATCGTCGGTGGGCTGGTGATCGGCATCGTGGAAGCGGTGTCGGGCTTCTATCTGCCCGAAGGCTTCAAGGACATCGCGCCCTACATCGTGGTGCTGCTGATGCTGGTTCTCAAGCCCAACGGGCTGTTCGGCGACACCTTGCGCAAGAAGGTCTAATCAAGCCCCCCGATGCGCTACATCTTCAAGACCGACTACGACCAGGACATCCGCCTGGCCAAACACGGCGGCCACCGGTTCTGGTACGGCGCGCTGGCGCTGGCGCTGCTGGCCGCGCCGTGGGTGGTGCCGGAGTACTGGCTGGCGCAGGTCACCTTTGTGCTGATCTATGCCGTGGTCGGACTGGGGCTGATGCTGCTGGCCGGCTTCACGGGGTTGTTTTCGCTGGGGCACGCGGCCTTTCTGGGTGTCGGCGCCTACACGCAGGCCGTGATGGTGAATGCCGGCGTGCCGTTCCCGCTGGCGCTGGTGGCGGCGGCCCTGCTGTCGGCCGCGGTGGGGGTGGTCGTGGGGCTGCCCGCTTTGCGCGTGAAGGGCATCTACCTGGGCATGGCCACGCTGGCGTTCGGCTTCATCGTCGAAGAAGCGCTGGCGCGCTGGGAGCACGTGACGGGCGGTAATGCGGGCTTGTCGGTGAAGCCCCCGGCCATCGGCAGCTGGAAGCTCGACACGCCGGCCGAGTTCTATTTCCTGTGCCTGCTGATCACGGTGCTGTCCACGCTGGCGGTGTTGAACCTGCTGCGTTCGTCGACCGGCCGCGCCTTCGTGGCCATCCGCGATTCGGAAATCTCGGCGCAGAGCATGGGCATCCAGCTGGCGCGCTACAAGACGATGTCGTTTGCACTGTCGGCGGCACTGGCCGGGCTGGGCGGCGCGCTGTATGCGCACAAGATCCAGTTCCTGTCACCCGACCAGTTCGGCATCGTGCAGAGCATCGACCTGCTGCTGATGGTGGTCATCGGGGGTCTGGGCTCGGTGCACGGCGCCTTTCTGGGCGCCATCTTCCTGATCGTGATGCCCCAGCTGATTGCGCTGGCCAAGGACGTGCTGCCCGCCGCCATCGGTCAGGCCACGGGTTTGCAGGGCACCGTGTACGGCCTGGTGCTGATCGCTTTCGTGCTGTTCGAGCCGATGGGCCTGTATGGCCGCTGGCTGAAGGTGCGCACCTGGTTCCAACTGTTCCCGTTCTACCGCCGTGGCCTGTTCAAGCGCCAGAAGTCGTTCCAGAAGTCCGATCGTCTGAGATGAACGCACCCTCCACCCTGGCTCCCGAAGTGCTGCTGTCGGCGCGCGAACTCAGCGTGCGCTTTGGCGGCGTGCTGGCCGTCAACAAGGTCAGTTTCGACGTCAGGCGCGGCGAGGTGTTCACGCTCATCGGCCCCAACGGCGCCGGCAAGACAACGGTCTTCAACCTCATCAGCCGCATCTACACGCCCACCACCGGCACCATCGACTACGCCGCGCCCGATGGCGTGCTGCGCCTCACCGAGCAGCCGCCCCACCAGATCGCCGGCCTGGGCATTGCTCGCACGTTCCAGAACATCGAACTCTTCGAGCACGCCACCGTGCTGCAAAACCTGCTGATCGGCCGCCACACGCACCGCGCCACCGGGTTCTGGAGCGAGCTGCTGTTCACCCAGGCCACGCGCGCCGCCGAGCAGCAGGCGCGGCTGAAGGTGGAAGAGGTGATCGAGTTCCTGGACCTGCAGAAACACCGCGACTCGATGGTGGCCGGCTTGCCCTACGGCGTGCGCAAGGTGGTGGAGATGGCGCGCGCGCTGTGCACCGAGCCGCGCCTGTTGCTGCTGGACGAGCCCTCGTCGGGCCTGAACGTCGAAGAGACCGACGACTTGGCGTTCTGGATTGCCGACATCAAGAACGTGCTGGGCATCACTGTGCTGATGGTCGAACACGACATGAGCCTGGTGTCCAAGGTGTCTGACCGCGTGCTGGCCATGAGCCAGGGCGAAGAACTGGCCACTGGCACGCCGGCCGAGGTGCAGCGCCATCCGGGCGTGATCGAGGCCTACCTGGGCAGTGTCGACGACATGTCGGGCTTGCGGCGGCTCAAGACACCGGCTGGCGCCGCGATGTCCAAGGTGAACGCATGAACGCGTCTGCAAGCCTCGCAGCCAGCGCCCCGCAGTCCAGCGCGCCGGCCGAGCGGCCGATCCTCGAACTGTTGAACGTCGAGAGCGCCTACGGCCCCATCAAGGCCATACGCGGCGTCAGCCTGCGCGTGAAGCGTGGCGAGATCGCCACCGTGCTGGGCAGCAACGGCGCCGGCAAGACGACGATCCTGAAAACCATCAGCGGCATCATCGACCCGCGCAAGGGCACGGTTGAATTCAAGGGCGTCAACATCACGGCGCAAGACCCGGCGGCCATCGTGCAAAGCGGGCTGATGCACGTGCCCGAAGGGCGCGAGGTGTTTCCGCTGCTGAGCGTGCGCGACAACCTGCTGATGGGCGCCTACACGCGGCGCGACCGCGACGGCGTGGCGCGCGACATGGAACGTGTGTTTGGCTACTTCCCCATCCTGCGCGAACGCGCGGCGCAAGACGCCGGGCTGCTGTCGGGCGGCCAGCAGCAGATGCTGGCGATCAGCCGCGCGCTGATGGCCAACCCCGAGCTCATCTTGCTGGACGAACCCAGCCTGGGCCTGTCGCCGCGGCTGACCAAGGAGATCTTTGAGATCGTGGTGCGCATCAACCGCGAACGCGGCACCACGCTCTTGCTGGTGGAGCAAAACGCCAACATGGCGCTGAACGCTTCTGACTACGGCTACGTGCTGGAGAACGGCCGCATCGTGATGGAAGACAGTTGCGACAACCTGCGCGAAAAAGACGACATCAAGGAGTTCTACCTGGGCATGAAGGCCGAAGGCGTGCGCGCCGACCGGCGCTGGAAAAAGAAGAAGAACTGGCGATGAGTGCTTTGCAAGCGAGGTCAGTTGAACGGGTCCCTCTCCCGACCCTCATCCCAGCCTTCTCCCTGCCAGGGAGAAGGAGCTATACCGGGTGCCTGCCGCCATGAGCCAGCTCTGGGACCTGTCCCACATCCAACCGCAGCAACAGGTGGTGCTGGCGGGCGACACCATCCCGGCGATGTTCTGGAACGGTGTGCAGCAGCGCGGCGCCCAGACCTGGATGCGCCAGAAGCACCTGGGCATCTGGCGCAGCTGGAGCTGGCAGCAGACGGGCGACGCGGTGCGCGAGATGGCGCACGGCCTGATGGCGCTGGGTTTTGCGCCCGGTCAGACCGCATCCATCCTGTCCAACACCACCGTCGAATGGGTGCTGGCCGACCTTGCGGTGCTGTCCGCCGGCGGTGTGTCCAACGGCATCTACCCCACCGATGCCGCGTCGCAGGTGCACTACCTGTGTGAAGACTCGCGCACCACGGTGCTGATCGTCGAGGACGACGAGCAGTTGGACAAGGCGCTGGAAGTGCGCGGCCAGCTGCCGCTGCTGAGCAAGATCGTCGTCATCGACATGGAAGGCCTGCACCAGCTGGACGACCCGCAGGTCATCGGCCTGGACGCCTTGCGGGTTCTGGGCCGTGAACACCTGGCGCAGCACCTGCAGGCCATCGAGCAGCGGGTGGCCGCGGTGAAGCCCGAAGACCTTGCGATCCTGGTCTACACCTCGGGCACCACCGGCAAGCCCAAGGGAGCGATGCACAGCCACCGTGGGCTGGTGTACACGGTGCGCGGCTACAACACGCTGATCTCGCGCGACGACAGCGACGAGTGCATGTGTTTCCTGCCCTTGTGCCACATCGCCGAGCGTCTGGGCGGTGAGTACTTCTCGCTCTACACCGGGGCCAAGCTCAACTTCGTCGAGAACCCCGACACCGTGCCCGAGAACGTGCGCGAGATCGCACCCACGGTCTTCACTGCCGTGCCGCGCGTGTGGGAGAAGTTCTATTCCGGCGTGATGATCGGCCTGAAGGAAGCCAGCAAGCTGCAGCAGGCGGCCTACGCCTGGGCCATCGGCGTGGGGCAGCGCGTGGCCGACCGCGTGCTGACGGGCCAGCCAGTGCCTGCCGGGCTGAAGCTGCAGTTCCAGCTGGCGCAGGCGCTGGTGCTGAACAACGTGCGCAAGCTGATCGGCATCCACCGGGCGCGCTTTCTGGTCACCGGTGCAGCGCCCATCTCACCCGATCTGGTGCGCTGGTACCTGGCGCTGGGCTTGCCGATGCTCGAGGTCTGGGGCATGACCGAAACCTGCGGCGCCGCCACCGGCGTGCCGGCACAGCGCATCAAGCCCGGCAGCATCGGCCCGGCGGCGCAGTACAACGAGGTCCGGCTCGACCCGGCCACTGGCGAGATCCTGGTGCGCGGGCCCAACGTCTTCATGGGCTACCTGAACCAGCCCGAGAAGACGGCCGAAACCATCGACAAGGATGGCTGGCTGCATACCGGCGACGTGGGTGTGGTGGACGCTGAGGGCTACTTCAGCATCACCGACCGCATGAAGGACATCATCATCACCGCGGGTGGCAAAAACATCACGCCCAGCGAGCTGGAAAACGAGCTGAAGTTTTCGCCCTACGTCACCGACGCGGTGGTCATCGGCGACAAGCGCGCGTACCTCACGGTGATCATCATGATCGACCAGGAAAACGTCGAGAAGTACGCACAGGACAACGACGTGCCGTTCTCCAACTACGCCAGCCTGACGCATGCACCCGAGGTGCAGGCGCTGATCCAGGCCGAACTGGACCGCGTGAACAAGAAGTTTGCCCGCGTCGAGCAGATCAAGAAGTTCTGGCTTCTGGACACCCAACTCAGCGCCGAAGACGAAGAGCTCACGCCGACGATGAAGCTCAAACGCAAGCTGGTGCAGACCAAGTACGAGCCGCAGATCGAGGCCATGTACCGCTGAGGTCGGCGGCAATCCCTGTCAACCCAGCACGCCCGCCACCGTTTGAACACCGCCCGCAACCCCTTTTCCGCCCCTCTTTACCCCCGGAGACACAAGCCATGAAACTGAAGCTGACCCTGATCGGCGCCACCCTTGCACTGGCCGCCACTGGCGCTGCGCTGGCCCAGAGCCAGGGCGTGAGCAAGAACGAAATCGTGCTCGGTTCCATTCAAGATCTGTCGGGCCCGCTGGCCGGTTTCGGCAAGCAGATTCGGCTGGGCATGATGCTGCGCGTGGACGAGGTGAACGAACAAGGCGGCATCAACGGCCGCAAGCTCAAGCTGATCGTCGAAGACGCCAAGTACGACCCCAAGAACGCCGTTCTGGCCGCAGAAGCTGGTCAACCAGGACAAGATCTTCGCCATGGTGGGCCACCTGGGCACGGCGGGCAACATGGCCGCGATGCCGGTGCAATTCGAGAAGAACGTGATCAACTTCTTCCCGGTGACGGCCGCGCGCGAGATGTACGAGCCCTTTCACAAGCTGAAGTACAGCTTTGCCGCCACCTACTTCGACCAGATGAAGGGAGCGCTGCCCAAGCTGGTGAAGGAAAAGGGCGCCAAGAAGGTGTGCACGGTGTACCAGGATGACGAGTTCGGCCTGGAAGTGGTGCGTGGCGCCGAAGAGGGGCTGAAGAGCATCGGCATGGAAATGGCCGACAAGACCAGCTTCAAGCGTGGCGCCACCGACTTCTCGTCACAGATGCAGAAGCTGGCCTCGTCGCAGTGCGACTTCGTCGTGCTGGGCACCATCATCCGCGAGACCATCGGCACCATCGGCACCGCGCGCCGCATGGGCTTCAACCCCACCTTCATGGGCAGCAGCGCCGCCTACACCGACCTCATCCACAAGCTGGGTGGGCCGGCCATGAACGGCCTGTACGCCACGATGACGGTGGCCAACCCCTACACCGACGACGCGTCGCAGCCCATCCGCTTCTGGGCCAACAAGTACAAGACCAAGCACAACGAAGACCCGACGGTGTTCTCGGTCTACGGCTACTCCGTGATCGACACCTTTGCCAAGGCCGCCGGCAAGGCCGGTGCAAACCTGAGCACCGACACGTTCATCAAGGCCATGGACACGCTGGTGGTGCCGCCCGACATGTTTGGCAGTGCCGAGTCGACGTTCAGCCCGACCAAGCGCCTGGGCAGCAACGCGTCGCGCATGTCGCAGTTGCAAGACAACCGCTGGAAAGTGGTGTCGGAGTACAAGTGATGCAAGGGCGGCGCGCAGCCGCCGGCTGTTGAACCTGGCAGGGTGACCTGCTGTTCATCGGGGCGGCTCAGGCCGCCCCGATGCTTTTCTGCAGGAAGCTGCGCGTGAAGCCCGGTGGGTAGTCGGGCAACTCGCCAAACACGGCGTAGCCCAGGCGCTCGTAAAAGCTGCGCGCACCGAACTGCGTATCCAACCAGGCGTGGTGGCAGCCGCGCGCCACTGCAAGGCCCTCGGCCTGCAGCATCAGCAGGCGGCCCACGCCGCTGCCGCGCAGCGCCTCGGGCACCACCAGCATCTGCGTGTACAGCCAGCCATGGCCGGTGGCGCCCCACAGGCCGCCTTGCACGGCGCCGGCGTCGTCGCGCAGCACCAGCGCCAGGTGGCGGTGGCCGCTGACGCCCGCCAGCGCGGTGTTGAACTGCAGCAGCGGCGCGGCAATGGCTTGGCGCAGCGCGTCGTCTGGCGCGTCCACACATTCGATCATCGGCGGCGCAGGCGACTTCACGGGGCCACCAGCATGCCTTGAGACAACTTCACGAACACCACGCCGCGCTGCAGCAGTTCGGGCAGCGCACGCGCAAAGCCTTCGGCGGTGCCGCTGGCCGGGTGGTTCATGTGCGCGATGACCACGTCTCCGGGCTTGACGCTTTTCAAGCGCGATGCCACCACAAATGCCGGGTAGGTGGCGCCGCCGTCGGCGTTCACGCTGAAGCCGGCGATGCGGTAGCCCAGGGTCTGCACCATGGCCTGGCCCTGCGCGTCGTAGGTTGCGCCGGCGCCGCGGAAGTAGCGCGGCGCGCGGCCGGTGATGGCCTTGATGGCATCGGCGCCGCCGGTGATCTCGGCGCGCAGCGCCTCGGTGTCGGGCTGCACGGCCATGCCGTACAGGCGCTGGTCGCGTCCGCCCACCACCGCGGGCACGTGCGCGCGGCCGTGGTTCTCGAATTCGAACAGCTCGGCGTGCTGCCGGATGTCCTGCACCGCCCCGGCGTTGCGGTCGAGCCAGCGCCTGGTGACGAACAAGGTGGCGGGCACGCGCAGCTGCACCAGCAACTCGATCAGCCGCTTGTCGTAGGCGCCGCCGCAGGCGTCCAGCGTCAGCGCCACGGCCTGCGGAGGCGACAGGCGGTGGTGCACTTCCACGGGTTTGTCGTCCGCGGCGTGCGCCACACCAGCCAGCAGCAGGGCCGCTGCCGCCCACGCTCCTGGGAGGTTTGCAGCGACGGAGGGCGGGCTTCGGGACCACATGCCCGTGATGCTAATCACCCTGCGAAACCGTCTGCGGCACGCACTGCAAACGTCGGCGGCTGACGAAGTGGCGCGGGTGGCCGGTGAGGGGGTCGGTGAAGGCCAGTTCACGTGCCAGCAGTTGCAGCGGCTGCGCGTAGTCGGGCACAGCGCCAGCCGGCGGCTGCGGCCACAGCCGCGGGTAGATGCGGTCGCCCACGATGGGCATGCCCAGTTCGCTCAGGTGCACCCGCAGCTGGTGCTTGCGGCCGGTCAGCGGAGTCAGCCGGTAGTGCGCCAGCGTCTGCGCTGCATCGTTGCCGCCGGCGGCGTCAGTCGCGAGCCAGCGCTGGATCAATTCGATGCGCGTGTGCGCATTCGGCTCACCCGGCAGCGTCAGCATCTGCATGAAGCCGTCACCGTCCTGGCTGATCAGGCGGCTGCTGTGAACCTGGGGCAGCTGCAGCTCGGCGCGCCAGGGTGCCACCGCTTCGTACACCTTGTGCACCTGCTGTTCACGCAACAGCCCTTGGTAGGCGTTGCGGGACTGCGGCTGCACGACGAAGGCCATGACTCCCGCGGTCTCGCGGTCCAGCCGGTGCATCGGCACCAAGGTGCTGATGTCCAGCTGCCGCTTCATGCGCACCAGCACGGTTTCATGCAGGTGCTGCCCCCCGGGTGTCACCGACATGAAATGTGGTTTGTCGACGATGACCAGCTGTTCGTCCTGGAACAGCAGCTCCACTTCAAACGGCACCCGCGGTTCGGGCGGCGGTTGGCGCCAGTACCACAGCACCGCGCCGGCATGCGCAGCTGCATCGGCCTGTAGCGCCTGCCCCTGCGCATCGAGCACAAGGCCCTGCAGCAGGCGTGCAGGCCAGTCGGGCACCATCGGCATGCGGGCTTGCAGGAAGGCGGCCACCGTGGCCCAGGGGCCCGCCGCCACGGCCACGCGGCTGGCGTTGACGCCGTCGCGCATGGGCGGCTCCCAGTCGGGTAGCGGGCGCGCCACGGCTGGGCTCAGCCGCCGGCTTGCTGCAGGCGGCGCGCGCGCTGCAGCCGCCAGGCTTCGTCGGGATGCCGGGCGTCGAACACCTGTTCGGCGGTGGTGGCGGTTTCGTGCAGCTGCGTGTCGATGGCGATGCGCTTGTCGAAGACGAAACACTCGCCCTGCCAGTCGCGTTGGGCGTCGGGCAGTCGTTCGAAGTAGTTCAGGATGCCGCCTTGTAGTTGCAACACCTGCAGGCCCAGGCTGCGCATCCAGGGGGCTGTCTTCTCGCAGCGTATGCCGCCGGTGCAATACATGGCCACGGGCTGCCCGGCCGCGATCCAGCCGGGGGCTTGCTGCTGCACGTAGTCGGCGAAGTCGCGAAAGTTGTGCACGCCCGGGTCGACGGCGTTGCTGAAGTGGCCGAGCCGGTATTCGAAGTGGTTGCGGTTGTCCAGCACCACGACATCGCTGCGGTGCAGCAGCTCGCGCCAGGCCTGGGGTGGCAGCATCCCGTCGTCGTCGTCTGCTCTGGCGTCGGCGTCGTCGGCCTTGACGTCGGCAGCGGCAGCGGCATCGGAGAGCGGCCGGGCCGCGGCGGCCGGTGGCGGCCCGGGGTCTGCGGGCGGCAAGCCGAGCGCCACGATTTCGGGTTTCACACTCACCTTCAAACGCGCAAAGGGCGGTTGCACGCAGTGGCTGCGCTTGCAGGCCATGCCCTGCAGGCCGGGCGACTGCTGCAGCTCCTTTTCGAAGCTCTTCAGCGCATCGCCTGCGCCCGCCACGGCGCCGCTGATGCCTTCCGCGGCGACCACGATGCTGCCCATCAGGCCCAGGCAGCGGGCCTGCGCGCGCACCGCGTCGGCCAGTGCGGCCGGGTCTTCTATGGGGGTGAAGCGGAAGAAGGCGCTGTGTTGCACGGCGGTGGCGTCAAGGGGCGGCACGGGGCGTCAAGCCGCTTGAAGGGGCGGCAACGATCTGCTTGGCGAACACCCGGTTGCCGTGTCGCTCGCCTTCGATGATGTGGTCGGTGGCACCGAGGTCGGCGTAGCCGCGCCGCGCGTAGAAGGCCAGCGCGCGGTGGTTGTGGATCCAGGGTGTCAGCCACAGCAGCACGTGGCCCCGTGCGGCGGCCTGCTTCTCGGCGCTGTGCAGCAGCGCCGTGCCAACGCCCTGGGCGGTGAAAGGCTCCTGTACGTACAGGCGGACCAGCTCGGCCGAAGGGCCAGCGGGTGCCAGGGCATGGCAGGCACCATCGTGGGTCTGCGCAAAGCCGATCAGGTGGCCGAGCCGTTCGGCCACCTCCAGCTGCACGTCATCGCGCTGCATCAGCGCGTCAAAGGCGGCTTGCGAGAACTGGGCGTGCACGTCGCGTGCAATGGCCGGCCGGATGCCTTGTGTTGCGTAGGTGTCCAGGTAGACCTGCTGTGCCAGCACGGCCAGACACAGGGCGTCGTCGGGCCGCGCAGGGCGCAGTTCAAAGGCGGGCGCCTGCGACCCGTCCTGCCGGGGCTCGGAATCGTCAGTCAAGGGTGGCCAGGACCTCGCCCAACGCGTTCACCACGTTGTCGATCTCGGCGCGTGTACTGACAAAAGGCGGCGCCAGCGCCACGCAGTCGCCGGCATTGCGCAGGTAAAAGCCCTTGTCGTACATCTTCATCGCTGCCTGGTAGGGCCGCTTGGCCGGCTCGCCGGGCTGCGGCAGCAGCGTGATGCCGGCGGCCAGGCCGAAGTTGCGCACGTCGCCCACGTGCTTGGCGCCCTTGAGCGAATGCACCGCGTTCTCGAAGTAGGGTGCCAGTTCGCGCACCCGTTCCATCGTGTGGTCGCGCTCCAGCAGGTCCAGCGCTGCAATGCCGGCCGCGCAGGCGATGGGGTGTGCCGAGTAGGTGTAGCCATGCGCAAATTCGGACACGTACTCCGGCCCTGGCGCCGACATGAAGGTGTCGTAGATGTCTTGCTTGACGACCACGCCGCCCATTGGCTGCGTGCCGTTGGTCACCTGCTTGGCGAAGTTCAACATGTCGGGCGTGACGCCAAAGGCCTCGGCACCCGTCCAGGCGCCGCAACGGCCAAAGCCGGTGATGACCTCGTCGAAGATGAGCAGGATGTTGTGCGCGGTGCAGATCTCGCGCAGACGCTGCAGGTAGCCCTTGGGCGGCACGATGACGCCGGCCGAGCCTGCAAAGGGCTCGACGATGACGGCGGCGATGTTCGACGCGTCGTGCAGCGCAATCAGCTGCAGCAGTTCATCGGCCAGGTGGGCGCCTTCTTCGGGCATGCCGCGGCAGAAGCTGCCGTTGGCGGGCTGTGTGTGTTGCAGGTGGTCGGCTTCCAGTGTCTGGCCGAACATCTTGCGGTTGCCCACCAGGCCACCGACCGAAATGCCGCCAAAGCCCACGCCGTGATAGCCGCGTACGCGTCCGACCAGCCGTGTCTTGCCCGCCTGGCCCTTCAGCCGCCAGTACGCGCGCGCCAGTTTCAGCGAGGTGTCGGCCGCCTCGGAGCCGGAATTGGTGAAGAACACGCGATTCAGCCCCGCGGGCATGTGTTCGACGATGCGGTTGGCCAGCTCGAACGACAAGGGGTGCGCGTACTGGAACGCAGGGGAGAAATCCAGCGTGCCGGCCTGGCGCGCGATGGCCGTGGTGATCTCGCTGCGGCAGTGGCCCAGGCCCGTGCACCACAGGCCCGAGAGGCTGTCGTAGAGGCGCCGGCCGTCGTGCGTGGTCAGCCAGGCGCCTTCACCGGCCACGAATATGTGCGGGTCGGCCTTGAAGGCGCGGTTGGCGCAATAGGGCATCCAGTGCGGTTCCAGCCATTCGCGGTCGGTGCGGATGGGGGCAGTGGCCAGGCGGGATTCGGGTGCGTTCATGGGGGCTCCGTGGTCGGAAAAGCAAAGGCAATGGCTGCGTGCAGCCGCCAAGGGCAATGGTAGGCGCTGCTCCCGCGGGGGGGAAGAGCCAGCACCACACCGTGTGTGATGCCAGTTGCAGTCTGGGGCGGCGCAGCCAACGGCCGCTGAGGCAGCCGAGGTCCGGCCCCGGGACGTGCGCCAGGGCCTTCCACCACAATCGCCGCCTCAGCCTCAGGAGAGCCCCCGTGATCGTCGAACGCATCTGGACCGGCAACGCCTACCGCAACTACAACTATCTGATCGCCTGCCCGGAAAACGGCGAGGCGCTGGCCATCGACCCGCTGGACCATGCAAAGTGCCTGGCCACCGCCAAGGCGCGCGGTTGGCAGATCACGCAGATCCTGAACACGCACGAGCACCACGACCACACCGGCGGCAACGCGGCAGTGGTGGCTGCCACAGGGGCCAAGCTCATCGCGCACCACCGCGCCGGAGCCAGCATTGCGGGCGTCGACCGCGGCGTGAAGGCCGGCGACGTCATCAAGGTCGGCCACACCGTGGAACTGGAATGCCTGGACACGCCCGGCCACACGATGTGCCACATCTGCCTGTGCGCCCATGGCGACCGGCCGGCCCTGTTTTCAGGCGACACCCTTTTCAACGCCGGCGCCGGCAATTGCCACAACGGCGGCAATGCCGACGACCTGTACACCACCTTTGCCGAGCAACTGTCCAGGCTGCCCGACGACACCCGCATCTACCCGGGCCACGACTACATCGAGAACAACCTGAAGTTCACGCTGGCACGCGAGCCCGACAACACCGCCGCGGCGGAGTGGTTGCCGAAGGTGGCGGGCTCCGGCGGCGAACAGGCCCCGGTGACCACGCTGCGCGACGAGAAGCGCTTCAACACCTTTTTGCGGCTGACCAGCGCCAGCGTGATTGCCAAGCTGCGCGAGGCCTTCCCCGAACTGCCCGAGCGGCCCGACGCGAAGACCGTATTCGTCAAGCTGCGCCAGTTGCGCAACAGCTGGTAGCGTCGGCTGCGCGCGCGCAGCGGGTCACGTGCCCGCCAAGGTGTCCGGCCGCTGGCACACCGGCCCATGTGCGGGTTGTGCGCGGCCGAGGTGCGGTGTTACAAAAAATAACTCCACGGCCTGCTGCGTTGACAAGTCTGTGGACAAGTTGCGCGCAAGGTCTGGACGGGCGCTGGGAGATGGGCGCACGGTGCCGGTGCCGCATTTTTGAGCAGTGACCGGGACTGCGGCCTTGCCGCGTCGCCCCCCCCTGTTCACCCCAGTTCGCACCCGCTAAGCTGCTGTTGATGAATGGCACTTCGGGCGCAGAAAACGGGGGCAGCGTGCTGGCGGTCGATGACTGTGCAGTGATGCGCGTCATCCTGCGCGCCACGCTTGAATCGATGGGCTACAGCGTGGTGGCCGTGGACAGCGGCGCCGCGGCGCTCGATGCGGCCCGGCAGCAGGCTTTCGACGCCGTGATCCTGGACGTCGAGATTCCCGGCATGGATGGCATGGCCGTGGGCCGCGCTTTGCGGCAGGACCCGAGAACAGCCTCGATCAAGATCGCCATGCACACCAGCGTGGCCGAATCGGCGGTGCGCGCCGGCTTCAGCCAGTACGACAGCTTCGTGCCCAAGACCCGCGACCCGCAGTGGCTGGGCCAGCAGGTCGACCGCCTGATCCGCGGCCCGCAGACACCGCCATCGGCGCACCACCACTCGCGTTGAGTGTGGCCGCGCTGCGCGGCCCGCAGCGCTGGCTTGCCCGATGCTTTCGGTTGCAGCGCAGGCTTGCCCGATGCCTTGGGTGGCAACGCTGGCGCCTTCAGTGCCTTCGGGCCGGCACTCAGGGTGCCGCGCTTCATCGGCTGCTCAGGCAGCAGAAGCAGATGCTTCGGGCACCGGTCGTGTCGCCAACCAAACGCAGCC
Source organism: Rubrivivax sp. (assembly GCA_031429255.1). Classification (GTDB taxonomy): domain Bacteria; phylum Pseudomonadota; class Gammaproteobacteria; order Burkholderiales; family Burkholderiaceae_C; genus Rubrivivax. The sequence goes on from JANOZF010000285.1 coordinate 33,323, forward strand.
AACGCACAGCGCCATGCCCAGCAGCGACAGTCCGTGTGGACGCCAGCCTTCCAGCGTGGCCGAGATGGCCAGCGCGATGACGGGGATGATCACCGAGGTGAGCGCGGCGCGACCCGGGCCCTGCGCCTGCGCCAGGCGAAAGTAGGTCAGGAAGGCCAGCACCGATCCGAACGCCGACAGGTACAGCAGTGACAACCACCACGCCGCACTGTGCCCCGGTGACAGGCTGCCGCCAGTAGCCAGCGACGCCAGCACCAGGCTCAGCGCACCGTAGCCCATGCACCAGGCCAGCAGTGGCACCAGCGGCAGGCCGCGCTCGGTGAGCTTCAGCGTGAACACGTTGCCGGCACAGGCGCTGGCAACGGCCAGCAGCCCCAGCGTCAGGCCCAGGCCCGCTTGCGGCCGCGTGCCGGTGGCCACCACCTCGGGCCAGAAGATGACGGCCACACCCACCACGCCGCCCAAGGCGCACAGCATGAAGCGCAGCGCCAGTGGCCGCTTGAAAAACAGGGCGCCGGTGAAGGCGTTGATGAACACCATCAACGAAAACAGCTCCGCCACCAGGCCGCTCGGGATGTGCTGCTCGGCCATGTACACGCACAGGTAGTTCAGGCCGTATTGCACGCTGCCGGTGAAGGCCAGCCAACCGTGCAGCCGCAGCGGCAGGCGCAGCGTCTGACCGCGACTGCCCGCGTAGATGCCCAGCATGATGGCCGCCAGCGCAAAGCGCCAGGCCACGCCAGCCAGTGCCGGCGTCTCGGCCAGCTGATACAGGATCACGTGCCAGGTGGAGGCCCAGATCAGGGTTGGGGTCCAGAACAGCCAGCGGGTCGATGCGTGCTTGTGCTTGCCGTCAGGGGTGGGCGTCGTCATCCAGGCTTTCAGCGGTAAAGCACGGCGGCGGCTTCGTGCAACTGCGCGGCACGCGCGGCGCCCAGTGCGGCCTCGGCGGGCGCCCAGTTTGATGCGTAGGCAGGCATCGCATCAGGGGCAAAACTGGTATGGGGCCAGTCCGAGCCCCACACCAGGCGCGGGCCGAACATCGCGGCCACGCGGGCCACCACCGGCAATAGTTCTGCGTAGGGCTGCGTGGCCTGCAGACGGTACCACCCCGAGAGCTTGACCCAGGCGCCGTGGTCGGCCAGCGATTGCAGTGCGGTCCAGGCCGGATGCTGCGTGGGCAAGCGGGCATGCAGGCCGGCCAGGTGGTCGAGCACACAGGTCGGCGTCACCGCCGCTGCACCCGCGTGCAGCGCGGCAATCAGCGGCAGTTGTGCGGCGGACGCGTACCACTGCAGGTGCCAGCCACGCGCCACCAGCAGTGGCGCCAGGCCGCCGAAGCGCGCCGCCACATCACCACCGCCTTCGCCCACCGGCGATACGCAGTTCAGCCGCGCGCCGCGCACGCCTGCGTCGTCAAGGGCCTGCAGCGTGGCCGCTCTGCGGCTGAGCACATCGTTGCCCAGCACCGCGACGCCGCGGTGCCGGCCGGGCTGTTGCTGCAAAGCCTGCAGCAGCAGGCTGTTGTCGCTGCCGTAGACGCTGGGCTGCACCAGCACCAGGTGGCCGATGCCGAAGGCGGCGGCTTGCGCCTCGATCTGCGCCAGCGTGTGGTGTGCGGGTTGATAGTGGCCGGCCGGCACCGGCAGTGTGGCGTCGAAGACATGAACGTGGCAGTCCCAGCCTGCAGTCGACCCTGCGGCAGCGGGCTCGTTCGTGGCGTGTGGCCGCACCGCGGGCGCATGCGGGCCCCGGCTTTCAATTGCTGGGTGCTCCGGTGCGCTCATGCGTTCATCCGGGCGCTCACTCCCGCGTGATGCCCCGCTCCTTCACCAGGCGTGCCCACAGCGCCTGTTGGCTCTTCAGGAACTGCGCCGGGTCGCCGCCGAACACGTCACCACCCAGTGCGCGCACACGGCCCAGCACCTCGGGGTCTGCCATCGCGCGCCTGATGCCGGCTTGCAGCTGCAACAGCACCGGCGCTGGCACGCCGGCCGGCGCCAGGATCGGGTTCCACTCCAGCACCTCGTGACCCTTGACGCCGGCCTCGGCCATCGTCGGCACCTCGGGCAGCGCGCGGCAGCGCACCGCCGCGGTCACGGCCAACGGACGCAGGCGGCCACCCTGGATGTGCCCCAGCGAAGACGCCACGTTGGCAAAGAACAGCGGCACCTGGCCGCCCATCACGTCGTTCAGTGCCGGGCCGCCGCCCTTGTAGGGCACGTGCGTCAAGTCCACCTTGGCCAGTTGTTCGAAAAGCGCCCCGGCCAGGTGTTGCGCCGAGCCGTTGCCCGAGGAGGCGTAAGACAAGCCGCCGGCCTTGGCGCGCGCCAGCCGCAGCACGTCGGCCACGCTCCGGGCTTCGAAGCTGGGTGTGCACACCAGCACGTTGGGAAACTGAGCCAGCACCGCCAGCGGTGCAAAGGCGGTGGTGGTGTCATAAGGCAGTTTGGGGAACAGCGCGGGGTTGACGGCAAACGACGACGCGTCCAGCAACAGCAGGCTGCCGTCGGGCGTGGCGCGCGCCACCTGGCCGGCTGCGATGGTGCCGCTGGCGCCGGGCTTGTTTTCCACCACCACGCTCTGGCCCAGCGCCTCGGCCAGGCGTGGCGCGATGAGCCGCGCCATCACGTCAGCGCCGCCGCCGGCAGGGTAGCTGACGAGCAGCGTGATGGGCTTGCCGCCGGCTATGGGCGTGGCCGCGCGCGAGGGCAGGCCGGCGCTGGCAGCTGCCAGCGCCAGAAACTGGCGGCGGTTGGTGGCTTGGTGCAGCATGGTGGGCTGAAGTTGATTCATGACTCAGCCTTCATCGTAACGGGCCCGTGGCCCGCGGCCAGCGTGTTCATGGCGCCTGACTGCGGCGGCATTCAGGCGCCCGGACGCGGGGCGCTGGTGTGAACTGCTCGGCGCGGTGCAGCCGGACAAGGTGTACCAGTGACCCGCCCTTGGGGGGGGCGCCGGGTGTTCATCACTTGCGACACACCCGCCGGCCGCAGAACAAGCTTGTTACGGCTCAGCCCGAACGCCGCCGCTGCTGCCAGGCCAGCAGCTCGCCGACCATGCCCTTGCGGAAGGCCAGCACGCAGACGACGAAGATGACGCCGATGATCACGGTCACCCACGAGCCGACGCGGTCAGCCAGGAAGTTCTGCAGCCCGATGATCGTCAGTGCGCCCACCACCGGCCCGGCCAGCGTGCCCATGCCGCCCAGCAGCGTCATCAGCACCACCTCGCCCGATAGCGACCAGTGCACGTCGGACAGCGTGGCAAAGCCCAGCACCAGCGTCTTCAGGCCGCCGGCCAGACCGGCCAGCGCGGTGGACAGCACGAAGGCCAGCAGCTTGTAGCGGTCGACGTCGTAGCCCAGCGAGACGGCGCGCGGCTCGTTCTCGCGGATCGCCTTGAGCACCTGCCCATAGGGCGAATGCACGATGCGGATGATGGCCACGAAGACGGCGACGAAGATCGCCACCACCACGTAGTACAGCGTGAGGTCGCTGTCCAGCGGCAGCACGCCGAAGAGCTTGCCGCGCGGCACGCCCTGCAGGCCGTCCTCGCCGCCGGTGAAAGGCGCCTGCAGGCACACGAAGTAGATCATCTGCGCCATCGCCAG
>JANOZF010000286.1:0-2981 GCA_031429255.1 Rubrivivax sp.
CGTTGCATCGCCAGCCCGTGGTTGCTGGCCAGGCGTGAGCCGCAGGCGTCGGCCACCACCCAGACGTCCAGGCCGGCGCGCAGCAGGCCCAGGCTGGTCTGCAGCAGGCAGACGTGGGCTTCGCAGCCAGCCACCACCACGTTGCGCGGTGCGGGTTGGCGGCAGCCGTCCAGGTGCTCCAGCAAACCGTCTTGGCAGGCGTCGAAATGCAGCTTCGGCAGCGTGTGGCTGCACAGCGCGCGCACCGCGTCGCCGTTGGGCCCCAGGCCGCGAGGGTTCTGTTCGGTGCCCAGCACCGGCACGCCCAGCGCCTGCGCCACCTGGCCCAGCTTGATGCCCAGCGCCACGACGGCATCGCCCTGGTGTATCTGGGGCATCAGACGCTGCTGGTAGTCCACCAGCACCAGCGCGCTGCGGGTGACGTCCAGGGTTTCTTTCACGTGGGTCCTTCGGTTAGAGACTTGATTTTGCCGTGAGCTGCACCCTGCCGCCTGCCGCCCCGGATTCAGCGGGCACGAAGGCTCGAAACCCGCGTTGAAACACGTCATGGCCCGGTGCTTCACCACCTTTGCCAGGGGCGGTCGACACGGTGGCCACTGCAGCAGCGGTGTCGTGAACAGTGGTCAAATGGTGGCACCCCTGAATCCCCGTTGCCTTGCCAGGACACCGCCATGAATGCCGCTTTGCCTGCTGCCGCCGTCCCCGAAACAGCCCACGCCCCGGCCGCGCGCCTGATGTCGGGTGCCGACTACCGCGAGTCGCTGCGGCGGCTCAAGCCGGTGGTCTACGTCGATGGCCGGCTGGTGCCATCGGTGGCCGACGAGCCCGCGCTGCAACCCGGCGTCAACGCGCTGGCGGTGAGCTACGACTTTGCATTGGAAGACGCCAAGGCGCCGCTGATGCGCGCGGTGCAGACGCAGCGCTACCGATCGAGCAGTCGCACCGTCAACCGCATGCTGCACATCAACGAATCGGCCGGCGACCTGCTGAACAAGCTGGAGGCCGTGCGCATCCTGTGCCAGGAGACCGGCTGCGCGCAGCGTTACCTGGTGCACGACGCGATGAACGCGCTGGCGCAGGCCACGGCGCGCATCGACGACGCTCGCGGCAGCACCGAGCACCGGGCGCGCTTCTCCGAGTACCTGGCCCACGTGCAGGACAACGATCTGGCGCTGGGCATCGCGATGACCGACGCCAAGGGCGACCGTTCGCGCAGGCCGCACGAGCAGGCCAACCCCGACAGCTACGTGCACGTGGTGGAGCGCAACGCCAGGGGCATCGTCATCAGCGGCACCAAGGCCATCGTCACCGGTGCGCCCTACATGCACGAACTGCTGGTCATGCCCTGCCGCCAGATGGCGCAGGCCGACGCCGACTTCGCGGTGTGTTGCGCGGTGCCGGTGGACGCACCGGGCCTGACCATGGTGGCCCGCCCCGCGGGCCGGCCGGGTGACAAGCTGGAACATGGTGCGGCCCTGTTTTCACGCCGCTATGGCCAGAGCACTGCCGTGGTGGTCTTCGACAAGGTCTTCGTGCCCTGGGAGCGCGTGTTCTTTGCCGGCGAATGGGAACATTCGCACGTGCTCACGTACAGCTACGCCACGCACCACCGGCACAGCTGCATCGCCGCGCGCGCCGGCTTTGGCGACCTGCTGATCGGCGCTGGCGCGCTGATGTGCGAAGCCAACGGCTTCCCCGACCCCGGTGCCGTCAGCAGCCTGCGCGAGCCGATGGTGGAACTGATCAAGATCGTCGAAGGTTTCTATGCCTGCGGCGTGGCTGCCAGCGTCTACGGTACGCGCGACGAATACGCCGGCAACTTCATGCCCGAGCCGGTGTTTGCCAACATCGGCAAGCTGCTGCTGGCCACGCAGATCTACGACATGCAACGCCTGGCCCACGAGGTGTCGGGCGGCCTCATCGTCACGCTGCCCGGGCCCGACGAAGACCACAACCCGGCCACTGCGGCCACGCTGTCGGAGGTGCTGCGCGCCAACCCTGCGGTGCCTTACGACAAGCGCATCGAGGTGGCGCGGTTTGTCGAAGACCTGACGGCCAGCTACCAGGGCGGCTGGTATTCGGTGATCAGCCTGCACGGCGGCGGCTCACCGGCGGCGATGAAGCAGGAGATCTGGCGCCACTACCCGGTGGGCGACAAGGTGGCGCTGGTGGAGCGCTTGCTCGACCGCGGAGTGCTGCACGACGAAACGCGCGCCATCACCAAGAACCGCCAGCCCGGGCGCTGCTGCGACACCGGTTGCACGCAGCCGGGGCAGGCTGTGATGGTGCCGTTGCCGCCGCTGCCGTCGAAGCTGTGAGTTCAGGCGCTGCGGGTGCCGTCGGGCACCGTGCATCCGGGTGCCCCGTTGTTGCGTAAGCTGCAATCATGAATGTGATCAAGTTGCGCCAACCTGCGCGCCGGCGATACGGGGTGCTGGCAATGACGTTCGGTCTGGCCTTGGTGGCTGCACTGGCAGCCTGCGCGCCGACGGCAGCACTCAACGTGCTGGCGCCGAGCAGCACGCACACGCGGTTCACCGACCTGGCCTATGGGCCGCTGCCCCGCCACATGCTCGATGTCTACCGTCCCAACGGGGCGGCGCCGGCGGGTGGCTGGCCCGTGGTGGTGTTTTTCTACGGTGGCTCGTGGAACCGCGGCGAGCGAGCGCAGTACGCCTTTGTCGGCGAGGCCCTGGCCTCGCGCGGCGTGTTGGCCTTGGTCGCCGACTACCGGCTCTACCCCGAAGTGCGTTACCCCGCGTTTCTGGAAGACGGCGCGAAAGCGCTGGCCTTCGGTCTGCAGCGCGCCGCCACCTGGGGCGGCAACCCTGGGCGCGTTTACGTGATGGGGCACAGCGCCGGTGCCTACAACGCCGCCATGCTGGCGCTGGACGAGCGCTGGTTGGCGGGCACCGGCCATGCGCCCGCCGAGCTGGCCGGCTTCATCGGGCTGGCTGGCCCCTATGAATTTCTGCCGATGA
>JANOZF010000287.1:0-6060 GCA_031429255.1 Rubrivivax sp.
CCAGCGAACCATGAGTGCATCACCCCTGTCGCCTGCAACCGCCCTGTCAACGCCCCATGCCACCATCCTGGCCACCCACGCGCTGGGCCCATCGCCCACACCCTGGCCCACCATCGACCCCTTCCTGTTCTGCGTGCACCACCTGGACGCCTACCCGAAGGGCAACGGCCAGATGGGCCCGGCGGCCAGCCTGGCCGGCCGCAACCTGGGGCAGGACTTTGCCGGCAAGGATGGCTGGAACATGTACCACGGCCAGCAGGTGCCGGGCTTCCCGGCGCACCCGCACCGCGGCTTCGAGACCGTGACACTGGCGCGCCAGGGGCTCATTGACCATGCCGATTCGCTGGGCGCCGCTGCGCGCTTTGGCGACGGCGACGCGCAATGGCTCACCGCAGGCCGCGGCATCGTGCACTCGGAAATGTTCCCGTTGCTGGATGTGGCCGAAGCCAACCCGGCCGAACTGTTCCAGATCTGGCTGAACCTGCCCGGCCGGCTGAAGATGGCGGCGCCGCACTTCAAGATGCTGTGGGGTGAACAGATCCCCAGCGCCACGGTGCACGACAGCGAAGGCCGCGGCACGCAGCTGACGGCCGTGGCCGGCCGCCTGCAGCAAGGCACCACCGACCTGCGGCCGCCCGCGCCGCCGCCTGATTCCTGGGCCGCGCAGCCCGACAGCGGCGTGGCCATCTGGACGCTGAAGATGGAGCCCGGCGCTGCTTTTACTGTGCCCGCCGCGCAGACACCCGGCGTGCGCCGCATGCTCTACATCTTCGAAGGCGCCGGCATGCAACTGGCGGGCAAGGCGGTGCGTTCTCGTGTGGCGCTGGAACTGAACAGCAGCCTGGCAGTGGACATCGTCAACGGCAGCGCCACCACCGAATGCCTGCTGCTGCAGGGCAAGCCCATCGCCGAACCGGTGGCCAGCTACGGCCCCTTCGTGATGAACACCCGCGACGAGATCGAGCAGACCCTGCGCGACTATCAAAAGACCGGGTTCGGCGGCTGGCCTTGGGGTGACAGCGCACCGGTGCACGGACGCGCGCCGCAGCGCTTCGCGCGGCAGCCCGACGGCAGTGAAGAGCGGCGGGGCTGAGGCCGGCAACGCATCTGGCAACATGCGCTTCAACGCGCCTGCCCGCCGGGCTGGCAGCTTGCACGCACCGTGCCCAGGGTGGGCCAACCAGGAGACCGTTTTGCCCCTTGTCGAAGCACCCGCACCCGCCGGGTTCACCGCCGCCCACCGGGCGCTGCTGGCCACGCGCGGGCTGCCGTGCACGCTGTTGGCCTTGGCCTTTTGCACGGCGCATGCCCAGGACACCGGCGCTGGCCAGCCCGAACCCAGCGGCAACCAGCCCAGCAGCGTGCAACGGGTGGAAATTGCGGCCCGGCAAAGCGCCACCGACCTGCGCCGCGCCGCCAGCGTGGCCAAGCAGGTCTACGGCCGCGAAGAGCTGGACCAGTACGGTGACACCAATGCGCTGGACGTGCTGCGCCGCCTGCCGGGCGTGAACGTCAGCAGCGGCGGCCCGCGCATGCGCGGGCTGGGCGCCGGCTACACGCAGATCCTGATCAACGGCGACCCCGCGCCCCAGGGCTTTGCGCTGGACCAGCTGAGCCCTTCGCAGATCGAACGCATCGAGGTGCTGCGCGCGCCCACGGCCGACCAAAGCGCGCAGGCCATCGCCGGCACCATCAACATCATCCTGAAAGAAGCGCCCCGCCGCTCGCAGCGCGACCTGCGCCTGGGCCTCAGCGACGGCCTGGGCCGGCCCCAGGGCAACCTGAACCTCACCCTGGGCGAGACCAAGGGCCCCTGGTCGGTGTCCCTGCCCTTGTCGGCTTTTGAGTGGCGGCGCGAGAACATCAACACGCTGGAACGCCTGGGTGATTCAAGCGATGGCCGCCTGCCCGGCGCCGCCGAACAGGTGGGCCACCAGCAGGTGTGGGGCTACGGCTACAACCTGGGCCCGCGTGTGAACTGGAAGATCAGCGACGACCAGGACCTGGCGCTGCAGACCTTTTTCCAGAAAGGCTACTGGAACAACAGCACCCGTTACGAAAACCGCATCTTCAGCGGCGCGCCGGTGCTGGAAGACGACGTTCGGCAGAACGGCACCTGGCTGAACAACAGCGGCAATCTGACCTGGAAGAACCGCTTCCGCGACGACCAGCGCATCGAACTGCGGGCGGGTGCGCGCGAGAACGGCTGGTCCTTCGATTCACGCAACCAGCGCAACGGTGCCGAGACCTTGCGCTCGGTGGGCGGGGGCCGGCAGGAAAGCTACACCCAGGCCGGCAAGTACAGCCTGCTGATGGGGAAAGAGCACAGCTTGACCGCCGGTTGGGACCTGGAACACACCCGCCGCAACGAGTACCGCACCGTGACGCAGAACGGCGCCCTGCTGCTGCCCGACTTCGAAGGCCAGCCCTTCAACGCGCAGGTGCAGCGGCAGGCTGTGTTCGTGCAGGACGAATGGGAACTGTCATCCACCTGGCAGATGTACCTGGGCCTGCGCCACGAAAGCATCGCCAGCAAGAGCCGCGGCACTAGCGCACCCACCAGCAACGACAGCCGGGTGCTGTCGCCGCTGCTGCACCTGACCTGGAGACTGGACCCCAAGGGCCGCGACATGGTGCGCGCCAGCCTGACGCGCAGCTACAAGGCGCCCAACCTGGGCACGCTGCTGGCCCGCCCTTCGATCAACAACAACTACACCGACACCACGCGCAGCAACACCGAACTGCTGCCCGACCGCATCGGCAACCCGGCCCTGCGGCCCGAGCTGGCCACGGGCCTGGACGTGGCCTTCGAGAAGTATCTGGCCGGCGGCGGCCTGTGGAGCGTGGGCCTGTTCCACCGCCAGATCACCGACCTGGTGCGTACCGTCACCACCCTGCAGACGGTGCCCTGGGCCAGCGTGCAGCGCTACGTGGCGCAGCCGGTGAACTTCAGCAAGGCCAACACCAGCGGCGTGGAACTCGAGGTCAAGGGCCGCGCCGCCGAACTGCTGCCCAGCCTGCTGGGCCAGGCCCAGGCGCTGAACCTGCGCGCTTCGCTGAATCTGTACCGTTCCAGCGTGGCCGCCCTGCCCGGCCCCGACAACCGGTTGGACGGCCAGCAGCCCTGGACGGCCACCCTCGGCTTTGACCAGCGCATCAACGGCCTGCCCTTGAATGTGGGTGGCAGCATGAGCCTGAACCCCCGCTACACGACGCGCGCGACGCTGGACCAGCAGCAGGAACGATCACGCAGCCTGACGGCCGACCTGTACGGCCAGTGGATCTTCAAGCCCGGGCTGTCGCTGCGGCTGGCCGCCAGCGCCGGCGTGCAGCCCTTCGGCCCGCCCAACGGCAGCACGCGAACGGTGCAGAGCAACGGCAATTACAGCCAGGTCGACCGCTACACGCGGCCCAACCTGAGTGCGTCGCTGGACATTCGGCTGTAGCGCTGGCGCGCACACGCATCGATGCCCGATTCGATTCGGAGAACCTTGCTGATGGCACTGACCGGCGGGGCCACGGCCTGCACGCTGCCGCAATCGCAGTCGCAATCCGCGGCCTATCGCGACTGGTTGCGTGTGCACCTGCCCGCGGCTGGACAGCATCGCCTTTACTTCGACCACGGCACGCAAGGCCTGGACGGTCTGTATGGGCCGCACCAGCACAAGGTCGACGAACTGCTGGCTGCCAAGGGCTACAGGCCCGGCGTCGACTGGACGACGCGCGTCTTTGCCGGTGCGCCACACGACGAAAGCGCCTGGCGCGAGCGGCTGGCAATTCCCCTGAGCTTTCTTCTGAGACCCTGAGCATGAAGCTGGTGCAGTGCTGGGACGACGGCGTCACTTCCGACGTACGTCTCGTGTTGCTGTTGCGCCGGCACTGCGCTCGCGCCACCTTCAACCTCAACGCAGGCTTGCATGCGAGCCAGCGCCGGTTGGGCTGGCATCACTTCGGAACCGAGGTCTGGCGGCTCGGCCGCGATGAACTTCGCGACGTCTACGACGGATTCAGCATTGCCAACCACACGCTCACACACCCGCACCTGGAGCAGTTGCCGATCGAAGCGGCAAGGCGCGAGATCCGCGACGGCCGTGCCTGTCTGCAAGCCCTGTTCGACCAGCCGGTGAGCGGCTTCGTCTACCCGTTCGGCACGTCTAACGACGTGGTTGCGCAGGCCGTGCGCGACGCTGGCCACCTCTATGCCCGCACCACGCGTGCTGCAGCGTCAGGCGTCGAGACCGGCGACGCCATGGCCGCTGCCCCAAGCTGCCACTTTCTGGCGCCCGATTTCTGGCGGCGCTTCGATCGTGCGAGATCAACCGGGGCCTTCTGGTTCTGGGGCCACTCCTACGAGCTCGTCGACGAGGCGATGTGGACAGCATTCGAGGCGTCGCTCAAGCGCCTGTGCGCCGAACCTGGTGTGCACTGGGGTGACCCGACCGACCTCTTCCAGGGAGACAGCACTTGACCTCGACCCTGATCGCGCGCTGGCTGATCGCGCTGCTCTTCGCCTTCGCCTACCTTTGCGCGTCCAGCGCCGAAGCCAAAGACTTCGCGTCGACGCGGCCTGCGGCGCGCATCGAGTACTGGCAGCAGCGCCAGGCCGCCATCGAGGCGCGCGTCGCTGATGCCGGCAGCCTGCGCGCCGTGAAGCTGGTGTTCGTCGGCGACTCGATCACCGATTTCTGGTTGCTCGGCGACGACCCGTGGATCCCCGGCCGCATGCACGGCCGCGTGGTCTGGGACGAGTCCTTCGGTGGCGCCGTGCCGCAGAACCTTGCGCTGAACATCGGCATATCGGGCGACCGCACGGAGCACCTGCTGTACCGAATCCTGCCAAAGGCGCAGGGTGGCCTGGGCCAACTCGACGCCGCACAGTTGGCGCCCGAGTTCTTCGTGTTGATGGTCGGCATCAACAACTCCTACGCACCCGAGATGCCGGTCGCCGACAGCGTGTTCGAAGGCGTGCTGGCGGTGATGCGCGCGCTGCATGCGCGCAAGCCTGGCGCACGGATCTTGCTGCAATCGATCCTGCCCACGTCGGAGCCGTCCAGGGACGCCGCGGTCGTGAAACCCGTGAACCAGCGCCTGGCAGTGCTGGCAACGAGCCCCGAGTTCGCGGGCTTCACGACCTGGCTTAACCTGTATCCGTCGTTCGTCGATGCGCAGGGCCGCCAGGATGCAAGGCTGTTCGTCGACGGCCTGCACCCCAGCGAGGCGGGCTATCGCATCTGGCGCGATCGGCTGGTGCCCGCCCTCGCGTCAGCGCGCGCCATGGCGCGCTGATCCTGGCATTACCGGTCCGGCAAGCGGTCGGCGCAGGCACCGTAGACGCTGCGTCGCTCCCGCAGCCAACTGCGCGAAGCGAATGGCCGGCCATCTGGAAGCAGCGAGGTTTTCGGATTGAGCTCTGTGGTAGGCCTTTCGATGGCGCAACCGTCGGCAGTGGGTCGTCAAGCGCAGGCCTGGGGCCAGCGGCCCGGGGTAGCGATGTGACACAGAACGGATGGCCAAGCCGGTGACGTCGGCTATGGAACCCCGAGCCGCAGTGGGTCCTCGGCCGCTCAGCGGTCAAGGTCGACCAGGAGCCGACGGTGACGATGGTCTGCTTCAGGGCTTCTCATCCTGTCGGCCATGCACGGCGAGGAGACCCGCGCAGGCGGTTGGCGCTTGCATGATCCCGCCAGGCGATTCGTAGACGCCCGTTGCAGCTTGCTGCGACCTACGGGAACAACTCACTGACCCTGAGGTGCGCGACATCGCAGTAGAGCGCCTGGGCCGTGGTCGTCGCTGACGTCGGCAGGCCAGCCTGCTGGGCCACCAACAGCGCCGGGCCGCCACTGAACCAGGGCAGCAGCGCGTCTTCGCCAACCCAGGCGGTCACGCGCGCACAAGCGAACTGCCTCGGGTCGCGCGCGTACGCGGCCGCCATCAGGTCGAAGGGGTAGAAGCCATCGAGCCCGGCTTCGCTGCGCCAGAACTCGAGCCACGCGCGGCTGCGCTCGGCCACCCATGCCCCGGCACGTCCCATGCGAGCGACGCGGTCGAGGTCGCTGCCGG
>JANOZF010000288.1:0-1770 GCA_031429255.1 Rubrivivax sp.
GCGCATCGTCGACGCGCTGCAGGCCGACGGCAACATCGTGGCGATGACGGGTGACGGCGTCAACGACGCGCCGGCCTTGAAGGCCGCCGACATCGGCATCGCGATGGGCGTGACCGGCACCGAAGTGACCAAGGAAGCGGCAAAGATGATCCTGGCCGACGACAACTTCGCCACCATCGTGCAAGCCGTGCGCGAGGGGCGCGCCATCCTGGACAACATCCGCAAGTTCCTGCGTTATCTGCTGTCTTCCAACATGGGCGAGGTGCTGACGGTGTTCCTGGGGGTGGTGGGGGCGGGCGTGATCGGCCTGAACGCCACCGACGCAGGTGCCAGCGGCGCGGTGGTGCTGCCGCTGCTGGCCACCCAGTTGCTGTGGATCAACCTCATTACGGATTCGGCGCCTGCGCTGGCGATGGGCGTGGACCCGGCCACCGACGACCTGATGGCGCGCAAGCCGCGGCATGTGAACGAGCGCTTGATCGATGCCCGCATGTGGTCCAGCGTGATCCAGACCGGGTTGGTGATCGCGCTGGTCAGCTTGCTGACGATGGACTTCTACCTGCCTGGCGGGTTGATCACGAGCAAGGGTGATCTGAGCGGTGGCCTGACCACGGCCCGCACCGCAGGATTCACGGTGCTGGTATTCACGAGCCTGTACACCTGCTTCACCGCGCGCTCTGACACCACCAGTGCCCTGGCCCATCTGTTCGTCAACCCCTGGCTTTGGGGTGCCGTCTCACTCTCGCTGGTGTTGCAGGTTGCTGTCGTCCACGTCCCGTTCCTGAACATCGCCTTCGGCACGGCGCCGCTGGCGCTGGACCAGTGGCTGGTGTGCGCGGCGATGGCCAGCGCTGTGTTGATCTACAGCGAAGGGCAAAAACTGGTGAGGCGAAGCTGGGGGCGATGAAAGATGCTCTTCAACATCGCGGCGGACCTTGCCAAGCTGAGCCCTGTGCTTATGTGCTCGTGGGGGCCTGCGCGCGGCGCAGTAGGCCGCAGTGGACCGAGCACCTGACGAAGCGCCGATTGGCCGTTCTCGGGATCCTGATGCCACTGGCGATCATGGCCGCGGGCATCTCTTTGCCGATGGGGCCGCTGGCCGAATACTTCAAACTGCAGGCGCTGCCGCTGGCGTACTTCCCCTGGTTCGTGGGCATTCTGCTGGCTTACTGCGCAATGACCACGGTTATGAAGCCTTACTACATCCGGCGCTTTGGTTGGGCGTGAGCGCAGGGGCGGCGGGACCCGAATGATTCGCCGCGAGGCGTTCAGGGTGCGTGCTGCGGACCATCAGACGGCTGGTCAAACGCGCGCTGCGCCTTCTCCACTTGCCACGCCGTCCACATGCACCTGCAGCCACCACTCCAGCAGCGCCAGATGCCACAGCTTGCTGCCCTGGATGCGCGTGAAGTGCGCCTCGGGGTTGGCCAGCAGCTTGTCGACGTAGGCCCGCTGGTACAACCCGCGCCGGATGCAGGCTTCCGACTGCAGGATGTCGCGCATCAGTTCGAGGAACGGGCCACGCACGTGCTTCAAGGCGGGAACCGGGAAGTAGCCTTTCGGTCGGTCGATCACCGCGTCCGGAATCACGCCGCGCGAGATGGCCTTGAGCGGGTACTTGCCACCTTCCTTGAGCTTGAGTTCCGGCGGCATCCTTGCCGCGAGTTCGACCAGTTCATGGTCGAGGAAGGGCACCCGCACTTCCAGGCCCCAGGCCATCGGCATGTTGTCCACGCGCTTGACGGGATCGTCGACGATCAAGGTGGTGGC
>JANOZF010000289.1:0-13219 GCA_031429255.1 Rubrivivax sp.
TTCGCCGGTGTCTTCCATCAGCTCGTCGAGCGCAAAGATGGCGGCCTTGGCGTTGAGCGTGTCGAAGATGGTTTCCACCAGGAACAGGTCGCAGCCGCCCTCGAGCAGGCCTTCGGCTTGCTCACGGTAGGCCGCGCGCAGTTCGTCGAAACTGGTGTTGCGCGCGCCGGGGTCGTTCACGTCTGGGCTGATGCTGGCGGTGCGGGGCGTGGGACCCAGCGCGCCGGCCACAAAGCGGGGTTTGTCAGGCGTGCTGTATTTGTCGGCCGCCTGGCGCGCAATGCGGGCAGCTGCCACGTTCAGTTCACGCGCGATGTGACCCAGGGCGTAGTCTTCCTGCGCGATGGAGGTGGCGCCAAAGGTGTTGGTCTCGATCAGGTCGGCGCCGGCCGCCAGATACTGTTCGTGGATGGTGAGGATGATGTCGGGCCGCGTCAGCACCAGCAGATCGTTATTGCCCTTCAGGTCTTTGCCGTGGGCGGCAAACCGGTCGCCGCGAAAGTCGGCTTCCGTGAGCTTGTGGCGCTGGATCATGGTGCCCATTGCGCCGTCGATGACGGCGATGCGCTGCTTCAGGACTTGCGCCAGGGCGCCGCCACGGGTGTAGGCCTGCTGTGGTTTCATCGCTCGATTGTAGGAAGGTGGTTCCGGTTCCGCTGACGCCGCGCTGGGCGCAACGGCTTCCATACCCGCGGCGCTGCTGGTCTGCGCGCCATGGACACCTGCGAAAGCCGCGCTCAGCCCTGCTGATCGGCCGAGGTTTGGGTCGTGGCGGTAGTCGTCGCGGCTGGCCTGGGCAATTCGGACAGCGCCTGCACCGGGCGCGCGACCAGCGACTGAGATTCACGCGCCATGGTTTCGAGCTGTCGGCGAACGCGCTTGTCGCGTCGCTCCAACCGGCGCTGCTCTTGGCGGCGCAGCCGCAGGTCGAGCAACAGCAGCGACCACGCCAGCGGCACCAGCACACCCATCAGCAGGCACAGCAGCGAAGAGGGCACTTCGGTGCGAAACACCGAGCCCACCTGGGCTGGCAGGTTGGTACCCGCCATCAGCATCTGCTGGCTGGCCAGCACGGTCATGCCCATCAGCAGCGCTGCACCCGGGCGCACCATGGAGCGGCGGCGCCAGCTGTTCGCCGACTCGGAAAACGCCAGGCCCAGCGCGAGGCACATGCCCGCCACCGCGGTGAAAGCGGCCAGCGAGCCGGCGTCGTGACGCCAGGTGATGCCGGGGCGGAACCCGGCGGCCGAGACCCAACCCACCGGCAACATGACCGTGACCAGCCCCAGCATCACACCACCACCGATGATGGCAGGCCAGCGAAACTTGCAGCCCAGCAGGGCCAGCGGTGGCCAGAAAGCGATCATCGAGCCCAGCCACAGCAGCGGCGCGTCACGCAGCCGGTAGCCCAGCGGGAACGGCAGCGCCTCGGCGGCCAGCGCAAGCACCACCGCGGTGGTGAAACCGGTGCCCAGCACCGCGGCGCAAATCACGGACGGCACCCAGTTCTGGCGCAGCGTGGGGGTGAGCTGCGCCTGGCGCAGCCAGCCCTGGCAGATGCTGGCGGTCATGACGGACGAAACGGCCGCCAGGAACCACATGAGCATGGACGAGTCGGCGACGGCGGAGGCGGCAGTGGCGTTCATGCGAGGCGATTGGTTCGGTTCACGGCCGCGATGATCGCACCGCGAGACGCCTAGGTCGACACAGACAACCGTGACCAAGGGGGTTTTGGACTGCCCGCCGCAGCTTTGGTGTTCTTTTTGGCAACTGCCGGCACAACGGAGGCGCCGGGCTGTACGAAACATCAGTCGACCGTGCGCCGCTGACGCGACGCAAGGATGCTGATGACGGCACCGTCGACGCAAGCCAGGGCAAGCTGCACACCCGGGCCGACCGGCCCGAGATCAACGCTCAGCGTTGAAAGCCGATACCCCGACGCTGCCGCACCTCGGGCTTGACGCGGTGCTCGCCTTCCAGCTGGCACAGAAACTCATCCGGTTCCAGCGCCTGCGCCAGGATCTCCACCTGCCGCTGCACAGCTGCAAAGTCGCCCGGCACCAGCTGGTCCAGCGCCAGCAGGCGGTTGCGCTGCTCGAGCGTCAGGCGTGTCTCGTCGCCGCCCAGGGCCTCGGCCACGAACATGCGCAGTCGTTGTTCGACCGTCAGCGACTGGAAGCGGACCTTGAACGTGAAGCGGCGCAGCGCCGCTTCGTCGAGTTCGTCGAAGAGGTTGGTGGTGCAGATGAAGACACCGACAAAGCGCTCCATGCCCTGCAGCATCTCGTTGACTTCGGTGATCTCGTAGTTGCGTTCGGCCAGGCGGCGGCTGCGCAGAAAACTGTCGGCCTCGTCGAGCAGCAGCACGGCGCCTTCGCTGTTGGCTTCGTCGAACATCTTGGCCATGTTCTGCTCGGTCTCGCCGACGTACTTGCTGGCGATGTCGCTGGTCTGGCGCACCATCAGTGGCCGGCCCAGCGCGCGCGCAATGTGTTCGGCCAGCGCGGTCTTGCCGGTACCCGGTGCGCCGTGAAAACACAGCGTGCCGTGGCCGCGCCGGGCCAGTGCTTCGACGATGCGCGGCACCTCGAAGCGGGACTCCACGTTCAGCAGCGACAGGTCGTAGCACGTGACCACGGGGCGCGCGCCCTTTTCGCGCGTGTTGCTGCTGCCCAGCGCCTTGTCGGCATTGGCCAGTTGCCGCTCGATCAGCAACTCGAACGGCGTCGCCGCGGGTGCCACGGCAGCAACCTCGGTACCCGCCGACAGCAGCTCGCCTTCAGTGCGCGCCAGCGTCCCGATCGCTGCCACAGCTGCGGTCACCGTTTCGGGCCGGTCTGATGCGTTCTCCAGCGTGGACCCGTCGGCCACCGGCTGTGCCAGCCGCGCAAAGCGCACCGCGGTGCGGATCTGCGCCGGCGTCAGGCCCTTGCGTTCGGCCAGCTTGGCTGCAAAGCCAGGGCTCACCGGTGCGCCGGTCAACGCGCGCTGCACCAGGCCTTCCCGCGCGCCGGGCGGCGGGCTCTTCAGCAGCAGGTGGTACTGGAAACGGCGCCGGAAGGCGGGGTCGATCTGCTCGATGCGGTTGGTCACCCAGATCACCGGCACCGGGTTGGTTTCAAGGATCTGGTTCACCCAGGCCTTGCCGCTGACGCTGGAGCTGGGCGCGGCGTCCGTGCTGTCCATGCGTGCAATCAACGTCGCGGCTTCGCTGCTGATGGGCGGGAACACGTCTTCCACCTCGTCGAACAGCAAAGCCACCTGCGGGCTGCCCTTCAGGAAGACCTGGCTGATCTGCAGGCTGCGGTAACGGTCGCGGCCCGACAGGCTGTTGCCATCGCGGTCGGCGTATTCCACCTCGTACAACTGCAGGCCAGCGGCGGCGGCGCACACCTTGGCCAGCTCGGTCTTGCCGGTGCCGGGCGGGCCGTACAGCAGCACGTTGACGCCGGGCTCCTTGCGTTGCGTGGCGTTCTTCAGCAGCGCCGTCATGACGTCGACATCGGCCTGCACGAAGCTGAAGTCAGACACCTGCAACTCGCTCTTGGGCACCGGGCGCGTGAACACCGCCATCAGCTCGCCAGGCGCGCGGTACTCGCGCATCAGCACCGGGGGCAGCTGTTCGCTGACCTTCATCAGATCGGCCAGGTCGGTGATGTTCTGCTCGGAGATCAGGTTTTCCACCATGCCGATGCGTTCCAGGCGCGAGCCCGCACGCAGCGCCTCGGCCACGTCCACCGCCTCCACACCAGCCACCGCGGCCAGCGCCGCATAGGCCTCCTGCGCGTTGCTGACCTTGAACTCGACGAGCAGGCCGCGCAGATCGCGCTGATAGCGCGCCAGTGTTCCGTACAGCAGCAGCGCACGTTCGGCGGGGTTCAACTGCAGCAGGCCCGCCAGCGCGTCGATGTTCTTTTCGATCAGCGTCGACTCTTTCTTCAGCCGCCGCGCCAGCCATTCGCAGGTGGCGCCGAGCACCGTGAGCAGGTCTTTTGGCGAGTCCTTGATGTACTCGTCGATGTAGAAGAAGAGCGTGGCCTCTTCGTAGGGGCCACGCCAGACGCCGTAGCGTTCGATGAACGCGGCATCGGCCAGCAGTTCGTGGCCCTTCCAGTGCGCATTGCCCTTGCAGCGCACCTTCAGGTAACTGCGCAGCCGCGTCAGCACCGGCGCGGGCCACACCAGGTGCCGGCCCACCAGCGACAGCAGGCTGTTCCAGTCGCGCCGCAGGTTGAAGCGCCCGGCCTGACGCAGCGTGAGCGTGAGCACGAAGTGCGAGCACAGCACGTCCATCACCGGCGCTTCCGACATGCCGGGCGACAGCAGATGACGCGGTTCGGCTGCACCACGGATGAGAGTACCTCGGGTCATCTTGCGCAGCCTCGTCAGTGGGGGAACCAGTCGGAATGCAGGCGGTTGAAGCCATCTTCCCCCAGGCAAGGGCTGGGGGCAAGCCCCCGCGGTCAGGGGCCTGGTGCAGTGTTCGATGCTGTGTGGAACTTGAGAAAACCGATGGATTTGGTCGTCTGGCTAGGCGCAAACCGCAGCAATGCCCAGTGGCCAAAGACTCGGTTTTATGTTCCACACAGTGTCGAACACTGCACTAGTGCAACAACACAGGCTGTTGCGCCAACACGGTGTAGCCGGCGATGTAGTCTTCCAGGGCCTCGGGGTCGGGGCCTTGGTCGACCAGGGCCTTAACGCCGCGCTGAAAGCTTTCGGCGACAGCGCCTTGCAAATAAATCTCCTTGCGCGCCAGCTTGTCGACGATTTCGAAACCACCCGGGTCGGTGCGGCCAGCAGCGGGCAGCGCGCCGGCATCGGGTTCGGCGACGAAGTGCATGACGGCGAAGCTGTCCGAGTTGTAGATCAGTTGCATGGGGTGTGTCCTCCAGACGCCTGCAGTTGGGGACCCCGGGCCCCGTTTCAAGCCTGCGCGGACGCGCCATCCCCCCTGATTGCGTGGCGGCTCACGGCAGCGACAGCTGGCGCAGCTCGAACTCCTGCCCCTCGCCGGTGGCCTGCACCAGCATCTGCACCTTCACCGGCAGGTGGTGCCTTGCCGGGTCGAGCCAGACGTGCACGCGGGTGTCGTAGGGGCGGCGCGGTTCGCGCAACAACTGCACGGCGTCAGGCACGGTGCCCGGCGAATCGCCGGTGTTCAGCACCAGCGCGGCGCGGTCGACCACCGTGAACACCCAGGGCTCGGGCGCGCCGCGCGTGCCCACCACCATCAGCGTGACCTGCGCACCCGGCTGCGCCAGCCCGGGGTTGGCCTGCAACACCGCGCCCAGCTGCAGCATCCAGCTGCTGCGGTCCTGCATGCCGGGTGTCAGCTCGAACTCGGTGCTCTGTGCGCTGAAGCTGATCTTCTGCGTTGCACGCTGAAAGTTGGTGGCACGCACCTCGCGGCTGCGCCGGCTTTCGACATAACGATCCGGTGCCAGCCCGGCGGCATCGAAGTGGCCGCTGCTGTTCCAGCCGGCCACCGGGACGCCGAAGACCTGCGCCTGAAGCGTGAGTCCGTAGCTGGCACTGCCGATGTCGGGGCGCCACTGCAGCACGGCCTGCCCGCTGGCCAGGCCCCGCTTCAATTCGAACAACAGCGTGGCCGGCGGTGCTGGCTGGGTGCGGTACACCGGCACGGCCGAGGCCGAGCCGACGTCGGGCGCGGCCGGCTGGGCCGTATCGGATTCGGCAGGTGCAGCCGGCGCGGCTGTGCTGGAAGCGAGCGCAGCCGATGCGGATGGTTCTTGCGTGGGCCACTCGGGGCTGGATGCCGCGGCGGGCGGTACCGGTGCGGGCCGCTCGACGTTCACGCGAGGCTCGGGCGCTGGCGCCGCAAGGCTGGCGCGCCGCGCCGCGGCGTCCGGCTTTGCGGGCGTTGGCGCTGCGCTGTTGGGAGGCGCCACCACGGGGGGTGTCGGCGTCGGCATGGGCCGCACCCAGGCGATCTGGCGCACCGAGACGGGCAGGGTGCTGCCGCCGCGCGCCGCTTCCGCTGCCGGGTCGGGTGACCCAGCGTCAGGCAGCACAACCAGCAACGCCGCGTGCAGCAGCAGCGCGGCAGTGACGGCCAGCGCCCCTGCGCGCCAGGCTGGGCGGCGCGCGGAACCGCGGCCGGGCGCGGTTCCACGCGCGATGGAACGGAGGGCGGCGCGCGTTGCGCCGGTTGAAGGGGCTGTCACCGCACAATACTGCCACCCCTTTCGAAGACCCGCCGGGTCCGCCCCTCACAGCCATGAAACTTGCCACCCTGAAGGACGGCTCGCGCGACGGCCAGCTTGCCGTGGTCTCGCGCGACCTGAGTAGCGCGCACTTTGCCGCCGGCATTGCCACCACGCTGCAGCAGGTGCTGGACGACTGGAATTTCCGCTCGCCACCGCTCGAAGACCTGTACGCCACGCTCAACGGCGGCAAGGCGCGCCACGCCTTTGCCTTCGACCCGCGGCAATGCATGGCACCGCTGCCACGCGCCTACCAGTGGGCCGACGGTTCTGCGTATCTCAACCACGTGGAACTGGTGCGCCGGGCGCGCAACGCCGAGATGCCGGCCAGCTTCTACGAAGACCCTTTGATGTACCAGGGTGGCAGCGACGACTTCATCGGCGCCTGCGACGACGCGGTGTTTGCCAGCACCGACTGGGGCATCGACTTCGAGGCCGAAGTGGCGGTGATCACCGGCGACGTGGCCATGGGCGCCAGCCCCGAAGAGTCGCTGGACGGTGTGCGGCTGCTGATGCTGGTCAACGACTGGAGCCTGCGCAACCTGATTCCCGCCGAGCTGGCCAAGGGCTTTGGCTTCCTGCAAAGCAAGCCGGCCACGGCATTTGGCCCGGTGGCGGTGACGCCCGACGAACTGGGTCTGGCGTGGCAGGCAGGCCGGGTGCACCTGAATGTAGAGAGCCGCTGGAACGGCCGTCGCGTGGGCTTGTGCAACGCCGGGCCGGAGATGCTGTTTCACTTCGGGCAACTGGTGGCGCATGTGGCCAGGACGCGCAACGTGCGCGCGGGTTCGGTGGTGGGCAGCGGCACCATCAGCAACAAGGACTGGGCCTGCGGGGTGTCGTGCATCGCCGAAACGCGGGCCATCGAGACCATCCAGGGTGGCGCCGCGAAGACGGCTTTCATGCGCTTTGGCGACACCATCCGCATCGAGATGCTCGACGCGGGCGGCGCCTCGGTGTTCGGCGCCATCGAACAGCGTGTGCGCTCGCTGCACGCCGACGCTGCCGACGCCGCAACGCCGGTGCAGGCTGCTGCGCTTGCAACGGCAGCGGCACCTGCAGCGCCTGCAGCACCTGCAGCACCCGCATCCGATGACGGCGGTGACGTCCCAGCTGACGGCGCAGATCCAGCGGCTGCTGCGGCCAGCACGAGCGACGCCGCCCCGGCGGCCGACTGATCGGCCGCGCTTGAAGGACTTTCCGCCCTGGCTCAAGCACGGCACGGTCTGGTTGCTGCTGGGCGTGGGCCTGTTCCTGGGCGTGCAGGCCTGGCAGGCCCAGCAGCGTGCCACCCGCTTCGTGCTCTCGGGTGGCCAGCTCGAGCTCAAGCGCGCGGGCGACGGCCACTACCACTGGCCCGGTGAGCTGGCCGGGCCTGGCGGCAGTCAGTCGGTGGAGTTCCTGGTCGATACCGGCGCCACGGCCACCGCCATACCGCTGGAGTTGGCGCGGGCGCTGGGCCTGCAGCAGGTCGGCTTGGTGCAGTCGAACACGGCGGGTGGCAAGGTGCAGGGCCAACTGGTGCTGGCCGACCTGGTGCTGGACGGAGGCGTGCGTGTGCAGCGCCTGCGCCTGACGGCGCTGCCGGACCTGAGCGCGCCGCTGCTGGGCATGGACGTGCTGGGCCACCTGCGCTGGGAGCAGGGCCAGGGCGTGATGAAAATCCGCATGCCGACTTCAGGCCCCTGACCGCACTCCCGGTCGACCCAGCAGCGCCAGAGCGGGCGCACAATGGCCGCGGACAACAATGCCGCACTCACAAGGAGACATCTGATGGCAGCAGCAACCGATCTTGCCCGCATGGTTCCCGGTTTTGACTTTTTGCAGGGACTCCTGAAAAACGCCGGTGCCGGGTTGCCCAACATGGGCCAGTGGGTGGCGCCCACGCTGAACCCTGAAGAGCTGGACAAGCGCATCCAGGAGTTGAAAACGGTGCAGTTCTGGCTGGAGCAGAACGCCCGCCTGCTGGCCACCACCATCCAGGCCATGGAGGTGCAGAAGATGACGCTGTCGACGCTGCAGACCATGAACCTGCCGCTGGCCGACATTGCCAACGCGCTGCGCTTGAAGCCCATGGCCGAAACGCCAGCGCCGCCGGCCGCAGCGCCGGCTGCCCCTGCGCCCGCAGTGAAAGCGCCCGCGCGAAAGGCCACGCAGAATGTGCCGAACGAGTCGCCGGCGGCTGTCGACCCCATGCAATGGTGGGGTGCCTTGACGCAGCAATTCACCGAGCTGGCCACCAAGGCCGTCAAGGACTCGGCGGTCGACGCCACCAAGAACCTGGCCGGGGCGATGGTGAAGCAGTCCATCGACACCGCTTCCGGTGTGCTGAAAAGGGCCACCAAGTCCCGTTCTGCCGCCACACGCAGCAAGCGCTGAATCCGCGCGCTGACGCATGAACGCCGACGCCCAGCCGTTCCTCGTCGGCCACGCGACGCACCCCGATTGGCGCGCGGCGCTGGCGCTGGCCACGGCGCAGCTGCAGCCGGCCGTGGCCGTGCGCCAGCAGGCCGGGCGCGGGATGACGCTGGGTTTTGTCTATTTCACCGACCACTACGCCGCGCATGCGCAGGCCTTGGTGCAGGCGCTGCAGCAGCAGTGGCCCGGGCTGCACTGGGTGGGATGCGTCGGCGTGGGCGTGGCCGCAGGGGGTGTGGAATACATCGACGAGCCGGCACTGGTGTTGATGCTGGCACCCCTGCCGCAGGCCGATTTCGAAGTCTTTTCCGGCGCCCGCAAGCTGCAACGCATTGAGCCGTTCTGCGCCTTGGTGCATGCTGACGGTTCAACGCCCGACGCAGCCGAGCTGATTGCCGAAATGGCCGACCGCACGGCTGCGGGTTATCTTTTCGGCGGCCTGGCTTCGTCGCGCAGCAGCACCGTGCACGTGGCCGATGGCGCCTGGCAGGGTGGCCTTTCGGGGGTGGCTTTCACCCGCGGTGTGGCGCTGGTGTCGCGTGTCACCCAGGGCTGCCAGCCGCTGTCGGCGCCCCGTGTGATCACCGCCTGTGAACGCAACATCGTGCTCGAACTCGACGGCCGGCCGGCGCTGCCCTGCCTGTTGCAGGACCTGGGCCTGGCGGGATTGGACGACCCACGCCAGGCGTTGCCACGGCTGCGCGCCACGCTGGTGGGGTTGACCAATGAAACCGACAGCGCCGCCGCCCCGGGTGGCCGGGGTGGAACTTTCGGCACCGACACCCGCGTGCGCCACCTCATCGGGCTGGACCCGCCGCGCCAGGCGGTGGCCGTGGCCGACAGCGTGCAGGTGGGCATGCGGCTTGCCTTTTGCCAGCGTGACGTGCAGGCGGCGCGGCGAGACCTGGTGCGCATCTGCAGCGAGATCCGTGAAGAGTTGGAATGGCCTTCGGAGCTGGCGCTGGAGCCTGGGTCCGGCGTGCCCGCAGGGGCGGGCGGTGCGCAGCCGGCCACCGCTTCACGCACGATCTGCGGCGCGCTGTACGTGAGCTGTGCAGGGCGCGGCGGGCCGCACTTTGGCGGCCCTTCGGCCGAGCTGCAGATCGTGCAGCACGCGCTGGCCGGTGCCGGCGGGCGTGAGGTGCCGTTGGTGGGCTTTTTTGCCGGCGGTGAAATCGCGCGCCATCACCTGTATGGCTACACCGGCGTGCTGACGGTGTTCACCGCGCCCACATGAAGTCGATGGGGGCTCGCGCCCAGGGCTTGCGGCTGGAACGCATGCGCGCCAGCCCGCTGTGGGCGGGCGGTGCCCTTCATCACCAGCCTGGGCGTGGGCGCGCACCTGCAGGCCTGGGGCGTGCCGCCCGAGCGCATCACCGAGCTGGACTGGTGGCAGAGCCACCGCCTGCCCGGCAGCGACGTGGAGGTCACGGCCGCGTCTTCGCAGCACTTCAGCGGCCGCAGCCTGAAAGACCGCAATGCCACGCTGTGGTCGTCGCTGGTGGTGCGTGGGCCGCGCCACCGCGTGTTTTTCAGCGGTGACACCGGCCTCACCGATCAGTACCGGCTGATCCGCGAACGGCTCGGTCCGTTTGACCTGGTGTTGCTGGAAGTGGGTGCCTTTCACCCGGCCTGGGGCGACATCCACCTCGGCCCCGCACACGCGCTGCAGGCGCTGCAACTGCTGGGTGGCGGCGCTTTTCTGCCGGTGCATTGGGGCACGTTCAGCCTGGCCATGCATGCGTGGGACGAGCCTGCCGAGACGCTGTTGACGCTGGCGCCGCAGCAGGGCGTGCATCTGGTGATGCCGCGGCTGGGCCAGGCGGTGGAGCCGGCGCAGGTGGACGGCGTGACGCCGTGGTGGCGCGGCATCGAACAGGGCCCGGAGGCCGCGCCCCACGAGCACCCCTTCACCTGGCCCAAGGCCATGCCGTGGCCGGCTGACTGAGCTCGTCGACGGGCGCCATCACGGCTGCCGTGCCGAGCCCCAGGGTTGTCAAATCTCGTCGGCTTCGATGGTCAGGCTGCGGCGGCGCACACCCTGGCCGGCCACGCTGACGCTGATGCGCAACGTCTGGCCCACGGGCACGCTGCGGCTGAAGCGGTAGTCCAGGCTGTCCCAGGCGCCGGGGTTGTGCGCAGGCGCGCGGCGGCGCCACTGCTGCGCGCCGTTGGCCTGCACCGTCACCTGCAGCCAGGGCGATGCCGCGTCGGCCGGCACGTTCACCGTCACCGCGCAGGCAATTTCGAAACGCCGTTCGCGCCGGGCGTCGGCCGGGATGCTCAGCGTGGCCGTGGTGGCGTCTGCGGCCTGGATCGACCAGCGTTCTGGTGCGGGTGTGGGAGATGGTGCAGTCGGTGCAGGTGCAGGGCGCGTCATGGGCGCATTCTCGCGCCCGGCCGCGCCCGGCCGCGCTTGCAGCCGCCATTGCGCTGCTGGCGATCCTTTCAGTCTTGACCCCAGAGCCCGCACGGTCCGCAGCGGCGGGCGGGCCTGGCGTCGTAAAGTCCGGACGACGCCGCGCACCCAGCGGCCTGCAAGGAAGTGCTGATCATGAACGCGCCCGCCGAAGCCAGGGCCCTGGCCACCCCGCAAGACCCCGGTCTGGCCCATGCCGCCACCGACCGTGCCGCCCGCCAGGCCGCGGTGGTGTCGGCCCTGGCAAGCGTGCTGCCCGCGCATGCGCTGCTCTGGCACGCTGAAGACACGGTGCCTTACGAGTGCGATGGCCTCACCGCCTACCGCCAGCAGCCGCTGGTGGTGGCCTTGCCTGAAAACGAAGCCCAGGTGGCCGCGGCGCTGAAGGCCTGCCACGCACTGCAGGTGCCGGTGGTGGCGCGCGGCGCCGGCACCGGCCTGAGTGGTGGCGCCCTGCCCAACGCGCTGGGCGTCACGCTCAGCCTGGCCAAGTTCAACAAGATCGTGCTCATCGACAAGCTTGCGCGCACCGCCACCGTGCAGTGCGGCGTGCGCAACCTGGCCATCAGCGAAGCGGCGGCGCCGCACGGCCTTTACTACGCGCCCGACCCCAGCAGCCAGATCGCCTGCACCATCGGCGGCAACGTGGCCGAAAACTCCGGAGGTGTGCACTGCCTGAAGTACGGCCTGACGCTGCACAACGTGCTGCGGGTGCGCGGCTACACGGTGCAGGGTGAACCGGTGGAATTCGGCTCCGAGGCGCTGGATACTCCCGGGCTGGACCTGCTGCCGCTGGTCGTGGGCAGTGAAGGCATGCTCACCGTGATCACCGAAGTCACCGTGCGGCTGGTGCCCAAGCCGCAATTGGCGCGCTGCATCATGGCCAGCTTCGACGACATCCGCAAAGCCGGTGATGCCGTGGCGGCGGTCATCGCGGCCGGCATCATCCCGGCCGGGCTGGAGATGATGGACAAGCCGATGACCGCGGCGGTGGAAGACTTCGTGCACGCCGGCTACGACCTCAGCGCTGCCGCCATCCTGCTGTGCGAAAGCGACGGCACGCCCGAAGAAGTGGCCGAAGAAATCGGCCGCATGCTCGACGTGCTGTCGGGCGCCGGCGCCACGCGCCTGGAGGTCAGCAAGGACGAAGCGCAGCGGCTGAAGTTCTGGAGCGGACGCAAGAATGCATTTCCCGCCAGCGGCCGCATCAGCCCCGACTACATGTGCATGGACAGCACCATTCCGCGCAAGCGGCTGGCCGACATCCTGCTGGCCATTGCCGAGATGGAAGTGAAATACGGCCTGAAGTGCTGCAACGTCTTCCATGCCGGCGACGGCAACCTGCACCCTTTGATCCTGTTCGACGCCAACGACCCTGACCAGATGCACCGCTGCGAACTCTTCGGCGCCGACATCCTGGAGACCAGCGTTGCCATGGGCGGCACCGTGACCGGTGAGCATGGCGTGGGCGTGGAAAAGCTCAGCAGCATGTGCGTGCAGTTCAGCACCGAAGAGCGCGAGCAGATGTTTGCGCTGAAGCGTGCCTTCGACCCGCTGGGCACGCTGAACCCCGGCAAGGTGATCCCGACGCTGCAGCGCTGCGCCGAGTACGGCCGCATGCACGTCAAGCGCGGCTGGTTGCCCTTTGCAGAACTGGAGCGGTTTTGAGCGCCGACACCACCTTGCAGTCGCTGGTCGACCAGGTGCAGGCCGCACGCGCGGCAAGGACGCCGCTGAACATCATCGGCGGCGGCACCAAAGCGTTTTATGGCGGCCCGGCGCATGGGCATGCGCTGGATGTGCGTGCGCTGCAGGGCATCAGCAGCTACGAGCCCAGCGAACTGGTGGTGACGGTGCGAGCCGGCACGCCGCTGCTGGAGCTGGAAGCCGTGCTGGCCGAACACGGCCAGTGCCTGCCTTTCGAGCCGCCGCGCTTTGGGTCCGGAAGCACCGTGGGTGGCATGGTGGCCGCCGGCCTGGCCGGGCCGGCGCGCGTGGCCGTGGGCGGCGTGCGCGACTACGTGCTCGGCGCCACGCTGCTCAGCGGCCGCGCCGAGCTGCTGCACTTTGGCGGCACGGTGATGAAGAACGTGGCCGGCTACGACGTCTCGCGCGCGCTGGCCGGATCGCTGGGTGAGCTGGGCGTGATCTGCGA
>JANOZF010000290.1:0-9854 GCA_031429255.1 Rubrivivax sp.
CGCTGCGCAGCGCGGCGGCGGCGCTGGCGATGCTGGCTTCGTCGGCATAGTCAAGCGCTGGCTGCGACTGGCGGTGCAGGCCTCGTACCGATGCGCAGCGGGGGTCGGCTTGCAGCTGCTCGACGAAGGCGGCACCGATGCCGCCACGCGCACCGATGACGAGCGCCCGGTACGGTGCCGGCAGCGAGGCCATCCGCACAGTGACAGCGCAGGCCGAAACCGTGGGCGCCGGGCCTGGCTGCGCCGCCGCAGCGGTTGCGGGTTCTGGTTCGAGTTCGGGCTGCACCGGGCTCACACCCAGCCCTGCCGCCAGACCGCGCTGTCGCGCAGCTCGCGCCAGGCGATGCGCCGCGCTTGTCCGGAATGCACGGCTTCGATCTCCACCCACAGCACCGGCCCCTCGGGCTCGTCAGGCTCGATCACCTTGCGCACCAGGAAGTGCTTTTGCCGCGCCACGGGCTGCACCGCCGTCCACTTGCTGAGCAGCAGCTTCTTCGGGTGCAGCGGGTTCATCGGCCGCCCGGCCGCACACGCGCGGGCAGCGGATAGGCCGGGTCGTTGTAGCCCGGTGTCGAAGGGTGGCCGGGCGCCACCAGGCTGTCGACCAACGCTTCGTCTTCAGCGCTGATGCTGCAGTCCAGGGCACCAAAGTACGACTGCCATTGCTCCAGCGTGCGCGGCCCTGCAATCACCGCGCTGACGGCCTTGTGGGCCAGCACCCACGCGGTGGCGAAGTGGGCCAGCGCCACGCCCTTGCTGTCGCAATGCGCCTTCAGCGTCTGCGCGATGGCCAGCGACTCGGCGCGAAACTCGGTCTGCATCATGCGCTTGTCACCCCGCGCGGCACGGGTGCCCGGGGCTGGCACGGCGCCCGGCAGGTACTTGCCGGCGAGCACGCCGCGTGCAATCGGGCTGTAGGGCACGACGCCGATGCCGTGGTGGTGGCAGACCTCGAGCACCTCCACCTCGGGCTGCCGGTTCAGCAGGTTGTAGTAGGGCTGGCACACCACCGGCCCTGGCATGCCCAGCTGGCGCGCCAGGTGCACCGCCTCGGCGATGCGCCAGCCGCGGAAGTTGGAGACCCCCCAGTAGCGGATCTTGCCGGCGCGCAGCAACACGTCCAGCGCACGCAGCGGCTCTTCCAGGTCCATGCCGTTGAAGTCGCGGTGCAGGTAGTAGATGTCGATGTGGTCGGTGGCCAGCCGCTGCAGGCTGGCGTCACATTCGCGCAGCATCCAGCTGCGGCTGTAGTGTCCTTCGTTGGGCCGCTCGGACATCTTGTTGCCGAGCTTGGTGGCCAGCACCCAGTCGTGGCGGCTGTCCTTGATCAGACCACCCACCATCGTCTCTGACGCGCCAGTGGTGTAGACATCGGCGGTGTCGATGAAGTTCACACCCGCAGCGCGCGCGTGGTCGCAGATGCGCTGCGCCTCGGCGAGGGTGGTCTGGTCACCGAACATCATCGTGCCCAGGCACAGCCGTGACACCTGAAGCGGGCTCTTGCCCAGCGATTGGTAACGCATCGAAGGTCTCCGTGGCGCGCAGGCCGGGAATGAAACGGGGTTGTGCGCAGAGTTTAGGGGGGCCGGCCTGGCACTGCTGCAGGCCGCAGAATCAGCCACGAGACCGGCGCGGCACCACCGGTCGCATCCGCGGCCACCGCCCCGACCCGAAGCGCTGCAACACGCTCTACCCTGCCCCGCCCATGAAGACACCCTTTCTGATCGCCCTGGCCGCGGGCATCGCCAGCCTGCTGATCGCCTTCGGGCCGGTGCTCAAACACATGTTCAGCCCCCCGGCAGCGGGCACGCAGCAGGCGCCCACCACTGCGGCCCCATGGAAGGTGGCCTTGCCCGTGGCCGGCCAGTCACGCGTGTTCGACCTGGACCTGCCCGGCACCACGCTGAGCGACACGCGCCGGCGCTGGCCCGAAGAGCTGAAACTGGCCCTGATGGCCGACCGCGATGGCGCGGTGGTGCTGGAGGGCTACGTCGAGCGCTTCGAGGCCGGCGGTGTGGCGGGTCGGCTGTTGCTGAGCTTCGACACCCAGGCCCAGGCAGCGGCCGTGACCCGTTGGCGCGACTCCTTGCGCGGCACACCCATTGAATCGGGCGGACGCCAACACGCGCTTTCCGAATCCGCCAGCACCGAACTGGCCGGCGCGCGGCTGGTGGGCCTGAGCTTCATACCCGCGGCGCAGATGGACGCCGCGCTGCTGACGGCGCGCTTTGGCGTACCGGCGGAGCGAGTTGCCGGTGGTGCGCGGCTGGAACACTGGCTGTACCCCGCGCTCGGCCTGGCCGTGGTGCTGGACCGCAAGGGCCGCGACGTGCTGCAGTACGTGGCGCCAGCCGACTTCGAACGCCGTCTGGCAGCGCCTTTGCGCGCTGCATCCCAGCCCTCTTGAGACGCCAAGCCGGCGCGCTGCACGGGCCTGCACCCTGCTGCAGAAGCCGCCCGCCCCGCCACCTGTCGGTACCCTTGCGCGGTCGGCGCCCGGATCGTTGGAACGTCAGTCGGCCTTGATGCCCGCCGCGCGCACCACCGGCCCATAACGTGCCAGGTCGCGCTTCATCTCTTCGCCAAACTGCTCGGCCGTGCCGGGGGTGGTGCTGATGCCCAGCGCCGCCAGCTTCTCCTTCACCTCGGGGTCGTTCAGCACGGCATTCAGTTCGGTGTTCAGTCGATCCAGCACGGCCTTCGGCGTTTTCGCCGGCGCCAGGATGCCGACCCAGGAATTGACCTCGAAGTCGGCCACGCCACTCTCGATGAACGTGGGCACCTCAGGCAGCGACTTCACGCGCTGCGCGCTCGACACGGCCACCGCGTGCAGCTTGCCCGACTTCACATGCTGGTAGGCGCCGGCCACCGCGGTGTACACCAGCGGAATGGTGCCGCCCAGCACGTCGGTCATGGCCTGGCCACCCCCCTTGTACGGAATGTGCGTGAGGTTGGCGCCGGTGCGCTGCTTCAGCAGTTCACCGGCAATGTGCGGTGTGCCACCGGTGCCCGAGGTGCCGTAAGACAGACCAGCCGCCTGTGCCTTGGACAACGCAATCACCTCCCTCAGGCTCTTCGCCGCCAGCGCCGGGTGCGCCACCAGGATCAGCACCGCGTCGCCGATCTTGCCCAGCGGCGCGAAGTCGCGCAGCGTGTCGAACGGCACCTTCGCAAACACATGCGGGTTGATGACCATGGTGCCGTCGAAGGCCAGCACCAGCGTGTGGCCGTCGGGCTCGGCGCTGGCCGCCAACTGCGTGCCGATGTTGCCCGACGCACCAGGGCGGTTGTCCACGTTGACCTGCTGGCCCAGCCGCTTGCCCAGGTAGTCGGCCACGATGCGGCCGCTGGTGTCGGTGACGCCGCCGGGCGTGAACGGCACGATCAGGCGGATGGGCTTGGACGGGAAGGCCGCCTGTGCCTGTGCCGCCAGCGGCAACCCGGCCAGCGTGGCGCTGGCGCCCAGCGCGACCAGTGCGGCCCCGAGTGTGCGGCGGCCGATCGACGGTGGTGCAGTGTGGATGGGTTTCATGGTCTGGTCTCTTCGTGTGGGTGGTTCTGGGGTTGGCGGCAGGACGTCAAGGCACTTCGGGGTAACGCCGCTCGAAGTCCCAGACCTCTTCGAAACCCATCAGCCGCGTGAGCTCGCCGAAGTCGTACAGCGGCTGGGTCAACGTGGCCGAAGAGCCCTGCTCCTTCAGTGCTCCATAGGCCTGCGCCATGGCCTGCACCGCCGCCAACAGCGCCGTGACCGGGAAGATGGCCAGCTTGTAGCCGATCGATTCCAGTTCCTGGCGGCTGAGCACGGGTGTGCGGCCTTTTTCCACCATGTTGGCCACAAGCGGCAGATCGAAGTGCTGGCCGATGATGCGCATCTCGACCTCGGATTCCGGCGACTCGACAAACAACACGTCGGCACCGGCCCGGGCATAGGCTTCAGCCCGGCGCAAGGCTTCGTCCAGGCCCAGCGTGGTGCGGGCGTCGGTGCGCGCGATGATCAAGAAGTCAGGGCTGCGCCGCGCGTCCACGGCCACGCGGATCTTGCGCACCATGTCGTCCTGGGCAATGAGGCGCCGGCCCGGCGTGTGGCCGCACTTCTTCGGAAATTCCTGGTCCTCGATCTGGATGGCGGCAGCACCGGCCGCTTCGTAACCCCGCACCGTGTGCGCCACGTTCAACAGCCCGCCGTAGCCGGTGTCGGCGTCGGCGATCAACGGCGTGCGCGCCATGCCGGCCATCGCCGTCACACGGCCCACCATGTCGGTGTAGCTGGCCAGCCCGGCGTCGGGCAGGCCCAGGTGCGAGGCGACGGTGCCAAAGCCGGTCATGTACAGCGCGTCGAACCCCATGCGGTCGGCCAGCCGCATCGACACCATGTCGTAGACGCCCGGGGCCACCACCAGGCCGGGTTGCTGCAAGCGCTGTCGCAACGCGGCGGGTGGCGCGCTCATGGCCGGGGCTCCTGCACGGCGGCGCAGGTGGTGACAGGGTGGTGGATGGGGTGGAAGGTGGGCGGCAAGATGGGCATCGGCCCACTCTATCAAACCCCCCGTGCGCAGCGGCCTTTCCATCAGCTGCGGGCATGGCGTGCGGTGCAGAACCAAAGACCCTTCGCCGCACACGCAGTCCTATGATGAACCCAGCCCCTGCCCAGCCCGAGGCCCGAGATGCCCACCATGCAGCACCCCTTTGCAAGCACCCGCTCCACGTTCACCACGGCTTCCGGCAAGACGGGCAGCCTGTTCTCGCTGCCTGCGCTGGCGCAGCAACACCCGGGCGTCCAGCGGCTGCCGCACAGCCTGCGCATCATGCTGGAAAGCGTGCTGCGCCACTGCGACGGTCAGAAGGTCACGCCCGCGCATGTGGCGCAGCTCGCCGGCTGGCAACCGATGGCCGCGCGCACGGATGAGATTCCCTTTGTCGTGGCGCGCGTGGTGCTGCAGGACTTCACCGGCGTGCCGCTGCTGGCCGACCTGGCGGCCATGCGCAACGTGGCGCAGCGACTGGGCCAGGACCCCAGGCGCATCGAACCCCTGGTGCCGGTGGACCTGGTGGTGGACCACAGCGTCATGATCGACCACTACGCGTCGCCCAAGGCGCTGGACCTGAACATGAAACTGGAGTTCCAGCGCAACCAGGAGCGCTACCGTTTCATGAAGTGGGGCATGGACGCTTTCAGCACCTTTGGCGTGGTGCCTCCCGGCTTCGGCATCGTGCACCAGGTGAACCTGGAATACCTGGCCCGCGGCGTGCACAAGGCGCCGGGCGTGAAGACCGGTGCAGGCAAGGCGCAGAAGCTCTACTACCCCGACACCCTGGTGGGCACCGACAGCCACACCACGATGATCAACGGCATCGGCGTCGTCGGCTGGGGCGTGGGCGGCATCGAAGCCGAAGCCGCGATGCTGGGCCAGCCGGTGTATCTGCTGACGCCCGACGTGGTGGGCTTCGAGCTCACCGGCCGGCTGCGCGAGGGCGTGACGGCCACCGACCTGGTGCTCACCGTCACCGAGATCCTGCGCAAGGCGCAGGTGGTGGGCAAGTTCGTCGAGTTCTGCGGCGAAGGCACACGCACGCTCAGCCTGCCCGACCGCGCCACCATCGCCAACATGGCCCCTGAATACGGCGCCACGATGGGCTTCTTTCCGGTGGACGACAAGACCGTGGATTACCTGCGCGGCACCGGGCGCAGGAGGGGCGAGATCGAGGCCTTCGAGGCCTATTTCAGGGCGCAGCAGCTGTTTGGCGTGCCGCTGGCGCGCGACATCGACTACTCGCAGCTGATCCAGCTCGACCTGGCCCGCGTCACGCCCAGCCTGAGTGGCCCCAGGCGGCCGCAAGACCGCATCGAGCTGGGCCAGGTGGCGAGCACTTTCGACCAGCTGTTCAGCGCGCCTGCCGCCGCCAACGGCTTCAACCAGCCGGCTTCGCATCTGGAACCTGCCGTGACGACGACGGCGGGGTTGGAACTGCACCACGGCGACGTGCTCATCGCCGCCATCACCAGTTGCACCAACACCAGCAACCCCGGCGTGATGCTGGCCGCAGGCCTGCTGGCC
Source organism: Rubrivivax sp. (assembly GCA_031429255.1). GTDB lineage: Bacteria > Pseudomonadota > Gammaproteobacteria > Burkholderiales > Burkholderiaceae_C > Rubrivivax. Next base: position 6,060 of record JANOZF010000290.1, read on the forward strand.
AAGAAGGCCGTGCAGGCCGGCTTGAAAGTGGCGCCACACATCAAGACCTCGCTGGCGCCGGGCTCGCGCGTGGTGACCACCTATCTGGAAGAAGCCGGGCTGCTGCCTTACCTGGAAAAGCTGGGCTTCAATGTTGCCGCCTACGGTTGCACCACCTGCATCGGCAACGCCGGCGACCTGACACCCGAGATCAACGCCGCCATCACCGGCAACGACCTGGTGTGCGCTGCCGTGCTCTCGGGCAACCGCAACTTCGAAGCACGCATCCACCCGAACCTGAAGGCGAACTTCCTGGCCAGCCCGCCGCTGGTGCTGGCCTATGCACTGGCCGGCACCGTGCGCCGCGACCTGATGACCGAACCCGTGGGCCAGGGCCACGACGGCAAGGACATCTACCTGGGCGACATCTGGCCCGGCAGCGACGAGATTGCGGCGCTGATGACGTTAGCGATGAACGGCAAGACCTTCCGCAAGAACTACGGCAAGGTCACCACCAAGCCCGGCAAGCTGTGGACCCGCATCGTCGGCGACACCGGCACGGTCTATTCCTGGCCGAAGAGCAGCTACATCGCCGAGCCACCCTTTTTCAAGGACTTCACGATGCAGCCACCGGCGCTGGTCAGCGGTGTGCAGGGGGCGCGCGTGATGGCGCTGTTTGGCGACAGCATCACCACCGACCACATCAGCCCCGCGGGCAGCTTCACCGACACCACGCCCGCCGGCCGCTACCTGCTGGCGCAAGGGGTGCTGAAAGCCGACTTCAACAGCTACGGCGCGCGCCGCGGCAACCACGAGGTGATGATGCGCGGCACCTTTGCCAACGTGCGCCTGAAGAACCTGATGATCCCGCCGGCGGCCGACGGCAGCCGCGTCGAGGGTGGCTACACGCTGATGCAGCCCGCCACCACCGCGGGCGAGCAACCGGTGCCCATCTACGATGCGGCCATGGCCTATCTGGCCGAAGGCACGCCGACGGTCGTGTTTGCAGGCGAGGAATACGGCACCGGCTCCAGCCGCGACTGGGCCGCCAAAGGCACCGCGTTGCTGGGCATCAAGGCCGTGGTGGCGCGCAGTTTCGAGCGCATCCACCGCAGCAACCTGATCGGCATGGGCGTGTTGCCGCTGCAGTTCAAGGAGGGCACCTCCTGGCAGTCGCTGGGCCTGCGCGGCGACGAAGTGGTGGGGGTGCGGCTGGCGACGGACATCCAGCCGCTGTCAGACGCGATGCTGGTGCTCACGGCGGCCGACGGCACGCGGCGCGAGGTGCCGGTGACGCTGCGCATCGACACCGCGATCGAGGTGACCTACTACCAGCATGGCGGCATCTTGCCGTTTGTGCTGCGGCAGCTGCTGGTGGCCTGAGCGCGCACGCGGCAGCTGGCGGCGCGCAGGGTTGCAAGACAGGCTGCGCCAACCCCAGAAGTATTGGCCTCAGGCACGCCTGAACAGTCCTCAGGAGCGTCGTGTCCTGCCTCAGCGGCCGCGCAGGAACAGCGCGTCCAGGTCCTTCATCGACACCTGGCGCCATGTGGGGCGGCCGTGGTTGCAGGTGTCGGCGCGCTCGGTGCGCTCCATGTCGCGCAGCAGTGCGTTCATCTCCTCCACCGTCAGGCGCCGGTTGGCACGCACCGCGCCGTGGCAGGCCATCGTGGCCAGCATCTCGTCGCGGGCCCGCTGCACGACGCGGCTGGCGCCGCCACTTTCGCTGGCCATCAGCTCGGCCAGCACCGAGCGTGTGAGTTCCGCCAGGTCGGCATCGGGCAACGCCGCTGGGCGGCTGCGCACTACCAGCGTGCCGGCACTGAGCGCGCTGACGTCCAACCCCAGTTCCAGCAGCGTGTCGCGCTCGGCTTCGGCGCAGGCCAGTTCGGCCGCCGTGGCCGCAAAGCTGAGCGGAATCAGCAAGGGCTGTGTCGGCACCGCGCCGCTGCCCGCTGCCTCGCGCTTGAGCTTTTCATAGACGATGCGCTCGTGCGCGGCATGCATGTCCACGACCACCAGGCCCTGTGCGTTTTCGGCCAGGATGTAGGTGCCCGCCAGATGTGCGACGGCGCGGCCCAGAGGCCAGACGGCATCCGACCCGGCCGCCGCGCTCGCTGCCTTCGGCGTGGCTGCAAGCCCGGGCGCAAGGTCGGCTGGCGGCAAGGCAACGGGTGCTCGCAGCGCGGCCCAGGCTGCCAGCCCGCCACTGCCCTGGGGCGTGCGCCACTCGCCGGCAGCGCTGTCAGGACGCCACGGCGCTGGCGCCTCGCGCGCCTGCAATGGGGGGTCGGCCAGCGCCAGGCTGCTCTGCCAGGCCAGGGGTGGCGACGGCAGCGTGGGCGGGGCGGCAATACCGGGTGCGGTGTGGATTGCCGGCGCCGATGCAGCCGCCGCGGCAGCCTCGGGCGTGGCTGCGGCGCTTCCAGCCAGCACCGCGCGCGAGCCGGCCAGAGCGTTTTCGACCGCATGGCGCAAGGCCTGGTGAACCGCGCGCCCATCCCGAAAACGCACCTCGATCTTGGCCGGGTGCACGTTCACGTCCACCGCTTCGGGTGCCACGGTGATGAACAGCGCATAGGCCGGCTGGCGGCTGCCGTGCAACTGGTCTTCATAGGCCGCGCGCACGGCGTGGCTGACGAGTTTGTCGCGCACATGGCGGCCGTTGACAAACAGGTATTGCATGTCGCCACGCGCGCGTGCGATTTCAGGCTGGCCGACACGGCCGTGCAATTGCAGCGGGCCACGTTCAGCTTTGAGTGGGCGGCTGGCGGCGGCGAACTCGGCGCCCAGCACATCGGCCATGCGTTGCTCGGCTTGCTCACCTTGCTGTGGCAGACCGGCGCGCCATTGCGCCACCAGGCGGCCTTCATGCCAGACGGCAAACCCGACATCGGGCCGCGCCAGTGCGTGGCGGCGCACGGCTTCCAGCGCGTGGGCCATTTCTGTGGCGTCGGTCTTCAGGAATTTGCGCCGCGCGGGCGTGCTGAAGAACAACTCCAGCAACTCCACCGTGGTGCCCACGGCACGCGCGGCGGGTGTGAGTTCTCCACTGCGTGCATGCAAGCGCCAGGCGTGTGCAGCGTCGGCGGTGCGTGTGGTGATGCTCAGGTCGGCCACCGAAGCCATGGCCGCCAGCGCCTCGCCACGAAAGCCCATGGTGGCCACCGATTCCAAATCGGCCAGGCTGCTGATCTTGCTGGTGGCGTGGCGCTTGAGCGCCAGCGGCAATTCTTCGCGCGCGATGCCGGCGCCGTCGTCTTCGACGCTGATGCTGCGCACCCCTCCGGCCAGCAAACGCACGCTAATGTGCGTGGCGCCCGCGTCCAGTGCGTTGTCCACCAGCTCACGCACGGCGGCGGCGGGGCGGTCTATGACTTCGCCAGCAGCGATCTGGCTGATCAGATCGTCAGGCAGCTCGCGTATTCGATGACGCAAGCGCGCGTGCGGCAAGGGCGGGCGCGCATCACTGACACCATTCATGAGCGGAATTGTAGGTGGCGCCTTCTCGCCGCCCCGCAAGTGCGGTACAAAGCCCTAGACTCGCCTATCGCACCGGGTTAGGCCGGGCGGGCAGCCAGAGCCCTGAAATCACCGACAGGGCCGTGATCGTTGGGGAGAGCCGATGTTGAGCTTTTTTGCCGAGCTGGTCACACAGACCGACGAGGACCGCCGCGCTTTTGAAAACCACCCGGTGCTGCTGGACGCCGTGGCCCACGGCATGCCCGTAGAGCGCTACCGCGCGCTGCTGCTGGAGCTCTACCACGTGGTCTGGCACTTCAACCCGGTGTGTGCCGCGGCCGCCAGCCACATTGG
>JANOZF010000291.1:0-1843 GCA_031429255.1 Rubrivivax sp.
TTGAGTGAACGCGTCATGGTGGCTGTCCCTCAGGCCTTATTTCTTGCGGCGCGAGACGATCATCGTCTGCGTACGCTTGTTGCTGCGGGTGCGGTAGCCCTTGGTCAAGGTGTTCCACGGCGACACCTGCGGCATGCCTTCGCCCGTCTTGCCTTCGCCACCACCGTGCGGGTGGTCGACCGGGTTCATGGCGGTACCACGCACGGTCGGGCGAATGCCCTTCCAGCGAATGGCGCCGGCCTTGCCGTACTGACGCAGGCTGTGTTCTTCGTTGCTCACTTCACCGATGGTGGCGCGGCAGTCGATGTGGATCTTGCGAACCTCACCCGAGCGCAGCCGAAGCTGCGCATAGATGCCTTCGCGAGCCATCAGCGTGACGCTGGCACCGGCAGAGCGCGCAATCTGCGCACCCTTGCCCGGCATCATCTCGACGCAGTGCACGATCGAACCCACCGGAATGTTCCGGATGGGCAGCGTGTTGCCGGCCTTGATGGGCGCCTCGGCACCCGACAGCAGCGTGGCACCCGCTTCAACACCACGCGGCGCGATCACATAACGGCGCTCGCCATCGGCGTAGCACAGCAAAGCAATGTGGGCGGTGCGGTTGGGGTCGTACTCAATACGTTCGACCTTCGCCGGAATGCCGTCCTTGTTGCGCACGAAGTCGACGACGCGGTAGTGGTGCTTGTGACCACCACCCTTGTGACGCATCGTGATGTGACCGTTGTTGTTACGGCCTGAGTTCTGCTTCTGCGGCTCCAGCAACGAGGCCTCAGGGGCGCCCTTGTGCAGGTGCTTGTGCACCACCTTCACGACGGCACGGCGGCCGGGCGATGTGGGTTTGACTTTGACGACTGCCATTTAGGAGGCCTCCCCGGAGAAGTTGAGCTCCTGGCCCGGTTTCAGCGACACATACGCCTTCTTGACGTGGTCGCGCCGGCCGGTGCTGCGCCCGAAACGCTTGACCTTGCCCTTTTGCACCAGCGTGCTGACCGAGGCAACTTCAACCTTGAACATCAGCTCAACGGCAGCCTTGATCTCGGGCTTGGTCGCATCGCGCAGCACCTTGAACAGGACTTGGTTGCGCTTTTCACCCAGATGGGTGGCCTTCTCGGAAATGATCGGCGCCAGCAACACCTGCGACAGGCGGCCTTCGTCGAATTTCTGTGCAACAGGATTGATGCGGCTCATGCGAACATCTCCTTGAGTTGCTCGATCGCGGCCTTGGTCACCAGCACCTTCTTGTAGTACACGAGTGACAGCGGATCGGCGTAACGGGGCTCAACCACCAGCACGCCGGCCAGGTTGCGCGAAGCCAGTGCCAGGTTGTCGTCCACCTGGTCGGCAATCACCAGCACCGAGCTCAGGCCCATGGCCTTGAACTTGGCAGCCAGCTGCTTGGTCTTGGGCGAATCGACCGTGATCGAATCCACCACCGCCAGACGGCCGTCGCGGGCCAGCTGCGACAGGATGGCAGCCATGCCGGCGCGGTACATCTTCTTGTTCACCTTGTGCGAGAAGTTCTCGTCAGGCCGGTTCGGGAAGATGCGTCCGCCTCCGCGCCACAGCGGCGAAGAAGTCATGCCGGCGCGAGCGCGGCCGGTACCCTTCTGGTTGAACGGCTTCTTGGTGGAGTGCTTGACTTCACCGCGGTCAAGCTGGGCGCGGGTGCCTTGGCGGGCGTTGGCCTGGAAGGCCACGACCACCTGGTGCACCAGCGCTTCGTTGTATTCACGGGCGAACACGGTGTCGGGCACATCAAACTTGGATGTCGCCTGGCCCTGTTCATTGAGGAGCTCGAGTTGCATCTTCAAGCCCCTTTCTGCGCGATTTTCGCGGTTTC
>JANOZF010000292.1:0-24839 GCA_031429255.1 Rubrivivax sp.
CGCGGTGGGCCTGCAGATGCGGCAGCCCGAGTTGTTGATCCCGTACATGGACGCGGTGTTCAAGGCCATCTGGGTGCAGGCACGCGACCTGGGGCAGCCCGCCGAAGTGGCGGCCGTGGTGGCGCCGCTGGGCCTGTCGGCTGAGGCCTTCACGGCGCTGGTTTCCGACCCCGAAGTGAAGGCTGCTCTGATGGCCCGCACCGACGAGGCCGTGGCCCGGGGCGTGTTTGGCGCCCCGACCTGCTTCGTCGGCACGCAGATGTTTTTCGGCCAGGACCGCCTGGACTTCGTGCGCGAAGCGCTGGGCTGACGGGCGCTGCACTGACCAGCGCCGGCCAGCCGCACCGGCTGCAGCGCTGCCTGGCTTCGGCCAGGGTTGCCGCGGCAAGCATCGGATGCGAACGCCCGCGCTGCTCAACCCTCGGGCTGGCTGCCGCCGTGAACGGAGGCCAGCTGCCAGGCCTGCACCTGGGCAAAGTGGGCCGTGCTCCCTTGTGCAAAGAGTCGCAGCCCGCTGTGTTCGGCGTCGGGAAAGACCAGTTCGGTCAGCACCACCTGGCCGTCGTCCACGAACACTTCCACCGACGACCAGTCCAGCAGCACGCGCAAGCGCAGGGGCCGGCCGGGCAGGGGTGGCGGCACGGGTGCTTCTCGGCGCTGCGGGAAGAGTGCATCACCGGGGGGGTTGAATCCGGCTCGTGAGCGGTCAATGAACACCGTGCCCCGATCGGCGTCGTAACCCACCCGCGTGGCCGCCCCCGCCACGCCTTCAGCGGCGCGCAGCAGCACACCACAGCAGCCCGCCGGGCAGGCCTGCAACTCGATCTGCAGCTCCAGGCTGCGCCCATCGGCGGGCGCGGGCAGCGCAAGGGGGTGTTCTGCATCGCGCAAAACCAGCGCAGGCTGCACCTGGTGCTTGCGCCGCAAGGTCTGCAGCCCTGCCACCGGTTGCTGCAACAGCTGAAGGCCGTTCTCGCCGCGGCGCACCGACAGTTCGCGTGGCATGCTCATCGCGCCGCGCCAGGGCTGGGTGGGCAGCAGCTTGGCGTAGCGGTGGCAGCTCATCCAGGCCAGCCACACCTGGCGCTGCGGCATGCCGGGACAGTCCGCCCACGACAGGGCCGCATAGAAGTCGGCACCCCAGTCGGCCCAGGCGGGTGCCGTTTGCGCATCGGGCTCGAAGCGCGTGCCGTCGAAATCACCAAAGATCACGCGGGCACCGGTGCCGCCCGATGGGTGACCGCCCAGCACGTCGACCTTGAACATCCAGCTGTGCTCACCAGCGGCCGTCTGCAGCGGGATGAGGTCGGGGCATTCCCAGATGCCTTCCCCTTCGAAGGGAGCTTTGAAGTCGCTCAACCAAGCCCAGGACTTCAGATCGACTGACGCATAGAACTTGGCCAGCCGGTCGTTGGGCAGCACCACCACCATCACCCAGCGGGCCGTGGCTTCGTGCCAGAACACCTTGGGATCGCGAAAGTCGCGCAGGCCCAGGTCCAGCACGGGGTTGCAGGCAAATTTCATCCAGCTGCGGCCGCGGTCATGGCTGTAGGCCAGCTCTTGCGCCTGGCCACCTTCGGGCCGGCGCAGGCAACCGGTGTAGATGGCCACCAACGGCGGCTCATCGCCGCTGCCCAAGCCGCTGCTGTTGTGCGCATCAACCACCACGCTGCCCGAGAAGATCGACACCCGTTCGTCTTCGGCTATGGCCACCGGCAGCTCTTGCCAATGCAGCAAGTCGGTGCTGACCGCGTGGCCCCAGCTCATGTGGCCCCACTGGCTGGCAAACGGGTTGTACTGGTAGAAGAGGTGGTATTCGCCATCAAGCCAGATCAAGCCGTTGGGGTCGTTGATCCAGTTCTTCGCCGGGCTGAAATGGAACTGCGGGCGATGGGCTTCGGTACGGGGCATGGGGGCTAATTCGGCAGCTGATGGGGCAGCAGGTGCCGGGCCAGAAACGCCTCGACGCGGGTCCAGAAGTCGAAGCGATTGGCAGGCTGCGACCAGCCGTGGCCTTCGTCCGGGTACACCAACCAGTCGACCTGCGGGTTGTGGGGCCTCAGAGCGTCACGCAGACGTTCGCCGTGCACGATCGCCACCCGCCTGTCCCAGCCGCCGTAGGCCAGCAGCAGGGGCTTCTGGATACGGCCCGCCTGATGCAGCGGCGACACGGCCTTCAGCGCGTCAGCGTCGGTCTTGGGGTCGCCGATCAGACGCGCCATGCCGTACTCACGCGCTTCTTGCGTCAGGTCGCTCCAGATGCTGTCGAACAACAGCAGTGGGTCGGTCACCGCCAGCCAGGCCACGCCACAGCGGAACTGCTGGCCGTCCCGGGCCAGACCCATCAGCGCCGCGTAGCCGCCGTAGGACGCCCCGGCGATGCACACCCGTGCGGGGTCGGCATGACCCTGCTGCACCGCCCAGTGCAAGGCATCCATCAGGTCGTCCTGCATCGCGCGGCCCCATTGGCCAAAACTGGCGCGGAAATGCGCCTGGCCGTACCCCGTGCTGCCACGGAAAGCCGGTTGCAGCACCGCATAGCCCCGGCTGGCCAGGAATTGAACCTCGGGGTCGAAAGACCAATCAGCGCCCCGAACCCAGGGCCCGCCGTGCACCAGCAGCACCAGGGGCAGCTTCTTGCCGCCGCCTTTGGGCAGCGTCAGGTACAGCGGCAGCGACAGGCCATCCCGCGCGCGGATGCGGTGAAAGTCGGTCTGCCCAAGGTCCGAAGCCCGCACATCGGGCAGGGCCTGGCCCAGCCGCGCCAGCTTGCGCGTGCTGCGGTTGTAGATGTAGCTGACCATGGGCTGCGCGTCAGAGAAGGCCTGCACCAGCACCCAGGGCGAGTCGCCATGGCGGGGCAGGCTCAGGCGGTTGGAGGTGGTCGGCAGCGCCTGATCCAGGCTGTCCTGCAGCGCTTTCATCGTGGGGTCCAGCCACTGCGTGACTTCAGCGTCCACCTTGAAGCGCAGGCCCAGCAACTGCTTGTCGTTGGCGATGAACTCGGGCCTGACATCAAAGCCCGGCACGGCCACCACTGGCTTTCCCTGTGCTGCTCCCGTTGCCCGGTCCAGCACAAACACGGCGCTGGCGCCCTGTTCGCTGGCCAGCCCATACAGGGTGCCATCCGGCGCTTGGAACAGCGGCCTGCTGGCGCTGCCCAGCAAGGAATCGAAGGCCGCACCCTGCACCCACCGGCCATCGGGCTGCAGGATGTGCCAGTGGCTGCGGCCTTCCTGGGTGCTCATCACCGCCAGTGGCTTTGCATCGTGGCCGAAGACCCAGCTGTGGGCGTGCATCGGCAGTTCTACGCTCTGCGCGCGGCCGCTGCGGGTGTTCAGTAGCTTGACCTCGATGTAGTCCACCTTGCGGCGGCTGACCTCGCCTGCGATGGCCACGTATACGTCGTCGCCAACGCCAACACCAGGTGCTTCCAGCAGCGAATGCCCCGGTGACAGCGCAGTGTTGGCCGTGCTGCCGTCGCTGACAAAGACGCGCATCGTTTGCACCAGCGCGCGCTGCTCGTCACCCCCGACGCTGACGGCATACAGACCGCTGCCCTGGTCGATGCGGTTGAGGCCCGTGCGTCTGACGCGATAGTCATACACCAACCGCCCGTCGTTGACCCATGCAAAGGAACCAACGTCGCTTTCGCTGTCGCCGGCCACGGCATGCGGCTTCATGGTCTCAAGATCCAGCACCGCGAGCTGCAGGCGCTTGCCTTGGGACGACACCAGCATGGCCACGCGCCGCCCGTCAGGCGACAAGCGGGCTGAGCTGAAGACCGGGTCTCGGAAAAAGGATTCCACCGGCGGCGGCGCCGATTGCGCAGCAGTGCCCAGCAGCCACAGGCTAGCAGCACCACACCATGCTCGGCCCCATCGCTGGGTCTTCGTCACTCCTGGTTCTCCCGTCGGCCAGCGGTCAGTGCTCCTGCAACATCCAACCCCAAGCGGGCAGCGACAGCGTGGCGCCGTCCTGCGCCGTGCAGTCGCGCTGGTCAGCGCCCAAGTTTACATAGACATCAACATGACGCCCGCCACTTTCACGGCGCAGGCCAACCACACCCGGGTGGCCAGTCCTCAACCAGCCCAGTGTTCCCCCGGACAAGCCGTTGGCCAGTGCCGGGTGCCGCTGCTTGAGCTGCAGCAAGTCCTTGTAGAAAGCCCCCAGCGGGTAGCCGCGCCAGGAAACAGTGTCTTTGTCGAAAAATGCCAGCCGCTTGTCGAAAAAGCTCTCTTGCCCACCGTAGACCAGCGGCATGCCGGGCAGAGTGGCGGCCAGCACGGCCATCGCCTTGAAGCAGGCCTGGTTGCCATAAAACTCCTGGCAACTGCCATGCCAGCTGTTGCTGTCGTGGTTGGCCGTGAAGTTCATGCGGTAGGCATCGGCCGGATATCTGGCCTGGCGGCGCGCCCACCAGTCGTGCAGCGCCCGCGCGTCTTCCTTGCTCTTTGCGATGTTTCGCAACCGGTCGAACAAGTCCCAGTCATAGGTCATGTCGAAAGCCTGGGCGTGCAGGTCGACGGCGTCGCTTTCGGCCAGCATGAACACCGGCTTGATGCGGTCCAGCTGCACCCGCGCCTGGTTCCAGAAGGGCGTGGGCACGAGGCTGGCCACGTCGCAGCGAAAGCCGTCGATGTCGGCCTCGCGCAACCACCAGGCCATGGCCTCGGTCATCGCCGGCCACAGGTCTTGCTGCGCGCCCGGGGCGTTGTAGTCCAGGCCCACCACGTCGGTCCAGTACTCGACATCGGGCGTGCCCGCCTTGAAGGTGACGGCATACACCTCGTGCTGGGCGTCGAGCTTGTAGCGCCGCTTATGCGCGGCCACCCAGGGGTGGTCCCAGGCGGTGTGGTTGGCCACCCAGTCCAGGATGACTTTTATGCCCAGCGCATGCGCGCGCAGGACCACCCGCCGGAAATCGGCCAACGTGCCGAACTCGGGGTTCACGGCCGTGTAGTCGCTGATGCTGTAGTAACTGCCCTTGCCGCCCTTGCGGTTTTTCACGCCTATGGGCTGGATGGGCATGAACCACAAGATGCCGACGCCCGTCTGGGCCAGGCGCGGCAGGTGCGCCTCGAAGGCGATGAGCGTGCCTTCGGCAGTGAACTGACGCACATTCACTTCATAGATGCTGGCCTGCTGCGACCAGGGCACATGGGGAAAAGCTGCAGCCGAAGCGGGAGCCAGGGACTTGTCGGTCATGATGTGGGGGGTGAGTGCGCAGCCGGCACCGCCGGCTGCCGTGCAGGCCGCGGCCAGGCCCAACGTGGCTTGCCTGCGCGTGATCATGTTCAGCCTTTGACGCCGCCCGCGGCCAGTCCGGAAATCATCCATCGCTGTGCCAGCAAGAAAACCGCCGTGATGGGCGCGCCGCTGAGGATGGCGGCGGCGGCAAAGTCGCCCCAGCGAAAGTTGTGTTCCTGCACGAAGAGCTTGCTGCCCACGGCCAAGGTGAGCTGGCTCTGGTCGTTCAACAACACGCTGGCCACCGGGTACTCGATGATGGCGCCGATGAAGGCCAGCATGAACACCACCACCAGGATGGGCAGCGCCATCGGCAGCAGCACGCGCCAGAAGGTCTGCCAGGCGGTGGCACCGTCCACGCGTGCGGCTTCTTCGATTTCAACCGGCAGCGTGTCGTAATAGCCCTTGAGCGTCCACACATGCCCGGCGATGCCGCCGCTGTAGGCCAGCACCAGTGCCCAGTGGGTGTTCAGGCCGATGCCTGGGAACACGCTGCCCAGGCGGTCGAAGATGGCGTAAATGGCCACCAGCGCCAGCACGGCCGGAAACATCTGCATCAGCATCAGACCCGTGAGCATCTGGCGCCGGCCGCGAAAGCGCAGCCGCGCCAGCGCATAGGCGGCGGTGGTGGACAGCAGCAGCGTTACCGCTGCAGAAATCAGTGCCACCTTGATGCTGTTCCACAGCCACAGCAGCACCGGCAGGTCGGGCATGATCAGCCGGCCGTCGGGCCCCGGGTAGCGCAGGCCCAGCACATAACGCCAATGCTCCAGGCTGATGCTGGCCGGTATCAGCGAGCCGCTGGCAAAGTTACCCGGCCGCAGGCTGACGCTGAGCACGACCAGAAAAGGAAACAGCACGGCTGCACACAGCAGCAGCAAGAACAGGTGCGCGCCAAGCAGTTGCCAGCGCTGGTTTTTGGATTGCACGACGGCCATGGCGGAGCGGGGAGGGGGATGTGGTGTGGCCGTTCAGCCGCGCGGTTCGTCAGCCGTGATGCGCGTGTACCGCATCTGGATCAGGGTGATGGCCGCAACGATCAGAAAGATGACCGTGGAGATTGCGCTGGCCAGGCCGAACTGCTGCCCACTGTCCTGGAACGCGATGCGCCAGGTGTAGCTGACCAGGATGTCGGTGGAGCCGGCCGGCAGCGTGGTGTCCAGCTGGTCGGGCCGCCCACCGGTGAGCAGGCTGATGAGCACGAAGTTGTTGAAGTTGAAGGCAAAGGCGCTGATGAGCAGCGGCGTCAGCGGCTTCAGGATCAAGGGCAGCGTGATGGCGCGGAAGTTTACCCATGCCCCGGCCCCGGCCACCGCCGAGGCTTCGTACAGGTCGGCCGGAATCGCCTTGATGAGGCCGCTGCACAGCACCATCATGTACGGGAAGCCCAGCCACACGTTCACCAGCATCAGCATCAGCCGCGCCAGCCAGGGGTCCGAAAACCAGGCCGGCTTGATGCCGAACAGCTGGCCCAGGATGAGGTTGACCTCACCCAGGTTCTGGTTGAACAGGCCCTTGAAGACCAGGATGCTGATGAAACCCGGCACCGCATAGGGCAGAAACAGCACCAGCCGGTAGGCGGCCTTGAAGCGCAGTGCGTCCCAGTTCAGCATCACCGCCAGCACCAGGCCTAGGCCGGCGGCGCCCAGCACGCTGAGCGCGGCAAAGGCCACCGTCCACAGCAGTACGCTGACAAAGGGCTCGCGGAACTTGCCCTCGCTGAAGATCTGCCGGTAGTGCGCCAGCCCCACGCCCACACGGTAGCCGGGGGTGAGGCGGTCGCCTTGCGCGCTGGTGTAGAAGCCTGTGCTGTCGTCGGCGCGGTAAGCCGTGCCGCTCAATTGGTCGGTCAGCACGCCGGCTGCGTCCAGCCGGTACAGCGGCTGCAGCACGGCCATGTGGCGCAGGTCGGCCAGGGTGTACACCTCGCCGCCGGGCGCGCGCAGCGACAGCGCCCGCAACACGGGCAGCAGCGCCACGGTGTCGCGCAGCGGCAATTCAGCACCTGGCGCTGCTGCGGCGGCTTCCAGCAGCGGCACTTCAGGGCTGGAGGTGGCGACAGCGTTGGTGGATGCGGCAGGTGATTCCGGAATGGCAACGGATGCAGCCACCCCATCCAGTGCCAACGGCGGGCTTTGCAACGCGGGCCGGCTTGCGTCGGCAGGCAACAGCACGCGCAGCCCTTCAGCACTGCGGTGCAGCGTGTAGGGCCGCATCGACCCGAGCTTGTGCACGGCTTCTTCCTGCAGGTAGGCGGTGGCTCGCGCCCGGTCCAGCAGGTTGCTCGAGCTGTAGTTGGTGAAGCCTATGCCCACCGTGTAGAGCATCGGAAACACCACAAAAACCACCGCCGCCGCGACGCCAGGGAACAGGTAGCGCAGCGCGTGTGTGCGGCGCGAGCTGTAGGCCCACAGCGCAATCGTGGTCAGCACCAGCAGCATCACGGCCAGCAGCGCCTGGCCGGCCGCGTGCACACGCGCCACGGCAGCCAGCGCCGCCAGCGTGGCCAGTGCAGCCGCCATGCGTCCCGGCCACACCGGTGCCGGGTGCCGTTGCCGCGCCAGCAGGGCTGTGTTCACATCAGGCCCCTTTCAGGCGCTGCGCAGCGGCCTGCAGTGCCTGCGCCGGCGTCTGGCGGCCTTCGCTGAGGTGGGTGAACGCGGTTTTCATGGCCGACCAGAAGCGCGAGATCTCGGGGTTGCTGGGCGTGGGCACGCCGTCGCGGGCCGAGTCCACGATGCCGGCGATGCGCGGGCCCACCACCGGGTCGGCCAGCAGTTCCTGCAGATAGGCGCGGCTGGCGGGTGCGCCTATGGGTTCGGCGCGGTCGATGCTGCGCAGCCCGCGCAGCGACAGCATGTGACGTTCAACAAACTCCACCGCCAGCTCGCGCTGGCGCGTGGCGCGGCTGATGAACACGCCTTTGACGCCCACAAAGGGCGCGGCGGCCTTGCCGGCCACGGCGGGGATCCGTGCCACGCCGAAGTCAACGCCCACACGCTGCAGATTCACCCAGGACCAGGGCCCGTTGATCATCATGGCCGCGCGGCCCTGGGCGACGGCGGCTTCCATCTCGGCATAGCCGCTGCCCACGGGCATCACGCCTTCGCGCACCAGGAGGTTCAGCAGCGCCGCGCCGGCCAGCGCGCCGGCGTTGTCGACACCGTGGTCGCGTGCGTCGTAGGTACCGTCGGCGCGCAGCTTGAAGGCATAGGCACCGCCCGCAGCCAACAGCGGCCAGCTGAAGTAGGGGTTGGTGTAGTCCCAGAGGATGGCGCCCTTGCCTTGAGCCTTCAACTGCGCGTGCAGTGCGAAGACCTCATCGAAGTCTTTGGGCGGCGCTTTCACCAGCGCCTTGTTGTAGATCAGCGTCACCGCCTCCAGCGCATAGGGGTAGCCCCAAAGCCGGCCGCGTTGCGTGAATCCTTGCCAGGCCAGCGGTTCAATGTCATTGGCCCAGGCACGGGCCGGATTCACCGCATGCAGCAAGCCCGCAGACACCCACTCCCCCAGGCGGTCGTGCGCGTAGACCAGCAGGTCCGGCCCCTTGCCAGCAGCGGCGCTTTGCTGGAAGCGTGACGTGATCTCTTGCGGATCGGGCGTTTCCACGACCAACGGCACGCCGGTTTCTTCGGTGAAGCGATCACCCAGCGCGCGTGCGCCTTGGGCGCCTTCGACGGTGAACCACAGCACCAGCGGTTGCGGTTTCTGCGCCCGTACCGCGCGGCTGACGCCCAGCGCCGCGGCCGCCGTGCAGGCCTTCAGCAGTCGCCGCCGTATCATCGTTTGCGACTTCAAGAAACGGTCCTCTTGTGCATGACACCGTCACACACCCGCCCTGGCTCGACGCCGACGGACGCTGTTTCAACCCAGCCGCTCGGCTGTCGGTGATGCCCACAGGGGCTGGCGGGCTGTGCGTGGTGGTGGACGACGCGCTGGCCAATCCGCAGGGCATGCGACGCTGGGCGGCTGCACAGAACTACCTGCCACCCGCGGGCTACCCCTATCCCGGCCACGTGTGCGCCGTGACGGGCGAGCTGAGTGCGCGTTTGTCCGACTTCTTTACGCAACACGTGCGCAAGCACTTTGAAGTGCGCCGCGCACTGAGCCTGAGCGTGCGCCTGTCGGTGATAGACACGCCGCCGGAGCAACTGGCGCCGGTGCAATGGCTGTGTCACCGAGACCGATTGGCCGACCCCGGCAACCAGTTGCTCTTCTTGGCCAGCGTACTGTATCTTTTCGACGACCCGACGCTCGGCGGCACCAGCTTCTACGAGTCGCGCCAATCGATTGCAATGCCGGACCAGCTCGTGGCTGACAGCCAGGAACTTGCTGCCCATGAATTCAGCCAGCGTTACGCGCTGCAGCCGGCATACATGGCCGGCAGCAATGCGTATTTTGAAAGGACCGCGCAGATCCCGGCGGCCTGGAACCGACTCATCTTTTACGACGGCAGCCAGTTTCACTCAGCCGACGTCGACCCGTCGCGGCTGCTGGCCAACCCGCTGCAGGGCCGTCTGACGCTGAACAGCTTCATCATCTGCAGCAAACGGGTGCGCTGAACCACGGCAGCACTCAGCCGGATCAGCAGTCGTCCTGCACGGCCTTGCTGGCGCCGGACTGCTGCGCACGGCAGCGGTCGGAGTTGCGCCTTTGCTCGCGCAGCTGGGCTTCAGTGTCACGCCGCATGATCTGCTCGGCCGTCAACACGATCTTTTTCGCATGGTCCAGATCGGTCTGCAAGCCGGCTGCCGCGGCTGGGCGTTCAATGATCGCCACGCGGTCGGCCCCCAATGGCAGATTGGTATAGAAAGTCTCTTTGGCTCCGCTGGGCCACACTGCGGTCACCAGCGGCGTGCGCACCGTCCCGGACTTGCCGTCACCCGGGTAGGTGCGTGTCACCGGCGCCACACCGATCGACTGCCCGCCTTCAAACAAGGTCGCTCCTTCGGGCTTGGTGTCGTAGGTCAGCATCGCGGCGGTTGGCGCAGGTGGGGTGGCGCAGCCGGCCAGCACTGCCAGCGCCAGCAACGCCAACAGCCCGAAACGGGCCCCGCTCGGCGTGAGTCGGGATTCAATGGTCATGGCGGGTCCTTTCAAGGCGCAAGGGCTGCGGCGACGGGCTCGGCCGCGCACTGGTCGGCGATGAAACGGGCGTGCGTGGGCATCGCTTTCACGCAGGCCGCAATGACGCCGCTGACTTCGTCCAGGTACTGCGCAATTTCGTCCTCGGTGCGCAAGTCCGCCAGCGGATGGTACGACTGCGGGTGCACCCGCTGGCCGTGCATCACCTGCAACCAGCTGAGTTTGGTGAAGAGCTCATTGCCTTCGCGAAAGACCCGGCCGTGGGTGCGGAACAAGTCGATGCGCTGCTGCAGCGTGGCCGGAATTTCCATCGTGCGGCAGTAGTTCCAGAACGGCGAGTCGCTGCGCTCTGTGGCCTTGTAGTGCAGGATGATGAAGTCCCGCACCCACTCGTATTCCTGGCTCATCACGCGGTTGTACTGATCTCGGTCGGCGTCGGCAAACCCGGCCGCCGGGAACATCGTCAACAGGTGCGCGATGCCCATCTGCACCAGGTGAATGGCGGTGGACTCCAGCGGCTCGATGAAGCCACCCGACAAGCCTATGGCCACCACGTTCTTGTTCCACGCCTGCTTGCGCTTGCCGGTCTTGAATCGGATGGTGCGCGGGTCTGCCAGCGGCGCGCCGTCCAGGTTGCTCATCAGCACCGCCGTGGCTTCGTCTTCGCTGATGAAGGCGCTGGAAAAGACATGACCGTTGCCGATGCGGTGCTGCAGCGGAATGCGCCACTGCCAGCCGGCCTGGCGCGCCGTCGACCGCGTGTAGGGCGTCAGCTCCTGCGCCGACGCACAGGGCACGGCCACCGCGCGGTCACAAGGCAACCAGTGCGACCAGTCGTCGAAGCCCGTCTTCAGCGTTTCTTCGATCAGCAGCGCACGAAAGCCCGAGCAGTCGATGAAAAAGTCGCCCTCGACGAGTGCACCCGACTGCAGGCGCAGCGCCGTGACGTGGCCGTCGCCCTCGCGCGTTTGCACTTGCTCGATCTTGCCTTCAACCCGCTGCACACCGCGCTCGACGCTGAAGCCGCGCAGGAAGCGCGCGTACAGCGAGGCATCGAAGTGAAAGGCATACGCGATCTGCGACAAAGGCGAGTCGGGCATGTCCAGCCGCGGCCGCATGAACTTGTTGGCGTGGCAGGCCGCGGTGTTGATCGAGTACGCCGCCAGGTCCTTGGCCTTGCCCGCCTGGTGCATCTTCAGCCAGTACTGATGGAAATCGACGGTGGCGTTTTCCTGCCCGACGACACCAAAACCATGGATGTAGCGGTCGCCCAGCCGGCCCCAGTTGACGAACTCGATGCCCAGCTTGAAGGAGCCCTGGGTCTTGCTGACGAACTCGTCTTCGTCCAGGTCCAGCAGCCGGTTGAAGAGCTGGATCATCGGGATCGTGGCCTCGCCCACACCGATGGTGCCGATGTCGTCAGACTCCACCAGTGTGATGGCGTACTTGCCTTGCAGCACCCGCGCCAGTGCCGCGGCCGTCATCCAGCCCGAAGTGCCACCGCCAACGATGACGACACGGAGGGGTTGCTGCTGTTCCATGGCTCGGGCACTTGGTAGGGGATGGGGACGCGCTTTCAATTATGAGCAGGTCCACCGTTGCGGCGGCAGACCACCAAGAAAAAGACCCCTTGCCGACACCAGGCCGGCAAGGGGTCCTGCTGGCCTGCGGCTTACAGCAGCTTGTAGCTCAACTTCAGGCCGTAGCTGGCGCCTGTCTTGTTTTCGTTGGTCACGCTGCCGTTGAAGTCGCGGTAGACGGGCTTGTTGATGTTGTTGCCCTCGACACGGAGACCCAGCCCCTTCAGCGGGCCGCTCTGGAATTCGTAGCCGATCTGCGCCGACACCCAGGTTTGCGGGTCGATCTGCGCCAGCGCCGGGTAGCCGCCGACGGTGTTGTTGGACACCGAGCCGATGTAGGAGGATCGGCGGTTCTCGGCCCAGAAGGCGCTGAAGCCCCACTTCTCGAAGTACACCATCACCTTGGTGTTCTTCTTCGACAGCCCAGGCAACTGCATGCGGATGCTGCCATTGACCTGCTGCGCCGGGTTCAGGCCGATCTGGTACGGCAGATCGATGTTGCTGTCGGTGTAGGAGTAGCTGCCCTGCACGCCGAAGCCGTCCATCGCCGGGACGAACATGCCAAACGGCACCGAGGCCGACACTTCCACGCCGCTGACGTTGCCGCCCTTGCCGTTGACCGGTGCGGTGTAGATGTCACGCCCGACCACACTGCCAGCAGGCGGCGTCAAACCATACTTGGCAGCTTCGCTGCGCAGGTCGGTGATGGCGGTGACCTGCGTGATGTAGGTGTCCAGCTTCTTGTAGAAACCAGCGATCGCCACGTTGCCCTGGTTGCGGGCAAAGTACTTCTCGAACGAGAGGTCCAGTGCGGTGGCCTTGAAGGGCTTCAGGCTCGTGTTGCCCGACGACGCCACGAACTGGCCGGTGGTGTTGTTCAGACCGATGCCGTAGGAGTTGCGCATGTCCGTCAGCGTGGCACGGGCCAGCTGCTTGCCCACACCGAAACGCAGCACGTGCCCACCGCCCAGGTCGCCACGCAGGTTGACGCTGGGCAGTACGTCGGTGTACGTGGAACTCGTGGTGGTCAGACCATTGGCCGGGTTGTTCAGCGTCACCGACGAGGTGGCCGACGAACGGAACCCCGCCGACGACTGATCGGTGCCCACGATCTGCACGCCCGCATTGCCCGTCACCGGTATGCCTGCCAGTGTCGTATCGATGTTGGCTTTGGCATAGGTCGTGACGAGCTTCTCTTCCACCGTCCAGGTCTTGGACAGGATGTCGTCGTTGTACTTGCGCAGCACCGTGGCGCCGGGCCACAGGTTCTCGGTGGGGTCGAAGGTCAGCAGGTTCAGCCCCGCGCCGCCGAAGTTGTTGAAGACGTAGGCGTCCGACGGGTAGGGGATGCGGCCATAACCACCTGGCTGGGTGGACACGATCAGGCCTTCGTCGGTGTTGCGGTCCTTGCTGCGCTTGGAGAAGTTGACGCCGAACTGCACGTCGGTAAACAGCCCGCCCGACAAGTCCTTGCGCATGTCCAGGCGCACGGCGTCGAGCTTGTCGGTGATGGTCGGGCCCTTGTTGTAGCCGGCCTGGGGCACGGTCTGGCCCGCGAAGGCACTGCCGGCAGGGTAGTTCACGCCGCTCCAGCCCGATTGGTCGCGCACCTGCAGCGTGGCCGGATTGGTGTACGCGGCCGGGTTGCCCACCGTCAACTGCGGCGTGCCGCTGCCGTTGTAACCGCTGAAGCGCAGCGTGTCAGCGGTGGCGATGCCGGCGTAGACCTCGATGTCCTTCTCGACACGCTTGGCCTTGTTGCTGTTCAGGTCCAGCGAAGCAGTCCAGCCGGCGCCGAACTTCAGCGAACTCTTCCAGCCCAGCGAATCGATCTTGTCGTCGTCGAAGATGTTTTCGCTGTAGACGATCAGGCCACCGGGCGCCATGTTGAAGGTGCCGGCCGTGACGACGCCATTGCTCACGGTGGCGTTGGTCACGTCGCCACCGAAGGTGCCACCCTTGAGCGCGTTCTTCTTCACCGCGGTCTTGATCTTGGCCGTGTAGACGTCCAGCTGGGTCTGGAAATTCTTGTTCGGCTTGTAGCTCAGGATCGCGGCCAGTCCGGTGCGCTCGTCCTTGTTGATGTTGTGCGAGACATCGATTCCGCCACCGAACGGAATGTCGTATTTGGCGGTGACGCCCGCTGTCGTCGTCACGTTGGCGTTGTTGCCCCAGCCGCCACTGGACAGAGAGTTGCTGTCGCTCTTGCTGCTGACAAAACCGATGGCCAGGCCAATGGTGCGGTCGGCAAACTGGTCGACGTAGGCCAGGCTGTAGCGATTGCCCTTGCCCTCGACCGGCAGGCCAACACCCGTCTTGGTCTGACCAACGGTGCCTGAAATGACCCGACCCGGAAAGGCCAGCGGGTCGATCAGGCGCGTGTCCAGCGTGCCGGCAAGTCCGGAAGACATCAGGCTGGAGTCAGCGGTCTTGTACACCGTGGCGCCACCGATCAGCTCAGCCGGGTAGACGCTCATGTCCACCGCGCGGCTGTCGCCGGTGCTGGTCTGCTCACGACCGTTGAGCAGGTAGCCATTGAAGTCCGGGCCCAGGCCGCGGATGTTGATGTTCGTGGCGTTGCCGTTGCGGTCGCGTTGCGTGGTCACGCCTGGCAACCGTGCCAGCGATTCGGCAATGGTCGTGTCGGGCAGCTTGCCGATGTCTTCGGCACTGATCGCTTCGACCACGCCGTCGGCGTTCTTCTTGACACTGATGGCGCTTTCAATGCCGCGCCGGATGCCCGTGACGACGACTGTCTGCGTCTCGCCAGAGGTTTGCGCCCAGACGGCGGGCACGGAGCAGAGCAACGTTGCCACGGCCGCAGCCACCGGGGTGACCTGCAACAGGCGCGAGCGCCGATTCGCGGATGGTGATGAATTCATGGGTGTCTCCTGGGACTCTTGCTTTGAGGACATGGAAAGCGCGGACAGACAAGCCCGCTGGTGCCAGCTTCCGCACCACGCGGAATGAGCGAACAACGGCCAATATGTACCAAAACTAGATCAATGGAACACCTTCGAAAACCCTAGATGGGTGCAACGGGGAAGCCGTCTACCCTTCCGCCGACGGTCACCCTCAGGAGAAATTACCCCGCTGTGGGACGACTGAAGGGCGCAGGCCCCATTGGAAGCAAGGTTCTGAAACTTCGATTTGTAGCCAAACTACAGTGCTGAAAAACAACAAACTGAACAGGGTGACTGCCCCATGCGACCTCGCCAGCAGGCCGAGCAACTACCGATCCTCTGGTTTGGCGCCCACCTGACAGCGGGTATGCGGGCCTTTTGGCGTCTGGCCCGTTGTGCCCCTGTTTGCTGCGCGCTGAACAGCCTGCTGATGGCCAGCGCGTTCGGCGCGCCTGCTGCTCGAACTGCAATGGGCATCACGCCAGTGACGAAGGCGTCAGATTCGAAACTGCACGTCGTATCACCCGATTGGCGCGACCAGGTCATCTACTTCGCCGTCACCGACCGCTTTGCCGACGGCGACCCGCGCAACAACGACCAGGGTGCCGGCGAATACGCCCCAGGCCAGCGCAGCCGCTACCAGGGCGGGGACCTGAAGGGCCTGACGCAGCGGCTGGACTACATCCGCGGCCTGGGCGCCACGGCGTTGTGGATCACCCCCCCCGTGGCCAACCAGTGGCTGAACCCTTCGGGCGACTACGCCGGCTACCACGGCTACTGGGCCGAAAACCTGCTGCAGGTGGACAAACACCTGGGCACGCTGGCCGACTACCAGGCGCTGTCGCGCAGCCTGCACCGCCGCGGGATGGTTCTGGTGCAGGACATCGTGCCCAACCACATGGGCAACTACTTCACCTACCGCGACCGCTGGGTGAAGGACGACCCGGCACAGGGTTGGGAAGCGCACGACCAGACGCGTCCCGTGCCGCGCCCCAGCCAGCCGCCCTTTGACCAGAACGACCCGCGTGATCCGAAGCAACGTGCCGCGGCCATCTACCACTGGACGCCCGACATCCGCGACTACAACGACCCGGTGCAGGAACACAGCTTCCAGATGGGTGGCCTGGACGATCTGAATACCGAAAATCCGGTGGTGCGGCGCGCGCTGCGGCGCAGCTTTGGTCACTGGATCCGGCAGGTGGGTGTGGACGCCTTCAGGGTCGACACGGCTTTTTATGTGTCGCCTGGGTACTTTGCCGACCTGCTGTATTCGAACGACGCCGAGGCGCCGGGCGTGATGCACGTGGCGCGCAGCACGGGGCGCAAGGCCTTCCATGTATTTGGCGAGGGATTCGGCATCGACAAGGCCGGGCAGGACGTGCAGGCCCGCAAGATCGAAGGCTATGTCACCTTGGCCCCGGCCCAGGCCCCACAGGTCGGGCCGGTCGCCGCCAACGAGCGGAGACGGGGCCTGAAACCAGGCCAGCCGCTGATGCCGGGCATGTTGAACTTCCCGCTCTACGGCGCGCTGGGCGAGGTGTTTGCGCGCGGCAAGCCGCCCGCCGAGCTGGCCGACCGCATCCAGCGCATGATGGCTGTGCACCGCCACCCGCACCTGATGCCCAGCTTCGTGGACAACCACGATGTCGACCGCTTTCTGGCCGGCAGCAGCGAAGCCGGCCTGCGCCAGGCGCTGCTGGCGATGTTCACGCTGCCGGGCATCCCGGTCATCTACTACGGCACCGAGCAGGGTTTCCGGGAACAGCGCGCGTCGATGTTCGCCGCGGGCTGGGGCAGCGGCGGCCGCGACCGCTTCGACACCGGTGCGCCGCTGTACCGCGCCATTGCTGAGATGGCTGCCCTGCGCAAGCAGCACCGCGTGCTGTCCCGCGGCGTGCCCACCGTGCTGCACGCGCAGGCGGCGCAGCCCGGCGCGCTGGCCTGGACGATGACCGCGCCAACCGGCGCAGCGCGTGGCGAGCGGATGCTGGTGGTGTTCAACACCGCCGGCCACGAGAGCCTGGTCGACAAGCTGCCCACGGGCCTGGCAGCCGGAACGGCGCTGCGTGGCGTCTATGGCCTGCAGGGCCGGCCGGATGACCGGCGGGTCGACGCGCACGGCCGCCTGACCTTGGTGCTGCCGCCCTTCAGCGCCCAGGTGTGGCGGGCCGCCCCGGCTTCTGCGGGACACACAGCACAGCTGAGATCACGGCCGATGCAGACCGGAGTCGGCAGGCCGATCGCAGCAGCGGCGCCGACGCTGGCAGCCTTGCCGGCTGCCGTGCTGCAAGGCGACTTCGACGTCGAAGGTGGCGCCGCTTCAGGGCAGCAGACGCTGAAACTCGTGGTCGACGGCGACCTGGGCAGCGCAATGGTTGTCACGCCCGACGCCAATGGGCGCTGGCAAGCCCGCGTGGACACCGCCAGCCACATCGACCCTTCCGTCGCGCACTCGCTGGTGGCTTTCGACCCCGCCACGACCGCCGTGTCGGAAAGCCGCAGCTTCCGCGTTGAACGTGCCTGGCAACTGCAGGCCGACGTCAGCGACCCCGCAGGCGACGACACCGGACCGACCGGCACCTACACCTACCCCACCGACCCCGGTTGGGGCGCGCGGCGGCAGATGGACATCCGCCGCGTGCGCGTCTACACCGCCGGCGGTGCACTGCGCGTGGCCGTGCAGACCAACGAGTTGAGCCGGTCGTGGAACCCGGCCAACGGCTTCGATCACGTGGCGTTCACGATCTTCGTGGAATTGCCCGGGCAGGCCGAGCCAGGTGCCAGCGTGATGCCGCTGCAGGAGGGCAGCCTGCCGCAGGGCCTGCGCTGGCACCGCCGCTTGCGCGCCCACGGCTGGTCGAATGCCCTTTTCAGCAGCCAGGGCGCCAGCGCCCGCGACGAAGGCACCCCCGTATCGCCGGGCGCTCAAATCGCGGTCGACCCAGCCCGGCAGGAAGTGGAATTCACCATCGCGGCGGCCGCTCTGGGCCGACTGCCCAGCCTGTCGGGCGCGCGCTTGTGGGTGACCACCTGGGACTACGACGGCGGCTACCGCGCGCTGGGCACCACGGCACAGGCTTACAGCATGGGCGGCGCGCCGGCGGCGGACCAGGCGGGCAGCGCGCCCAAGGTGATGGACAGCAGCGAGATCATCACGCTGCCCTGAGTGGGTGTTGACGAAACGAGTGGCACACGCGTCCGGCGCGGCAACGAAAAAAGGGCGGTTGCCGTGGCAAGCGCCCTTTTCTTTTCTTGCATCCCAAGGCCCGAAGGCCCGGAAATTACTTGGCGACAGCGGCCTTCTTGGCGCGCTTGGCCTTCTTCATGGCCTTCTTGGCCGGGGCAGCCTTGTCGGCAGCCGGGGCAGCAGCAGCGGCAGGCGCGGCAGCAGCAGGCTTGGCATCAGCAGCGTGGGCGCCGGCAGTAGCGAAGGCGGCCAGGACGAGGGCGGTCAGGAGCTTGTTCATAAGGTTCTTTCTCATTGCAATGGATGTTTTGTGAACTGCTGGGAGGTCGCACACCGGACTTTGGGCAATGCCCTGAAAACCGGTCTGCACACCCCCCTTTGCATTGCTGGCCACTTTGCCGTCCTGCAGGACCTGAAGTGGCGTCGCCATCCCAAAACGATTGCCGAGGAAGTCGGTTGACAGCGCTGGCGAAAAAAGTACTTCAGGGCAATCACCAAGAAGCCCGACGATCTCGCGGCCAGCTGCTTCGGGTCAGTTTCCGTGCTGCTCCAGCGCCAGCGCAGCGCCGCTCAACGCGGCGAGCGTGTCCGTGATCAGCGGCGTCGGAATGGCCTGCAGGTAGGCCTGGAACCGGCCCTTGGCTTCAAAACGCTGCCGAAAGTCCGACGCGAAGAATCGATCGCCCAGGCGTGGCACGATGCCGCCACCGATGTAGACGCCACCTCGAGCACCCATGGTGAGCGCCACGTTGCCGGCAAAACTGCCGAGCAGGGCGCAAAAGGCGTCCAGGCTTCGGGCGCACACCGCGTCAGCACCCGCCATGCCCCGCTCGACCACGGCCTCGGCAGTCAGGGCGGGCGCCACCTGCCCCAGCACGGCGGCCACCCCGGCGTGCAGCACCGGCAGGCCGATACCTGACAGCAGCCGCTCGGCCGAGACATGGGGGTAGACACGCCGCACCTGCCGCAACAGTTCGGCCTCGAAGTCGTCGGCCGCCGACAGGCTGGCATGCCCCCCTTCGCCGGGTATGGCCACCCAGCCGTGGCGGGTGGGCACGATGCCGGCCACGCCCAGCCCGGTGCCGGGGCCGATGACGGCCAGCGCCTGGCGCGCAGACGGATCGGCCAGTGAAACGCCCTCGGCGGTGTCAGCGCCCGCGCCTGCCCCCCAGCCGCGCAATTGATCGGGCCGCAGACGGGGCAGCGACAGCGCCAGCGCCTCGAAGTCGTTCAGGATGAGCAGTTCCCGCAGACCCAGGTCGCGGCAGGTGGCGCTGCGTGAAAACGCCCAGCCCTTGTTGTTGGTGAAGCTGACGCGGTCGCCGGAAATGGCCGTGGCCACGGCAAACGCCCCGGCCTGCGGTGGGCGGTAGGCCGCACCGAGCAGGCCGGCCATCTGTTGCAGATAGGCACCTGCGGCTTCGGCGGGCCCGGCGTGGTCGGCCGCGCGCAGCGTGGTCACGTGTTCGACGACGCCCGTGGCGTCGAGCCAGCCAAAGCGGGCGTTGGTGCCGCCGATGTCGGCCAAGATCCAGGGCCGCGGCAGCGTGGCCGGGTGGACAGGGCGCCCTTCATCAACCGCCAGAGGTTTCAAATCGTCTTGCACGCCTGCTTCATTCACGTCCATCGGTCCTTGCTGGCCCTGCCGGTTCTTGCGGATTTTGACGCCCGAAGGATAGGCGCTCACGGTAACAAAACTACGGGTCCAGAACAACGGGCATGCAGACAACTCGGGCACCCATTTGTGGCCAGCTTTCCTTGCTGGCACCGACGGGACCACACACACTGTAGTCAAGCTACAGTCCTGCCGGTACCGATGACCGGCAGCGGCCCTGACGCCTGGCGCCACCGCTCACGCCCAACCTGCTGCTACGCATTGCCATGACGCCGTTTGACACCCCGCGACTGCTGGCCGACATCGGCGGCACTTACGCCCGCTTCACGGTCGAGACCGCGCCTGGCGTCTTCACGCACACGGCCAGCCTGCGCTGCGCCGAGCACGCCGACTTTGCGTCCGCGGTGTCGGCTTATCTGCGCGCACTGTCCGGCCAAGATCTGCCGCCCATCGAGCACGCCGCCATTGCCATCGCCAACCCGGTGGAAGGCGACGAGGTGCGCATGACCAACTACCACTGGCGCTTCTCCATCGAACAGATGCGGCAGCAACTCGCCCTGGGCACACTGGTGGTGGTGAACGACTTCACCGCGCTGGCCATGGCCCTGCCGCGGCTGGGCAACCACCAGCGCCGGCAGGTGGGTGGTGGCGCTGCCCGCGAGCGCAGCGTGCTGGGCCTGCTGGGCGCTGGCTCCGGTCTGGGCGTGAGCGGCCTGATTCCCGCTGCCGAGGGCTACATTGCCTTGGGCACCGAGGGCGGCCACAGCAGTTTTGCGCCGCGCGACGAGCGCGAACAGGCGGTGCTGCGCTACGGCCAGCGGCGCTATCCGCACCTGTCCTTCGAGCGGCTGCTGTCCGGCCCTGGCATCGAGATGATTCACGCGGCACTGCTCGAACATGCGGGCCAACCTCCCGAGCCACTGCCCGCGCCGGAGATCACGCGCCGCGCGCTGGACGGCAGCTGTGCGCACTGCGAAGCCACGCTGCAGACCTTCTGTTCCGCGCTGGGCACGGCGGCCAGCAACCTGGCCGTGACCCTGGGCGCGCTGAGCGGGGTGTACATCGGCGGCGGCATCGTGCCCCGCCTGGGCACCTATTTCGACCGCTCGCCGTTTCGGCAGCGCTTTGAAGACAAGGGACGCTTCTCGGAATACCTGCAGCGCATCCCGACCTATGTGATCACGGCCGAAAACGCCACGTTTATGGGCGCGTCGGCGATCCTGGCCGCCCAGCTGCACAGCCGGTCGGACGACCAGGGTTCGGCGCTGCTGGGGCACATCCAGCGCGCGCGCGAAACACTGTCACCGGCCGAGCGGCGCGTGGCCGACCACGTGCTGGCGCATCCGCGCTCGGCCCTTGGTGACCCCATCGCAGAGATTGCACGCGCCGCGCAGGTCAGCCAGCCCACGGTGATCCGCTTCTGCCGCAGCCTGGGCTGCGAAGGCCTGAGCGACTTCAAGCTGCGCCTGGCTTCGGGCCTGTCAGCCACCGTGCCGCTGACCCACACGCAGGTGACCGGCGGCGACACCGCGCTGGAACTCGGCGTCAAGGTGCTGGGCAACACCGCCAGCGCGGTGCTGCAAGTGCGCGAGCAACTCAACCGCGACGCACTGGCACGCGCCATCGAGCTGCTGGCAGGCGCGCAGCGCGTGGACTTCTTTGCCGTCGGGCACTACGGCGTGGTGGCCAACGACGCTCAGTTCAAGTTCCTGCGCTTCGGTGTGCCCAGCGCCAGCTACACCGACCCGCGCCTGCAACTGCTGGCGGCCAACGTGCTGCGCGCCACCGACGTGGTGGTGATCATCAGCAGCAGCGGCAAGATCGACCCGCTGCTGGCGGTGGCCGACCTCGCCCACGAACGCGGCGCGGCGGTGGTGGCCATCACCGCCAGCCAGAGCCCGCTGGCGCGCAAGGCCGACGTGGCCTTGATCGTGGACCATGTGGAAGACGTGAGCACCCAGTTGCCGATGATCAGCCGCATCCTGCACCTGCTGGTGATCGACATCCTCACCGTGGGCCTGGCCATGCGCCTGGGCGACAAGGGCCTGGCCACGCTGTCGCAGGACACCGCCGCAGGACTGGACGAGGCGCGGCCCGAACCGCCCCCCGCGGCCGCACAGAGTGCGGGCCTGGGCATCAGCGCTGCCGGGTCATTGGCCAGACTGACGTCACACAGCCGCTGACGCCGGGCTTGTCGCAGCGCTCGCCTGTGCGACGGGCTGGCAGCGGCGCAGCCGGCGCGCTATCCAGTGCAGAAGACACGCCGCAGCCTTTTGCGGCCACGGGCACCACACGCCGCCCGGCGAACTCCCCGCTAAACTTCGGGTTCTCCCGAGGAGCGTTGCAAGGGCGCCGGTGCAGCAGCACCAGCACCATCAGGCTCGGGGTTGAAGGCGCGGCGAACCTGCCGCGCCACAGGCAACGGCGCTCACCCACCTCTTTGATGACCTGGGTGCAGCTCAATGACCGGCCTGAACACCGCCACCGACATGTCCACCGAATTTGCCGACGACGAAGGCGCCTCCACGTCGGCACCACCTCCGATGCGCCTGGCCGGCCTGGAGCCGGTGGCCATCGGCAGCGGCAGCCTGTTCGTCAACATCGGCGAGCGCACGAACGTCACCGGCAGCCGCGCCTTTGCGAAGATGATTCTCGAAGGCCGCTTCGAAGACGCGCTGGCCGTGGCCCGCCAACAGGTCGAGAACGGCGCGCAGGTGATCGACATCAACATGGACGAGGCGATGCTGGACAGCGCCGCGGCCATGGAACGCTTTCTGAAGCTGATCGCCGGCGAACCCGAGATCGCACGCGTGCCGATCATGATCGACTCGTCGAAATGGTCGGTCATCGAAACCGGCTTGAAGTGCATCCAGGGCAAGGGCATCGTCAACAGCATCAGCCTGAAAGAAGGCGAGGCCGAGTTCAAGCGCCAGGCCAACCTGGTGCGCCGCTACGGCGCGGCCACGGTGGTGATGGCCTTTGACGAAAAAGGCCAGGCCGACACCTACGAGCGCAAGACGCAGATCTGCGAGCGCGCCTACCGCGTCCTGGTGGACGAGGTGGGCTTTGCGCCCGAAGACATCATCTTCGACCCCAATATCTTCGCCATCGCCACCGGCATCGAAGAGCACAACAACTACGCGGTGGACTTCATCGAAGCCACGCGCTGGATCAAGCAGAACCTGCCCGGCGCCAAGGTGTCGGGCGGCGTTTCCAACGTGAGCTTCAGCTTCCGCGGCAACGACCCGGTGCGCGAGGCCATCCACACCGTGTTCCTGTACCACGCCATCAAGGCCGGACTGGACATGGGCATCGTCAACGCCGGCATGGTGGGCGTCTACGACGACCTCGAAGCCGACCTGCGCGAACGGGTGGAAGACGTGGTGCTGAACCGCCGCCCCGATGCCGGCGAACGCCTGGTGGAAGTGGCCGAAAACGCCAAGGGCATGGCCAAGGACGACACCGCCAAGCTCGCCTGGCGCGCCCACGACGTGAACACGCGCCTGAGCCACGCGCTGGTGCACGGCATCACCGAATTCATCACCGTCGACACCGAAGAAGCCTGGCAGGCCATCCAGGCCACGGGCGGGCGGCCGCTGCACGTCATCGAAGGCCCATTGATGGCCGGCATGAACGTGGTGGGCGACCTGTTCGGCCAGGGCAAGATGTTCCTGCCGCAGGTGGTGAAAAGCGCGCGCGTGATGAAGAGCGCCGTGGCGCACCTGCTGCCCTACATCGAAGAAGAAAAGAAGCTGCTCATCGAAGGCGGCGGCGAGGCCAAGCCCAAGGGCAAGATCGTGATCGCCACCGTGAAGGGCGACGTGCACGACATCGGCAAGAACATCGTCACCGTGGTGCTTCAGTGCAACAACTTCGAAGTGGTGAACATGGGCGTGATGGTGGCCTGCCAGGACATCCTGGCCCGGGCCAAGGTAGAAGGCGCCGACATCATCGGCTTGAGCGGCCTGATCACGCCCAGCCTGGAAGAGATGCAGCACGTGGCTGGCGAGATGCAGCGCGACGACTACTTCCGCATCAAGAAGATACCGCTGCTGATCGGCGGCGCCACCTGCAGCCGCGTGCACACCGCGGTGAAGATCGCGCCGCACTATGAGGGGCCGGTGGTCTACGTGCCCGATGCCTCGCGCAGCGTGGGCGTGTGTTCTGACCTGCTCAGCGACGAACGCGCCACCCGCTTCATTGCCGAACTGAACACCGACTACGACCGCGTGCGCGAACAGCACGCCAACAAGAAGCAGGTGCCGCTGGTGACGCTGAAGCAGGCACGCGCCAACAAGACGCCCATCGACTGGGCGGCCTACACGCCACCGGTGCCGAAGTTCATCGGCCGGCGCGTGTTCAAGAATTTCGACCTGTCTGAACTGGCCGCCTGCATCGACTGGGCGCCGTTTTTCCAGACCTGGGACCTGGCCGGCAAGTTTCCCGACATCCTGCGCGACGAGGTCGTGGGCAGCGAAGCGCAGCGAGTGTTCAGCGACGGCAAACGCCTCTTGCAACGCGCCATCGACGGGCGCTGGATGCAGGCCAACGGCGTGGTGAGTTTTCTGCCGGCCAACACGGTGGACGACGACACCATCGAGATCTACACCGACGAAAGCCGCGGCACCGTGGCCCTGCGCTGGTGCCCGCTGCGCCTGCAGACCGAGCGCCCGGTGGTGGACGGCGTGAAACGCGCCAACCGCAGCCTGGCCGACTTCATCGCGCCCAAGGGCGTGAAGGCCGACTACATCGGGATGTTTGCGGTGACCGCCGGCCTGGGCATCGAGAAAAAGGACAAGCAGTTCACCGACGACCACGACGACTACAGCGCCATCATGCTGAAGGCACTGGCCGACCGCCTGGCCGAGGCCTTTGCAGAACGCCTGCACCAGCGTGTGCGCACCGACCTGTGGGGTTATGCACCCGACGAGGCGCTGAGCACCAAAGAACTGATTGCCGAGAAGTACCGCGGCATACGCCCCGCGCCGGGCTACCCGGCCTGCCCCGACCACAGCGTGAAGCGCGCGATGTTCGAAGTGATGCAAGCCGCCGACATCGGCATGGGCCTGACCGAGAGCCTGGCCATGACGCCAGCGGCCAGCGTCAGCGGTTTTTACATGGTGCACCCCGAGGCCACCTACTTCAACGTCGGCCGTATCGGCGACGACCAGCTGACCGACTGGGCCGCGCGGCAAGCCCTGGCACACGACCAGGCGCGC
>JANOZF010000293.1:0-12423 GCA_031429255.1 Rubrivivax sp.
GACAGTCGACGCGGTGCAATGCTGCAGCTTTGCAGGCGAACGGGGCTTCATGCGGCCCGAGTTGAACGAGCACGCGCTGCGCCACCTCAGGCAATCCCTGCCCAGCGACTGTCGTACCGGCTACGCCACCAGCCGCACCTGCGAAATCGGCCTGTCAGAGATGTCCGGGCAGCCCTACCAGTCCATCCTTTATTTGCTGGAGCGGTGCAGCGCAGGCCCGCAGACCGCGTCCCCGCCAGACGCTCCACCTGTGCGAACATGAAAAAAGGCCCCGGAGCACGAGGTGCTCCGGGGCCTTCTGGCAGCCGCGCTGGGCGGCTCTTGCCGACGACGGCGCTGGGTCAGACCGCTGCGGCGGCCTTCTTGGCCTTGGCGGTGACGCGGCGCGGCAGCTTGACCTTCGTTACCGCCTTGGCAGCCCGCTTCACTGGCGCAGCGGCGCGGACGCGCTTGGCGACCGCTTCAACGGGCGCGGCGACCCGGGGCTTGGCCGGCGCGGTGGCGCGGCGGGCGGCGCGGACGGCGGACTTGGCGCGCGCCACGGCCTTGGTGCCGCGCACATGCTTGCCACCGACCACGTCGGCCAGCTTGTCGGCGCCAGCCGCCAGTTTCTCGGACACGGTCAGCGCGGCCTGGGCTCCGGTCAGGCTGATGCGGGCCACCTTCTCGAGGCCCGTGGCGACGTAGCGGTTCTCTATGCCTTGAACCAGATCGGCGACGCGGTCGATGCGTGCGTTCACCCGCGTGGCGCCGAGTTCAATCGCGCGCTCGGTTTGCGTGCTGACGGTGTCGATGCCCTTGGCAGCGGCTTCGCTGACCTTGGCGCTGGTCTGGCGCAGTGCCTCGGTCAGCTGCGGCACGATGCGGTTGGTGCCGCGGTCGAGGTTGCGGTTCACCATCGCCAGCAGGCGATGACCGCTGGCGCGGTACGCGCCCACGGCGTGCTCAGCGGCTTGCCGGTAGTTGGCAACGGTTTCAAGGGTGATGGTGCGCAAGGTGGTGGTCATGATCTGTGTTCTCCTGTGATGTGGACCGGTGCGGTTTCCCGACCAGCCGGTGCGACGCAGCACCGTGAGACAGAGTGTCCTCATCAGACCCTAGAGAGCGAAACCCAATTGGGCCCAAGAATCTAGGCTGTGCAGTCAAATTCACAAGCTGGGCATGCGCGTCCAAGCCCGTTCTACACCATGCGCCCGCGCATGCGCCGCAGCCGCGCGCTGGCGTCGAACACCGGGCGACCCAGCACCATGCATGCGGGTGGCGCTGTGAAGTCTGCATGAAGGCCGGAATCAACGCGGCCGGGTGCTGGCGGCCGGCATCGCTGGTCAGCACGTGTGTATAGCCAGCGGCCGGAGGGTTCAACCTATCTGGTCGACAACAACGGTGATTCGGACGAGGCCCGCACGCTCAGCCCGCTGCAGGCGGCGGCATGCACTTACAGCAGGCGAGCCGCGACGATCAAGTGCCGCCGCGCAAGCTGCTGTTGCGCAGTGCGGTTGAGGACACCAGATCGAGCTTGCCTTCGTAGCAACTCGTGGCGGCAGTCTGGGGCGCAAACAGCCGCGGCAGGCGCTGCGCAAGGGCCATGTCCTGGCCCACGATGGTCACCACAGGTGCGCTCTGCGTCCTGGCCACGTTGGCCAGCGTTGAGGCAAAGCGGCGCACAGCGTCCAGGAGCCACGACAAGCTTCCATGCGGCGCCACCCCCGAACATGGGCAAGGCCACAGTCTGATCGCCCTGGGCTTGATGGAGCGGTATTTTCTATCGTTAATCGATTGACCAATACACTCGCACATGGCCAGAAAACTTGCGCTTTCCGAGGTCTCGTCGCGCGGCGTGGCATCAGCCACCCGGGCCAGCGCGGTCTATGAACAACTGCGCAGCGACATCGCCCATGGTGCGCTGGAGCCCGGCAGCAAGTTGAAGGTGGAAGCCATGTGCGCCCGCTACCAGGTGGGCGCCAGCCCCTTGCGCGAAGCGCTGAGCCGGCTGTCGGCCGAAGGGCTGGTCGACCGCACCGACCTGCGCGGCTTCAGCGTGGCACCGCTGCATTGGGACGAATTGCCCATCTTGACGCGCAACCGCGTGCAGCTGGAGAGCCTTGCACTGCGCGAATCCATCGAGCGGCGAGACGCGGCGATGGAAGACCAGCTGGTGCTGCTGGCGCACCGGCTGTCGCGCACGCCAAGGTCACTGTCTGTTGAAAGTTATGTCACCAATCCGGCCTGGGAAATCCTGCACCACGACTTTCACCAGACCTTGCTGTCGCGATGTCCATCGCGATGGCTGCGCGCCTTTTGTGCCAACCTGGCTGACGAGTCCTATCGCTTCAGGCAGGTTGCGGCCGGCAAAACCTTCACCGTGCGCGACGAGCACGCAGAGCATATGGCCATCTTTGTGGCGGTCATCGAAGGGCGCGCGGACGATGCCGTGCGGGCCCTGGAATCGCACTACCTGCGCACCGCGTCGGTGGTGGCCGACCAGGCGCGCTCTTCGCAGAAGGCTGAAGCCAGCGTGTGATGGCGGCCGGCCCTGCTGCGCCGGCCCTGGACAGCGCAAGAAGCCCTTCAGATCGGCCGCGGGCTCGCTGGGGTGGGCGACGATGATATTGGGGCTGGCGGCGACCAAGGCCACGGGCACGCAGTCGCGCAGCGCGTCGCAACCCGGCTCTTCGGTGCAAAGGCCACCACCCGGCGAATCGGCTTGTTCGGCCAGGCCTGTGCCCTGGCTCAAGGCGCCCAAGCGCCAGCTCCAGCCAGGGACAGCAGGTGGCGGCGTTGCAAGCTATGGCTTCTGGGCCGCCTTTGTAGGGCACATGCAGCAGATCCACAACGCTCACCGGCGCCGGGTACTCGGCGGCAAAGTGGGTGCAACGCCGCACCGGCCAGTTCCGTCGGCACGCTCACAGGCCGGCCTCGTTCCAGTTGGCTGCCGGATGCGGCGGCTCGGGCATCAGGCCCGCGGCGCGGATGGCTTCGATGGCGCAGAACTCGTCTTTGTCTGATGCATCACCGCTGATGCCCACAGCGCCAATGGCCTGGCCCTGGGCATTGACGATCAGCACACCGCCCGGGGTGGGAATGAAGCGCCCGCCCGATGCGGCTGACAGTGCAGCTTGGAAGTTAGGCCGGTTGGCCAGGCGGTCGCGGATTTGCCGCGTGGCCATGCCCATGCCCAGTGCGCCCCAGGCCTTGCCCAACGCAATGTCGTGGCGCAGCACGCCACAGCCGTCTTCGCGGCGAAAGCTCACGGTTTGGCCACCGGCATCCAACACCACCTCGGCCAGCGGCAGCAGGCCATGCTGCTGGCGCAGGCGCAGGGCTTCGTCGGTGATGCGCGTGGCCACGGCCAGGCCCAGACTGCTGAAAACGGGAATCAGGTGTTCGGCCATTTTTCAACCGGTGCTCAAGTCACCCAGGCTGGTGATGATGGGTTTCCATTTCGCGCTCTCGGCTCGCACAAAGGCGCTGGCCGCGGCGGGGCCCACATGCAGATCGGCGAACATCGACTGCGACTCCAGGCGGCTGCGCAGTGCCGGGTCTGACATCGCCTTTCGTGTCGCTTCGGCCAGCAGGCCCTGTACGTCGGCCGGTGTGTCACGCGGCAGCGCCACCACGTTCCACAACATGGCTGCAAAAGGCATGTCCAGGTCGGCAGACTCGGCCACGGTCGGGATGTCGGGCGCCGTGGCCAGCCGCTTGTCCGACGCCACGCCGACGATGCGCACGCGGCCACCCTGGTGGTGAGGCATCAAGCCACCCAGCGTGTCCACCGTCATCTCGATCTGGCCGCCGATCAGGTCTTGCAGCGCAGGCCCGGCGCCTTTGTAGGGCACATGCGTGATGGGCGCCCCTGTGACCTGCTTCAGCCGCTCGGTGGCCACGTGCAGCAGCGTGCCGTTGCCCGGCGAACCGTAGTTGTACTTGCCCGGGTTCATCTTGGCCGCAATGATCACGCTCTTCAGCGTGCGCGGCATTTGCGGCGACACCGCATTGGCCACCGGCGCGCCACCCAGCACGCTGATGAAAGCAACATCGGTCAGCGCGTTGTATTGCGGCTTGGGCTGGATCAGGTTGTACAGCGCATGGGTCGACGCCGTGCCAAAGAGCATCGTGTAGCCATCGGCCGCGCTGCGCCTGACTTCCAGCGTGCCCACCGCGCCGCCGGCGCCGGCCTTGTTCTCAACCACCACCGCTTGGCCGAGGTGCTTGCCCAAGGCCTCGGCATACACGCGCGCAAAGCTGTCGGTGGGGCCACCGGCCGGAAAAGGCACCACCAGGCGCACCGCGCGGGCTGGGTAGGCCTGGGCACGCACAGCGGTGACCAAGCCCCAGGGCGCGGCAGCCCAAGCGGCCTGGATCAGGGTGCGTCTGTGCATGGCAGTGCCTTTCGGTGTCTCAGGGTGTACGGGTGGGCAGCGGCACCACGGCGTCGCGCTCCAACCTGAAGGCCATCAGGTCTTCGCCGATCATCAGGGGCCGTCGTAGGTCTTGCGTGCAAGCTCAAAAACGTCTTTCTCGGTCAGGGCCGGCGCGGTGATCGTTCCGAGCAAGACGAAGTGGTAGAAAACCGCCAGCTTCGGCCTGACGCGCGTGAAAAGCGTGCCCGCCTCGTCGGGCTTGGTGTGGTGTGCCAGGATGACCTGGAACACGGGGTTTTTCAGCAGCGCTTCGGGCGCGGCGGCCACCTGGTGCACCAGCAAGTCGGTGCCGGTGGCGTGTTGGATCAGGTTCTCGCTGAACTTGGTGTCGCCCGACACCGCGACCGAGCGGCCGCTGGGGCCACGGTGTTGGGCACCAGTTGGGCCTGGACCGGCGCGCCGGCCAGACCGCACAGGGCGGCGCTGGCGATGCCCGCCAAAAGTGTGCGCCGTGGCAGCGGGGTCATCAGACGATCTTCACGCTGAGGTTGGGCAGGCGGTCGATGTGGCATTCGATGACGTCGCCTCGCACCACCGGGCCCACGTTCTCGGGCGTTCCCGAGTAGATGATGTCGCCCGGCATCAGCTCAAAGGCTTCGCTGAGCTTGCTGATCTGCTCGGCCACGCTCCAGATCATCTGGCTGAGGTTGGCGTTTTGCTTGATCACGCCGTTGACCTTGAGCCAGATACCGCCCGATGCGAAGCCACCAATCTGGCTGGCCAGGTGCAAGGGGCCGATAGGCGCGCTCTTGTCGAAGCTCTTGCCAATTTCCCAGGGCTTTTTCTCGTCGCCCATGGCACGCTGCAGGTCGCGGCGCGTCATGTCCAGGCCCAGCGCGTAGGCATAGACATGGTCCAGCGCCGAGGCCATCGGGATGTTGCGGCCGCCCTTGTTCAACGCCGCCACCAGTTCCACTTCATAGTGATAGTTCTTGGTCAGCGGCGGGTAGGGGTGGTCGGCCACCGTGCCCACCGCCACGTTCTGGATCGCGTCGGTGGGTTTCTGGAAAAAGAACGGCGGCTCGCGGTCGGGGTTGGAACCCATCTCGATGGCGTGCGCGCGGTAGTTGCGGCCGATGCAGTAAACCCGGCGCACCGGAAACACCATCTCGCTGCCCACGATGGGCACATGGGTGGCGGCCACCGCAAAGGGCGTTTTCACGCCGGCTTGCTGCGCCGTGCCGGGCAATGCGCAGCCCGCCACGGCGCCCACGGCCATGGTGGCAGAGGTGTTGATCATTGAACGTCGGTCCATACGGGGTCTCCTGAAGTTGTGAATGCTGCGGATGCAGCCCTTTCTGGCAGCTCAACTGCTCAGTTGGCTGTCGCGCCCGAGTCTTTCACGGCCTTGGCCCACTTCGGAATCTCGGCTCTGAGATAGGTGGTGAATTCGGCCACTGTGTTGCGCCGCGTGCTCAAGCCTTGCTCGGCAAACTTGGCCATCACGTCGGGTGCTTCCATGGCCTTGTTCAGCTCGGCGTTCATGCGCGCCACCACGCCTGCCGGTGTGCCCACGGGGGCGAAAAAAGCAAACCAGGTCAGGTCGTCGAAACCACTGAAGCCCGACTCGTTCATCGTCGGCACATCGGGCAGTGCGGGCGAGCGCTGTGCGCTGGTGACGGCCAGTGCACGCAGCTTGCCGGCCTTGATCTGCGGCACCGCCGGCGGCATGGACGTGCTGGAGACCTGGGTTTGCCCGGCCACCACCGCACCGATGGCCTGTGCCGGCTGGTAGGGCACGTGGACGATGTCGATACCGCTGGCGATCTTCACGCGCTCCATCGACAAGTGGGTGGTGGTGCCGATGCCCGATGAGGCATAGGCCAGTTTTTCCTTTTTCGCATGGCCGATCAGTTCTTGCACGTTGTTCACCGGCACGGAAGGGTGCACGGTGATGATGTTGGGCGTGCTGGGGCCTAGCACCACGGGCATGAAGTCCAGCAGCGGGTCGTAACCCGCGTTCGCGTACAGGCTCGGGTTGACGGCGAAAGCCACGCTCACGACCAGGAAGGAATAGCCGTCGGGCGTGGCGCGCTTGACCTGTTGCGCACCGATGTTGCCGCCCGCACCGGGCTTGTTCTCGATGACGACCGATTGGCCCAGCGATTCAGCCACCTTCTGGCCCAAGGTGCGGGCCACGATGTCGGTGGAACTGCCTGGCGCAAAAGCGACCGTGAAGGTGATGGGTTTGGCCTTGGGCCAGTCTTGCGCGAAGGCCGGTGCCGTGGCCAGCGATGTGGCTACCGCAGTGGCCATTCCCAAGGCACAGGCGGTCGCCAAGCCAGTGAACTTACGCATCTTGTCTCCAGTCATGGGTAGGGAATGGGGGCGCCGGGCTCAAGCATGCAGCCATTCAGGCCAGTGGGCTGAGCACGAGGTCGGTGTGCATGACCAGGCACTGGTCGCCAGCCAGGCCCAGTCGCGCCGCGGCTGCGGCATCGGTCTCGGTGCAGTAGAGGCCCATCAGGGCTTCGCGCACGCCAAACACCGCATCGGTGTCGAGGTAGGGGTCTTCGCCATCGAAAATTTCAGCCACCACCGTGCGGTGGCCTGGCGCGCTGATGATCAGGTGCACATGGGCCGCGCGCCAGGCGGTGCGGCCGGCCGGTGCCACCACGTCGTGCCACACCGGTCCGTCGGTGCCTTGAAAACTGAACAGTCTCATTCTGGTCACACCTTGCGCGGCGACGCCAAACTGCATGTCCGAACGATTATTTGCTGTACCGGCTTTTTAATCGATTGTCATTTCAC
Organism: Rubrivivax sp.; assembly: GCA_031429255.1. Classification (GTDB taxonomy): domain Bacteria; phylum Pseudomonadota; class Gammaproteobacteria; order Burkholderiales; family Burkholderiaceae_C; genus Rubrivivax. The sequence goes on from JANOZF010000293.1 coordinate 7,173, forward strand.
TGGGACTTACCCGATCACTCCTGCGGTGACGGTCAGCGACGAGGCCGCCTTGCGTTCGGCAGCGCACAGAACGGGCGACGCCACGCGAGTAATCTGGAAGCGCTGGGAGACGGCAAGAAGCGGTTTGCATCCACATGCCGAGGTGTGTGGTGAGTGGACGGACGGGCACCACGCGCAGCACCCGCCCTGGAAAATTGTCATGCTGAATGACGCCATTGTTTTACTGGTCATCGCATTGATCGCCGCCGTGCTGGGGTTCAGCGGCCTCGCGGCGGGCGCCGCAGGCATCGCGAAGATCATTTTCGTCGTGTTCCTCATCTTGGCCGTTTCCGGCTTCTTGTTCGGCCGCAGCCGCGGGTCATGACCCCGGCGATGTGACGCCGACCGCCGCGTCACGTTGGCGCGGCCCGCTTGCAATGTGGAGCCCAAGCCCGTCGGCGTTCCCGACGGGGCTGCAGTTGGAAATCTGCGCGGCGGCCCTGGCGACCGATCGGATCGGCAACCGCCGCCTTTGCAGGGGCGGCTGCAGCAACAGGAGAAGTGCATGCCACACGAACGTCGTGCAAGTCGCAGCGACCTCATCCGCATTGCCGGCGAGGTGATGGCTGAGCGCGGACTGGAGCCTGACTTTCCGGCCGCCGTCCAAGCCCAGCTTGACACGATCACCGGGCCCGCCCGCGACGGCGATCCGCACATCCGCGATCTAACCGCACTGCCCTGGTGTTCGATCGACAACGACGACTCGCTCGATCTCGATCAACTCACAGCCTGCGAGCCGCTGGCGAACGGCGCGGTGAAGCTCTTCGTGGCGGTGGCCGATGTCGACGCCCTGGTCGCCAAGGGCTCGGCCATCGACGCCCACGCCTGGACAAACACCACCTCCGTCTACACATCGGCACGGGTGTTTGCGATGTTGCCCGAGCGGCTGTCGACCGATCTGACATCGCTCAATGCCGACCAGAGGCGGCTGGCCATCGTGACCGAGATGATCGTCGCACCCGACGCCTCGATCACGCAGGCCAGCCTGTACCGGGCCACCGTGCGCAACCACGCGAAGCTGGCCTATGACGCGCTGTCGGCATGGATCGACGGCGACGGCGCGTTGCCCGAAGCGGCGCGCGCCGTTGCCGGGCTCGACGTGCAGTTGCGAACCCAGGACGAGGTCGCCCAGCGACTGCGCGCACGCCGGCATGCCCAGGGCTCGCTGGAGCTCGAGACGTTCCAGCCACGTGCCGTGTTCGAAGGCGAACGCGTGGTGGATGTCCGGCAGCAGCAGCAGAACCGCGCCCGCCAGCTGATCGAGGAATTCATGATTGCAACCAACGAGTGCAGCGCGCGCTTCCTGGCCACCGCCGGCGGTGCCTCTTTGCGCCGCGTGGTGCGCTCACCCGAGCGCTGGCTGCGCATCGTGGAGGTGGCCCGCAAGTACGGCGAAAGCCTGCCAAAGACGCCCGACTCGGCTGCGCTCGCCGCCTTCCTGGCCAAACGTCACCGGGCCGACCCGCTGCGGTTTCCCGACCTCTCGCTGGTGATCGTCAAGCTGATGGGCCGCGGCGAATACGTGGTGGAGCGTCCGGGGGGCCCGCCGATGGGCCACTTCGGCCTGGCGGTGCGCGACTACACCCATTCGACGGCGCCGAACCGGCGCTTTCCCGACCTCATCACTCAGCGCATCGTCAAGGCCGTGCTCGCCGGGCGCCAGCCGCCCTACAGCGCCTCCGAGCTGGCTGCGCTCGCCGAACACTGCACCGTGCAGGAAGACGCCGCCCAGAAGGTCGAGCGGCGTATGCGCAAGTCCGAAGCCGCGCTGCTGCTCGAATCCCATGTCGGACAGCAGTACGCTGCCATCGTCACCGGCAGTTCGGAATCCGGTGCTTGGGTGCGCATCTTCGCGCCGCCGGCCGAAGGACGGCTGCAGTCCGGCCAGCGAGGGCTCGAGGTGGGCCAGCAGGTGCGCGTCAAGCTGGTGTCGACCGACGTGCAACGAGGATTCATCGACTTCGTGGTGGTCGATTGAGTCCCCAGGCCGCAGAGGTCGGAGCCGGTGCACGATGCGAGCGACGAAGCTGCGAGTGCCTGCTGCCTCCAGCACCCACCGTGCAGCCGGCCAATCCGGCTTGGCGGCTGCCGGATCGCAGTGCGCCGGTACGCTCGAAGGCACCCTTGCCGACCCGCTCCAAAGGAGCTCGATGAACAGCCCTGACGAAAACCCACTCCCCCACCTGGAGCACCGCGTCTTGCTGCCGCTGGTGGTGGCCGTTTCGCTCGCGCTTGGCTGGGTCCTGCTGCCGTTCTACGGCACGCTGCTGTGGAGCTCGATCATTGCGCTGCTCTTCGCACCGCTGCACCGCCGCTTGTTGCCGCGGCTGAGGCACCGGCGCACGCTGGCGGCGCTGCTGACGATATTGACCGCCGTGGTCATCGTGGTCGTTCCCTTTGCGCTCTTGAGCGCGACCCTGGCTCACGAAGCGGCAGGGCTGTATGCGCGCATCCAGTCCGGCGAGTCAAGCCCGGTGCCGTACCTTCGCGGCCTGTTCGACGCACTGCCCGGATGGGTGGCCCGGCTGCTCGAGCAATTCGGGCTGGTGGACTTCGACACGCTGCAGCGTCGGCTGAACACCAGGCTGGAGCAAGGCAGCGGCTTCATCGCCACCCAGGTGTTCAGCCTGGGCCAGAACACGTTCGAATTCGCAGCCAGCCTGCTCATCACGCCCTACCTTGCGTTCTTTCTGATCCGTGATGGCGACCGCATCGTGCACGCCATGCGCCGCGCATTGCCGCTGACGCCCGCGCACAAGCAGGAGCTGCTCAACAAGTTCGGCGCCGTGATCCGGTCGACAGTCAGGGGCAATCTGGTGGTGGGCGCGATCCAGGGTGCGCTCGGTGGCCTCGCGTTCTGGTTCCTGGGGGTCCGGGCAGCCTTGCTGTGGGCCGTGGTGATGGCCTTCCTGTCACTGCTGCCGGCCGTTGGCGCAGCGCTGGTGTGGCTGCCGGTGGCGATCTGGCTCTTCGTCACGGGCGCGATCTGGCAGGGCATTGCGTTGGCGGCCTGGGGCGTGTTCGTGATCGGCCTGGTGGACAACCTCTTGCGGCCCATGCTCGTGGGCAAGGCCACTCTCATGCCCGACTACGTGGTGATGATCACCACCCTCGGCGGCCTGGTGGTATTCGGTGTCAACGGCTTCGTCCTCGGCCCCGTGATCGCGGCGATGTTCTTCGCCGTGTGGCACCTGTATTTGCAGACGCGACCGGTCGCGCCGCCCCCGTCGGGACCGTCAGCACCCTGACGCAACGACGCCAAGGAGCACACGGTTCGACGGCCCGTCCCATGAACAAAGTGCCTGCCGGCCTTCCCACCCTGGCGATCATGACCACTGGCAGGCGGGCGCTGGAGCGTGCCGATCCCGACCAATTCGCCATCACACCGACTGGGTGGCGTCCACGTGGCCCAATGGCAGTGGCTGGCGAGCTAAGCACGAATTCACCAGGAGGCCCAGAGCGATGACATCGATCGTGAACAGCGTGGTCTATCGCGATGGCAAGCACATGGGCGACGTCGCCATCGACGACATCGGCGCAGTCATCCAGCAAGCCGGCACCTTCGTCTGGCTCGGCATGCACGAGCCAGACGACTCGCAATTGCTCCGGGTGCAGCAGGTCTTCGGCCTGCACGAACTGGCCATCGAGGATGCCCACCATGCCCACCAGCGCCCCAAGATCGAGGCGTACAGCAATTCGCTGTTCATCGTGCTGAAGACGGCGCAGCTGGAAGCGGGCCAGGTGGTCTACGGCGAGACCCACCTGTTCGTGGGCAAGAATTTCCTGGTGTCGGTGCGCCACGGTCACTCGTCCAGCTACGCACAGGTGCTGCAGCGCTGCGAGGACGGCACGAGGGACCTGCCCAAGGGACCGGGTTTCGCGCTGTATGCAGTCCTGGACTTCGTGGCCGACAACTACCAGCCCGTGGTGGAGCAGTTCGAACAGGACTTCGATGCCATCGAGACGGACATCTTCAAAGACCGGTTCGACCGGCTGGTGATCGAGCGGCTGTACGCCCTGAAGCGCAATCTCCTGGAACTGCGCAACGCCGCGCTGCCGCTGGCGGAGATCAGCTCCGAGCTGATGCGCCTGCACGAGGATCTGATCCCGAAGGAACTGCGAGCCTACTTTCGGGACATCCAGGACCATGTCTCGCGCCTGGTCGGCCTGATCGACGGTATGCGAGACATGCTGACCACGGCGATGCAGGTGAACCTGGCGCTGGTGGCCAACAACCAGAACGAGGTCGTCAAGCGCCTGGCGGGTTGGGGCGCGATCCTGGCCATACCGACCGTTATCTTCAGTCTGTACGGCATGAACTTCCAGTGGATGCCCGAGTTGAAGTGGAAGGCCGGGTATCCCATCGCCGTGTCCGTGACCGCGCTGGGTTGTGTCCTTGTCTACCGTCGCCTGCGCCGGGCCGGCTGGGTCTAGGGTTCGCTGGCACACCAGCCCCCGGGTTGGCACACACCGCTGCCTCGACGCAGAGAACGACCGTGCACGCCGTTTCATGGGCACGGCGCACATCGGCGCCCGGCGGCCAGGTGCGGCACCGCACATACACCGGTCGCTGGCGGTGGCATGCTGGGCCATGGTCTCTCCATGCCAGGCTGCTCCATGATCGATAGTCCCGCTCCCGGTTCACATGCGCCCAGCCGTTTGCTTGGCGCTCTCAGGTCGTGGCTGAGCTCGGCACTGATGCAGTCGCGAGGGCTCGTGCCGGTGCTGGCGGCAGACGGCCACGAAGCCCTGGCGTTAGCCTGTGACCGACACTTCGACCTCATCCTGATGGATCTGCAAATGCCGCACCTCGATGGTCTGGCGGCGACAACTGCCATCCGGCGCTTCGAGAGCACCGGCTCGCGGCCCGCGGTTCCCGTCGTCGCCTACAGCAGCGCCTCCCCGGGTGCGGACCTCTTGGCCAGGCACGGCTTTAATGGCCGCCTCATCAAGCCGTGTGAGGATCAGGATCTGGAGGACTGCCTGGTCCGGTGGTGCCCCAGCTATCGAGCGGCACCAGCCGTGCGTGGCCTTGCCCACGACAGCAGCCCCCGCCAGGCTGCAAGTCGGAACCTTGGCTCAGGGCATCCCGCGTGGCGCTGACCCGTCTGCTTCTTGCCAACCACTGGCGCCATTGCGAGGGCGGCCGGGAGGCCGCACGCCCATGACCAAGATCCGCACCGGACAGGCACCGGCACCATTGACACGCGCG
>JANOZF010000294.1:0-22019 GCA_031429255.1 Rubrivivax sp.
CTGTTCGAGATGCCGGTGCTGTTCTACGCCTGCTGCCTGGCGCTGCTGGCGCTGCAGGCCGTGACGCCGTTGCAGCTGGGCCTGGCCTGGACCTACGTGGTGCTGCGGCTGGTGCACAGCTACATTCACGTGGGCTACAACAACGTGATGCATCGCTTCAGCGCGTTTGCGCTCAGCGCACTGGTGCTGCTGGTGATGTGGGGCCTGCTGGTGGTGAACGTGCTGCAACGGGTCTAGCGCGATGGGCAAGCTGGCGCTGGCGGCCAAGATCACGCATGTGCCGTCGATGTATCTCAGTGAACTGGAAGGCTCGCGCAAAGGCACGCGGCAAGACGCCATCGACGGCCACATCGAAATAGGCCGCCGCTGCCGCGCGCTGGGTGTGGACACCATCGTGGTGTTCGACACGCACTGGCTGGTCAATGCCAACTACCACCTGAACTGTGCGCCGCACTTCAAGGGCCTGTACACCAGCAACGAACTGCCGCACTTCATCGCCAACCTGGGTTTCGAGTTTCCTGGCAACCCGGCGCTGGGCCAGCTGCTGGCCCGGGCCTGCAACGAGTTGGGCGTGGAAACACTGGCGCACGAACACACCACGCTGAACCCGGAATACGGCACGCTGGTGCCGATGCGCTACATGAACGCCGACCAGCATTTCAAGGTGGTGTCGGTGTCGGCGCTGTGCCTGGCGCATTACCTGAACGACAGTGCCCGCCTGGGCTGGGCGATGCGCCGCGCGGTGGAACAGCACTACGACGGCACGGTGGCTTTTCTGGCCAGCGGCAGCCTGAGCCACCGCTTTGCGCAGAACGGCCTGGCGCCTGAATTCGCGTTCAAGATCTGGAGCCCGTTCCTGGAAGCGCTGGACCGCGAGGTGGTGCGCATTTGGCAGCGCGGCGACTGGGCCACCTTCTGCGGCATGCTGCCCGAGTACGCGACCAAGGGCCATGGCGAAGGCTTCATGCACGACACCGCGATGCTGATGGGTGCGCTGGGCTGGAGCGGCTACGACGGCCACGCCGAGGTGGTGACACCCTATTTCGGCGCCAGCGGCACCGGCCAGATCAACGCCGTGTTCCCGGTCACGCCGCAAACGGGCGACGCCATTCCCCCGGCCGTGGCGTCCAGCGCTGCGGGCTACACGTCTGTTGCCACGCGTCTTTGACGCGGGCCCATCGTCCCAACCCAGAGCCGAGCCCACTGCATGCCGCACCTCACCATCCTGTACACGCCCAACATCGAGCCCGAAGCCGATGTGCCCACGCTGTGCCGCAAGCTCGCCGCCGCGATGCAGACGGTGCAGGACGAGGGCGGCAAGCCGGTGTTCCCCACCGGCGGCATCCGCGTGCTGGCCTACCCGGCGGCCCACCACGCGGTGGCTGATGTCTCGGCTGTGGGGGCGGCCGATTTCGGCTTCTGTTACCTGAACGTGCGCATGGCCCGCGGCCGCAGCGCGGCCACCCAGCAGGCGGCCGGCCAGGCGCTCACCGACTGCGCGCGGGCCCACTTCGCGCCGCTGCTGGCCGCCAGAAAGGTGGGTCTGACGCTGCAGGTGGACGAAGGCGCCGAGGTCTTCGACGCCAAGTTCGGCAACCTGCACCCGCTGTTCAACAAGAGCTGAGCGCCCAGCCCGCGCTGCCAGCCTGCGCTGATCCGACTCCGCACGGTGCCAAGCCGTTTCGCCAGAAAGCGTCCATCGATGAACCCCTCCGCCGCCAGCAAGCTCAACTGCAGCAACGCCGAGTGGGAAGCCCGCGTGCAGCTGGCCGCCTGCTACCGCATCTTCGACCGCATGGGCTGGACCGAGCTCATCTACAACCACGTTTCGCTGCGCGTGCCGGGTGAGCCGGGGCACTTCTTGCTGAACCCCTTCGGCCTGCACTACAGCGAGGTGTGCGCTTCCAACCTGGTGAAGGTGGACGCGCAGGGCCGCACGGTCGGCGACAGCCGCTGGCCCATCAACCCGGCGGGCTTCGCTTTCCACGGCGCCATCCACAACACGCTGCCCGACGTGCACTGCGTGATGCACGTGCACACCACCGCCACCATGGGCGTGTGCTGCCTCGACGAAGGCCTGAGCTACACCAACTTCTACGCCGCGCAGCTGTACGGCAAGGTGGCGTATCACGAATTCGAAGGCATCACCGTGCATGCCGATGAAGGCGCGCGCATCCTGGCCAGCGCCGAAGGCAAACCGGTGCTGCTGTTGCGCAACCACGGCCCGGTGGTCATGGGCCATGGCCTGGCGCAGGCCTTCGCGCTGCTGTGGCTGGTGCAGCGCGCCTGCGAGGTGCAGCTGGCGGTGCTGTCGATGGGCAAACCGCGGCCCATCCCTGCGTTGGTGCTGGAAGCCTGCGTGCGTGATTCGCTGCAGTTCGACCCGCGCTACGGCGCCGGGCAGGACTCGTTCGACGCCATGCAACGGCTGGTGGATGCGGTCGATCCGTCCTACCGCAATTGAACCGGCCGGCCGGCCGTGGCGGTGGCCCGCTGCGCAGCCATCCCCCCCTAGTTTGAAGTGGAGCGCCGTCGGCGCGATTTAGAACGCTTTAGCCGGCTTAAAGCCAGCAAGGCCCTGGATGCGGACATTACGTCCTTGTCGTCGACCGCTTGTCACAACCAGCGGACAGACTGTCCAAGCAACCTTCCGGGAGTCTCCGTCATGCGTCCACTGTCTCAATCCCTGCGCCGCCTGTTCACCCGCGAAATCCGACCCGCGGGCGACCGCGCCAACGCCGACCTGGTGCACGAGATGATGCTGGAGCTGGAAGATCCGCAGCCGAGCTCCTTGCTGCTGAACATCGCCACCGGCTTTCCCTCGGCACTGCTGTGTGTGCTGAGCGCGGGCGTGCTGGCCGGCGCGCTGGCAGGCCGGGAAGTCAGCGCGCCGTCGGCGCCTGCCTTCGTGGCACAGGCGGTTCCAGCCGCGACCGTGCCGTCCGCGCGCGCACCGGCGCAGTCGATCACCTCGGTGCTCGCCGGCCGCCATGCGCAGCTGCAAGAGATGGAACTGCAGGCGATGTTCAACGCGCCCCCGCTTGAACGGACTGCAACGGCGGACAGCACCAGCCGCCGTTGAGTCTCTGCCGGCGCGCGGCGCGGCGCCTGCTGCGCGCGCCAGAATGGCCCCCTTGACCGGGAGCCCCCTTGCAGCCTGTGATCCGTTTTGCCAGCTTCGAACTGCGCGCCGGCGAACGCGTGCTGCTGTCGCAGGGCAGCAGCGTGGCGCTGGGCGCGCGGGCGCTGGACGTGTTGCTGGCGCTGGTGGCGCGGCAGGGCGGGCTGGTCACGAAAGAAGAACTGCTGTGCGCCGCGTGGCCAGGCCTGATGGTGGAAGAGGCCAATGTGCACGTGGCGGTGTCGCAGCTGCGCAAAGCGCTGGGCAAGGCGGCCATCGCCACCGTGGGCGGGCTGGGCTACCGCTTTGCGCTGCCGCTGCACACCGACAGCCCTGCCGCACCCGGCCTGCCCCAGCCGCGCACCGCATTTGTCGGACGCCATGCCGAGCTGGCGGATGCCGCCTTGCAGCTGCAGGGCACGCGGCTGCTCACGCTGGTGGCCATGGGCGGCATGGGCAAGACGCGGCTGGCGCTGCAGCTGGCGCAGGTGCAGCAGGCACGCTATGCCGACGGCGTGTTCTTCGTGGACCTGCAGCCCCTGCAAGACGGCAGCGCGGTGCCCGGCGCGGTGGCGCGTGCGCTGGCGCTGCCAGCGGCCAGCAACGCCACCTCCGCGGCCACGACCGCTGCGGTGCTGCTGTACCTGCAAGCGCGCCAGGCCCTGCTGGTGCTGGACAACTGCGAACACGTGCTGCCCGCCGTGCTGCTGCTGCTGGCGCCGCTGTTGGCACAGGCGGCAGCTGTCAGTGTGCTGGCCACCAGCCGCCAGGCCCTGGAACTGCCTGGCGAGCGGGTGTTTGCGTTGCGCCCTTTGTGTTTGCCGGCCGCAGACGCCCAGGCGCCAGCCGCGATGGCCTGCGAGGCGGTGCAGCTGTTCATGCAGCGCGTGTTGGCCGACAACCCCGGCTTTGCCACCGACAGCCACAGCGCGTCGTTGGTGGCCGACATCTGCCGCCGTCTGGACGGCATCCCGCTGGCGCTGGAACTGGCGGCCGCACGCATGAAGATGCTGTCGCTGCAGCAACTGCACGGCCTGTTGGCGCAGCGCTTTGACCTGCTGACGCGCAGCGGCCCTGGTGGCAGCACGCGCCAGCAAACGCTGCAAGACGTGCTGCAGTGGAGCCACGAACACCTGGCCGCGCCCGAGCAGGCGCTGGCGCAGGCCGTGGCGGTGTGCAGCGGCGGCTTCGACCTGGACGCCGCGGTGGCGCTGGCCCACGCGGGCGAGGCCGGCACCACCGGCGATGCGGGCAGCCCGGTGGCCGTGCTCGACAGCCTGGCGCAGCTGGCCGAGCGGGCACTCATCCACGTCAGCCACGGCAGCGACCACGCGCGCTACGGCCTGCTGGAGACCGTGCGCGAGTACCTGCTGGCGCAGCTGGCCGCCAGCGGCCGGCAGCAGGCGGTGCGCCAGCGCCACCTGGCGCATTTCCACGCGCTGGCGCTGCAGGCTGAAAGGGCCACCGCCAGCGGCAGCGATGCCGCGCGCTGGGCGCTGCGGCTGGACACCGAACGCGACAACCTGCTGGCTGCGATGGCGTGGTGCCAGCAGCACGGCAGCGTGCAGACCGGTCTGGAGATGGTGGCCTCTCTGAAGAATTTCTGGTTTGCCAGCGGTTGGCTCGACCAGGGGTTGCAGGCGGCCGAGCAGACGCTGGCGCGTGTGCCCGCCGGCCAGCCCACGCTGCTGTCGGCGCGGGTGCAGCGGCTGGCGGCGCAGCTGTGCCTGTTCATGTCGCGCCTGGACGATGGCGCGGTGCACGCGCGGCGGGCGCTGGCGGCTTCGCAGTCGCTGGGCGACGAAGCTGGGGCGGCATCGGCGTTGTGTTTTGCCGGCCGCATCGCCGTCAAATCCGATGACACCCACAGCGGCGAACAGCTGCTGCACGAAGGCCTGCGCCGTGCGCGCCAGGTGCAGGCGCTGGCGGTGGTGGGCGAGGCGCTGAACGCGCTGGCCTTTGCCGCCATCGAACGCGACGACCTGGGCGCGGCCGAGGCGCATTTCGGTGAGGCCTTGCTGGCCAGCCAGCAGCGCGGCTCGGCGCTGGGCAGCATGATCGAGACCTTGAACCTGGCCTGGGTTTGCGTGACGAAGGCGGGGGCGAAACCGCGCCAGTCCAACGAGCTGGAACACGCGCGCCAGTTGCTGCTGTCGGTGTGGCATTCGCTGCAGACCCTGCCGCACCGCTACGTGGCGCAGGAGCTGATCGACGTGTGTGCCAGTTTTGCGCTGCACCGGGGCTGCAGCGAAGAGGCCGCACTGCTGCATGCCGCGTCGGCTGCGCAGCGCCAGGCCCTGCAACTGCCGCTGACGGCCAAGCAAGCTGCCCGCCGCGTTTCAGAAGCTGCAGCCGCGCGCGCCGCGCTGGGCGAACCGGGTTATGACGCGGCATCGGAACCCGGACGCATGCTGGCGCACGACCAGACGCTGGCGCGCGTGGGCCACTGGCTGCAGAGTGCTGCGGTGCCGTCGGGTGCCGCTGCAGGTCCACCCGCAGGCCAGGCATCATCGGCAGCACCCTCTGGCGTCGAACCGGCAGCAGCGGCACACCGCAAGCGCCGCCGCAAACCCACTTCCTCCGTCTGACCATGGCCACCAAACCCCCAGCGAAAAGACCCAGCAGCATCAACGGCCTGGCGGCCCTGAGCACGCTGGTCTATTCCAGCGGGCCCGGCCGTGTGGGATCAAGAACCTGCCCGCAATGCCGGCAGGCGCAGGCCGACTGCCGATGCGCCGTGCTGCAGGCCGCCGTGCCTGCCGGCGACGGCAACGTGCGTGTCAGCCGTGAAAACAAAGGCCGCGGCGGCAAGACCGTGACCCTGGTGCGCGGCCTGCCGCTGCCACTGGCCGAGCTGGAAGCGCTGGGCAAACAACTGCGCACCCACTGCGGCAGCGGCGGCACGGTGAAAGACGGCGTGGTGGAAGTGCAGGGCGACCATGCCGAGCGCGTGCTGGCCTGGCTGCAGGGGCAGGGCCACAAGGCCAAACGCACGGGCGGCTGAACAGCGTGGCTGGCCGCACCGGCCAGCCTCTGCCACTGCACCGAGGTGGCACCCTTCTTGCCGTTTGTCAGGCCGACCGCTGAACGTTCCTTCGGCGGCCTTGCCCATCGAGTGCATCACAGACGCCGATCACGTTCTGGGCATAGCCCTGCAGTTGCCCGAAACGCGTTTCGGCAACGATGCTGCGGTCTGATGCCAAGCGGCTCAATGCCAGTTGCTTGCTGCAACACAGCGGTCTTCGCAGTTTGCGGGTTACAGGCGGTTTTCCCGCGCTATTCAGTCAACAACACCTTCAATGCCGGGCTTACATTCAGCGCGGTTTAAACCCTGTGCCCATTTCGAGCCTTCATGCTGACTCTTTCGCGCTTGTCAATATGAAACTTGCCGTGCGACCGTTCCTGGTGCTGGTTGGAGGCCTGCTGGTGAGTGTGCTGTGGGCCAAACACCAAGACAGTCTGAATCAGACGCGAATCGAAGAGGAGTTGGCCGACAGAACCGAGGCTGTTGAGACCAAACTTCGCCAGCGATTTACCTCGTACGAGTACGGCTTGCGGGGTGCGCGGGGGGTGGTGCTGGTGACCGATGCGCCACGCCAACGCGCCTTGTTCAGACGCTACGCCGAAAGCCGGGATGTTGACAAGGAGTTCCCAGGCGCGCGGGGCTTTGGCTTCATCCGTCGTGTGCCAGCCGATGGCATCGAAGGGTTTATCGCGCAGGCGCGGGCTGACGATGCGCCCGACTTCAGCATCCGGCAGCTTGAGCCCACTGCAGGCGACCGTTTCGTCATTCAATACATCGAGCCGGTGGAGCGCAACCGCCCCGCCGTCGGCCTGGATGTTCGTTCGGAAACCAACCGACGACAGGCAGCCGAAGCCGCCATGCGGACCGGCATGGCCACGCTGACCGGGCCCATCACCCTGGTACAGAAAACCGGTGAGCCACTGCGCTCTTTGCTCTTCTTGCTGCCGGTTTACCAGCCGGGCCGGTCCACGGCGACCGAGGCTGATCGCATCGCAGCCTGCATCGGCTGGACCTACGCACCCCTTTCGTTGGCGGAAGTGTTGGCCGACTTCACATCGACGGCACAGGGGCTGGAGCTCACCCTCAAAGACCTGACGCAGACACCAGAAGGCGAAGTGTTGTTCGACGCGATCCATTCCAAGGGCAGCCTGACGACTTTTGCAAATTCACGCCGCATCGAGCACTTTGGTCGCCGCTGGCAACTGGACATCCGCGCTCAAACCGCCTTTGTCAGTGGACTGCAATTGGTGGCGCCGATGACGGTGTTGGCGCTGGGGGCAATTGCCAGCGCACTGCTTTGTGGCCTGCTGTGGCTGACTCTGTTGGGGCTTCAACGCAAAAGGACAGAGGCCGCTCTTTTGCGAGAGGCTGCCGAGCGCAAATTGGAGCTGGAGCGCGTGGGCCTGAGCAGTGCCGCCCTGAAAGAAGCCCAGCGGCTGGGTCGCATCGGCAGTTGGTCATGGCGGGTTCAAGGTGATGTGATGACCTGGACTGATGAGTTGTTTCGCATACACGGCCGTGATCCCACACGGGCCCCTGTGAGTCATGCCGACCAGGCACAGCTGTATGAACCGGAAAGCTACCTGCTGTTGCAGGCCAAGGTAGCGCATGCACTGGCCACCGGTGAGCCCTATGTGATTGAGCTGGCCTTTACCCGGCCAGACGGCAGCTCAGGCTGGGTCGAAGCCCGGGGAGAGTGTGTGCGCGACGCGCAGCAGCAGATCACGGGTCTGCAAGGAACGGTGCAGGACATCACCATGCGCTATCTCGCCGACCAGAAGCTGGCCGCCCAGTCTGCTGAGCTTCAGCGTTCCAATGAAGAATTGGAACGCTTCGCCTACGTGGCTTCGCACGACCTGCAGGAGCCGCTGCGCATGGTGACGTCGTATGGCCATTTGCTGACGCGGCGACATTTAGCCGACCTGAAGCCCGAGGCGGTGGAGTTCGTGGCCTACATGGTGGACGGTGGCCAGCGCGCACAGGCCCTGATACGCGACCTGCTGAGCCTGGCGCGCCTGGACAGCCAAGCCCAACCGCGCACACCGGTGTCGCTGGAATCCACGCTGGCCACCGTGTTGGGGTCCTTGCGCCTGCAACTGCAGGAGACCGGTGCCCAGGTCAGCCACGACCCGCTGCCCACCCTGATGGCTGACGCTGCGCAGCTCAGCCAGTTGATGGCCAACCTGCTGGGCAATGCGCTCAAATTCCGCGGCGAGGCGGCACCGCAGGTGCACGTGGGTGCCGTTCGCGAAGGCACAAGCTGGCGCATCAGCGTGCGGGACAACGGCATCGGCATCGAGCCGCGCTATTTCGACAGGATCTTCCAGGTGTTCCAGCGCCTGCACCAGCGAACGGAATACGAAGGCACGGGCATAGGTCTGGCCATTTGCAAAAAGGTGGTTGAGCACCATGGTGGGCACCTTGGCGTGGAGTCCACACCCGGCCAGGGTGCAAGCTTCTACTTCACCTGGCCCGACCACCTTGCGCACGCGCCCCAGCTCGCCGTTGCGGCCCTTGCTGAGCGCTGAACAGGGCAGTTCCTGTTCGCAAAGGCCAGACCCAAATTTCCTCTGGCTCCCCCAAGGCTGCATCCCAAAGGCTCAGGCCTGTGCAAAGGGCGGCGCCGCGGCCTGCAGACCTCAGCCAGTGCCGCCACGAAGTGGCCGCTTCGCCCATGCCTGCAGACACAGCGAACGATGTGAACTGTCGGCATGCGCCTACAGCACGAGGGCCCGTTATCCCACCGTTCTCCGGGCCCGTTCAATCTATCGTTGTCGGCTGGCAATCATCGAAGTGCCCCAACCCTTGCGGAGATTCTTGTGGCTGATATGGACAAGCAACCCACCACCGACTTGACTGGTACATCTGCTGCCGAAAAAGTGGCTGCGCTCGCAAAGGGTATGCGCAGTTGCATGCTCACCACCGCGCCGACAGTGTTTCCGCCGAACGTGTGCCCGATGGCACTGCAATCAGCAGAGGCTGACGGTTCGCTCTGGTTCATCAGTTCCAGCGAGAGTGACAAGAACCGCGACATCGCCAGCGACCCGCGCGCGGTGGTGACCTTCCAGAATGATGACAAATCGCAATATCTGTCGATCGCGGGCCGGGCCACCATCCACACCGACCGCCCTACGATTGAAAAGTACTGGACATCGTTTGCGAACGCTTGGTTCGAAGGCAAGAACGACCCGCGCGTCACCATCATTTCGGTGCGCCCCACCGCGGGTCACTACTGGGACACCCAGCACGGCAAGACACTCTCCATGGTGAAAATGACTTTCGCCGCCCTGACAGGGGCCAAGGTCGATGATGGCGGCATAGAGGGTGCGTTGAAACTGTGAGGCAAGGTGCCAGGGCCCCCAGCACAAGCCGCAACCATGACACGGGCGCGGGCCCTGCTTCGCGGCAGCGCCCAGGCGCAAGCGCGCATGGGCGCCCAGGTGCATCCGCGGTCGGTTGCAAAAGTCACCCGCGCAGGACCATCCATTGTCGTCCTGGGCGACGATGCCCGCTTCTGACCCTGTGACTAAACCCTGGGCCGCTGGCGGAGCACCGGCCACGCCGGGGGGGCGCAAGTCGTTTACGGGTGCAGTCAGGTGCAATCAGGTGCAATCAGGTGTCTCGGCGGCCATCCTTGCGGGGCCGTCGTGCGTTACAAGAAGATCCCGTCCACAGGAGTCGATCGATGAAAAGAATCCTTGCCGCCGCATGTGCGCTCGCCGCCGCCCTGGCCATGGCGGCAACGGCCCACGCTTCCGACGTCGGCGTGTCGGTCCAGATCAGCCAGCCTGGTGTCTATGGCCGTATTGACATCGGCCGCTTCCCGCAGCCGCAGGTCGTGGTGGCGCAGCCTGTGTACGTGCAACGGCCGGTCGTCGTGCATTCGGCGCCTCCGCCGCAGCCCGTCTACATGTGGGTGCCGCCAGGCCACCGCAAGAACTGGCGCAAGCACTGCCGCGAGTACGGCGCCTGCGGCGTGCCGGTGTACTTCGTGCAGGACCGCTGGTACGACGAGCATGTGCGCAAGGGCGACCGCGGGCATGACGACGACCACGGCAAGGGACACGGCAAGGGCAAGGGCAAGAGCAAACACAGCGACTGAAGCGCAGGGCGCCGCCGTTACAGCCGGGACTCAGGCATGAGACGCCTCTGACGGCGCGGCTGGCCGTCGTGCGCCAGCAATTGCCGGCGCTGCCACACCGGCGGCTGTGAGTCACTGGGCCATGCACCGGCGCAGCCGATTTGCAGCGACACTGGCCGGTCGGATATTGCGAAAGGTCCCCATGCGTTACGCGCGCTGGTCTTGCCAGGTCAGCCTCCTGGCCATCACGCTGGGCCTGGGGGCCTGCGGCGGCGGGGGTGACAGCGGTGCCGAGGCCGGCCCCGCCCCGCCCGGCCCCATCCGTTACGGCGACGACCGCCTGGTGGCGATGGACTACGGCGGCTTTGCCCTGCTGTTCGACTGCAGCCTGCATGTGGCGCTGCGCTACGAATACCAGCTGACCGTCGACACCGGCAATGCCGCGCGCCCGGCCAGCTTCACTCTCGACCCGACCCTGCCCGCTGATTGCCCGCAGCAGACCAGCACCGCCAGCTATGCCAGCGTCGTGCCGGGCTGGGACCGGGGCCACCTGGTGACGTCCAACCACATGGACTCCAACGCCGACTACATCCTGCGCGCCAATTACATGAGCAATGTGGTGCCCCAGGCGGCCGTGCTCAACCAGGGGATCTGGCTGGCCGCCGAAAACGTGGCCGAGTGCTACCGCGACCTGGCACCCGTGCATGTCTATGGCGGCGTGGTGTTCGGCGACGCCAGCAACGATTACTTCCTGGCCAGCCACAGCGTACCCACGCCGGACTGGCTCTGGAAGGCCATCGTCACCACCGACCCGGCCACCGGCATGGTCAAGGCGATCGCCTGGCTGATGCCCAACCAGGCCACGCTCGGTCCGCTGGACAGCTACCTGGTGAGCATTGCCGAGCTGGAACTGCGGCTGGGCGCAGCGATGGTGGGCATCGATGAGTCGGCCGCCGTCAAGGCTGGCAAGCCCGCCACCACCTGGCCGCTGCCCGCCGGCTGTTCGACCGGTTGAGCCGGCCCGGGCGCGGATGCCGACCCGGCAGCGGCGGCAGTGTGAAAGACGGCGTGGTGGAAGTGCAGGGCGACCATGCCGAGCACGTGCTGGCCTGGCTGCAGGGGCTGGGCCACAATGCCAACTGCACGGGCGGCTGAACGGCGCGGCAGGCCACACCGGCCAGCCGCCTCTGCCACTGCACCAAGGTGGCACCCTTCTTGCTGCTTGCCAGGCCGACCGCTGGACGTCCCTTCTGCGGCCTTGCCCACTCAAACCTGGCACGCCGTGCCGCTGGAGCCTGAATTGAAACGTCGCCAACTCCTCACCGCCGGTGCGGGTTTCCTTGCCGCCCCCGCCTTCGTTCGTGCGCAAAGCGCGTGGCCGGCACGCGGGCCCATCCGGCTGGTGGCGCAGTTCCCGGTGGGCGGGCTGGTGGACACCATCTCGCGCCTCATTGCGCCCATCATGTCGCAGGCGCTGGGCCAGTCGGTGGTGGTGGACAACAAGCCCGGCGCTGGCGGCGTCATCGGCACCGACCTGGTGGCCAAGCAGCCGGCCGACGGCTACACGCTGCTGGTCAGCCACGCCGCGGTGCACGTGTATGCCGCGGCCACGCGCAAGACCCTGCCCTTTGAGCCGGTGGCTGACTTCACGCACCTGGGCATGCTGGTGGAAGCGCCGATGGTGCTGGTGGTGCGCGCGGCGTCGCCCTATCAGACGCTGGACCAGTACATCACTGCAGCGCGCACCAAGGCTGTGCGCTACGGCACCTCGGGCATCGGCTCGGCCAACCACCTGTACGGTGAACTGCTGAAGACCGAAGGCCGCGCCTCGATGCACGACCACGTGCCCTACCAGGGCAGCGCGCCGGCCATGCAGGACCTGAACGGCGGTCACATCGACAGCGTGTTCGACCCGATCACCACCAACGTGGCCACGCTGAAGGCCGGCTCCTTGCGTGCGCTGGCGGTGTCCACGCCGCGGCGCCTGCCGGCGTTGCCCAGCATCCCCACCTTTGCCGAACTGGGCTACCCCAAGCTCACTGGTTCACAGTGGCTGGGCCTGTCGGCACCGAAGGGCTTGCCGGCGCCCATTGCGCAGCGTTTGACAGCGCTGCTGCCCGACATCCTGAGCCGCCCCGACATCCTGGCGCGCTGCGAAGAATTGCAGACGCTGCCGCGCAACCCCAATCTGGTGGGCGACGATTTTGCGAAGCTGATCCAGAGCCAGATCGATTCGTGGCGCGCCGTGGCGAAGGCGTCCAACGTCGAGGTGGCAGCGTGACAATGGCGGCTGCCCCGGCCGCAGGCCCGGCCGGGCTGACAAAGGCCGGCTGATGTGAGAGTCAGCCGGCTGCACCGGAGACGACCATGAAAACCACAGCAGCCTTGCCCGCCGGCACGCCCTCTATGACACCAACTGGCACGCCACCCGCAACGCCCACCACCGCCGGCGAGGTGGTGGACGAGTTCTTGCGCCTGGTCATGATTCCCGACCCCGACAGCGCACGCCGATACACCGCGCCGGGCCTGCGCATCCGCTTCACAGGCGGCCGCGCCATGAAAGACCCGGCCGACACCACGGCCTTCAACAAGGCGCGCTACCAGTGGGTGAAGAAGCGCATCGAGCGCACCGAAACGGTGAGCATCAGTTCCCCTTCTGGTGCGCCCGGCGAGACCGTGGTCTACAGCCTGGGCACGCTGTACGGCCAATGGCCCGACGGCACGCCATTTGAAGGCAACCGCTATGTCGACCGCTACGTGGTGCGCGAAGGCCTGATCGTGGAGATGGACGTGTGGAACGACAGCGCTGAATGGATGCTGGTGCGCGCCGGCCTGGCCGTGCTCTGATGCCGGCGCAGTACAGCGGTTTGCTGCCCACGCACGGCCGGTTCGATTACAGCGCCATCAACAGCCGCCCGCGTTACCGCTGGCCAAGCGGCGCCCGGCTGGCGGTGTACCTGGGCTTCAACCTCGAGCACTTCGCCTTTGGTGAAGGCCTGGGCGCCGGTATCGGCCCGGCCAGCCCGCAACCCGACGTGTTGAACTACAGCTGGCGCGAATACGGCAACCGCGTCGGTGCCTGGCGCTGCCTGGAGCTGTTCGGCAGCCTGGGCCTGCCCGCGGCCGCGTTGATCAACACCGCGCTGTATGACCACTGCCCCGAACTGGTGGCCGCCTGCGTGGCCCGCGGCGACGAACTGGTGGGCCACGGCCACAGCAACGCCGAACGGCAAGGTGTGCTGGACGAAGCTGCCGAACGCGAACTGCTGCTGCGGTGTCGCAGCCGCATGCAGGCCCAGAGCGCGCAGGCCCCCGCAGGCTGGCTGTCGCCGTGGATTTCAGAGAGCCTGCACACACCCGACCTGCTGGCCGAGACCGGCTACCGCTACACGCTGAACTGGTGCCACGACGACCAGCCGCTGCCGATGCGCACGCGCAGCGGCCAGCCGCTGTGGGCCGTGCCCTACCCGCAAGAGCTGAACGACATCCCGATGATCATGGCGCGTCAGATGGACGGCAAGGACTTCGCGCAGATGATCATCGACCAGCTCGAAGAGATGCTGCTGCAAACGGCCGCGGCCGATGCGCCGCCGCTGGTGATGGGCATTGCACTGCACCCCTACATCGTCGGCCAGCCCTACCGCCTGCGGCACCTGCGCCACGCGCTGCAGCACTTGGCCGCCGCGCGCGACCGCGGGCAGGTGTGGATGACGACACCGGGCGCGATTTGCAGCCACGCGATGCAGAGCTGATCCTGTCGCACAGCGCTCTTGCCCTCTGGACTCTCCCGCACCAAGGTCTGCTGCCCCGTTGAGCTGGCTTCACGTGCCGCTCTTGCGGTACAGCCGTCGCACTCAGATTGGCGTTGGGAGCAGGAACTCCGTGTTCTCGAGCGATGGTTCGCTCACTTCGCGATTCGAAGTTGCGTGGACACCAAACGGGTTGGGTGCGGTGGGCCGGGGTCTCTACTGCGCGCCAGTGCCGGCGGCCGCCAGTGGTGGGTCGAACTCGGCCTTGCAGCGCACGCCGCCGGGAATCTCGCCGCCGCGGTTGGGCAGGTCCAGGCGGGCCACGATGGTGCCGCTGGCCGCGTCGACCACCCGATCGACCATGCGCACCAGCGCCACATGCCGGCCTCCCACGCCCACCGGCGTGACCACCACGCGGTCGCGCGGCTTGACCCTGCCGAACAGCGCACTTGGCAGAAAGATGTCCACGCGCAGCGGGTCGATCTGCGCGAGCTTGAGCACCGGTTTGCGGCCGGTACCCGCTTCGGCCAGATCGCCGGGGTTGAGCAGCCGGTCCACCACCACGCCGTTGAACGGGCTGGTCATCGTGCGCATGGACAGTTGCTCGACCGCGCGCTGGTGCTCGATGCGGGCCATCGCGCGTTGTTCGGTGGCCGCCTGCAGTTCCGCCTGTGCCAGTTGCAGTTCGGCCTGCGCCTCGTCGCGCGACTGATTGGTGGCCATCTGCGACTTCTGCAGCTCTTCGGCGCGGGCGAACTTCTTGGTCGCGTAATCGATGCGGTTTTGCGCGGTGGCGATGGGGCCTTCCATCTGCGAGCGAAAGCGCGCCGACTCCACCGCCAGCTTCTCGGCCCGAGACTGCAGCTCTGCCAGCACCTGGCCACGGTACACCTTGTCGCCGCGGCGTACGTTCACCGTCTCGATCAGCCCCTCGACCGTGGTGCGCAGGTCGACCACCTGCGACGGCTCGATCAGGCAGTCGTACACCACCGTACCGGCCAGCGCCGGCATGCACAGCGCCCACAGCGCCCAGCCAATCACCCCTGTTTTCATTCGCCTCTCCCGGAAAAGGACAGCACCTGCGCCAGCCGCCGGTCCTGCTTCAGATTGCCCTCGCGCGCATCGCGGTTGAGGTGTTCGACGCGGCCCTGGGCCAGCCGGCGCAACAGCGCCAGCCCGGCACGCGGCGCGCTGCCGCGCCTGGTGGTGAGCTTGCCCAGCCACGCCGCAAGCCGCGGCGCGTGGGCAGTGAACAGCTCGTCCTGCAGCGAGACGATCGCCTGCGCGCTGCCCGGGTCGCCCTGGCGCGCGCTGCGTCCGATCAACTGGCGGTCGATGCGGCGCGACTCGTTGTACTCAGTCAGGATCACGTGCAGCCCGCCGCGCTCGGCCACACCCTCGCCCAGCACGATGTCGGTGCCGCGCCCGGCCATGTTGGTGGCCACGGTCACCCGGCCAGGCTGGCCGGCGCGCGAGACCAGCTCGGCCTCGTCGCGGTCCTGCTTGGCGTTGAGCACCACATGCGCTATGCCGCGCGACAGCAGCACCGCGCTGATCTGCTCGGAAGCCTTGACCGTGTGGGTGCCGATCAGCACCGGCCTGCCCCGGTCCAGCGCGATCGACTGCACCTCGTCGGCCACCGCCTGCCATTTGGCAGGCGGGCTGGCCAGGCAGCGGGCCGGGTGCAGCTTCAGGCGCGACGGCTTGTGCAACGGCACCCGCACCACCGGCAGCCCGTAAGTGCGGCCGATTTCGGCCGCCACCTCAGTGGCGGTGCCGGTCATGCCCGACAGGCGCAGGTAGCGCCGGAACAGGCGCTGGTAGGTGATGCGGGCCAGTGTTTCTCGGCGGCCGGTGAGCGCCACGCCCTCCTTGCACTCGATCATCTGGTGCAGACCCTGCTCCCAGGCCCGGTCGGGCATCACCCGGCCGGTGGACGCGTCGACGATCTGCACCTTGCCGTCGATCACTACATAGTGCTCGTCCAGCTGGTAGAGCCACAGCGCGCACAGCGCGCGCTGCACGTTCTCGGCCAGCTCGCGAACGGCCGGAGCGTCGCCGTCGCCTTGGGCTGCCAGGTGCTCGATCTCCTGCTTGCCGGCCTCGGTCAGCCGCACCCGCCGGCGTGAGACGTCGAGCTCGAAGTGCAGGTCTGCGCTCAGTTGGCCTGCCAGCGCGATCGCGGCCTGGCAGTGCGAAACCGTCACGTCGGTGTCGACGGTGCGCGACAGGATCAGCGGCGTTCTCGCCTCGTCGATGAACACGCTGTCTGCCTCGTCAACGATCGCGAAGCACAGCCCGCGCAACACCAAAGGCTCATCGCCTGCGCGGTCGCCGCGCAGGCTTTCCACCGCCAGGTGCATGGGGCTGGCGCGGTCGCCGAGCGCTGCGCGGTCGCGCAGGTAGTCGAAGGCCAGCTCCTTGTTGCTGGCGTAGCAGACCTCGCCGGCATAGGCCGCGCGGCGCTCGGGGCGTGTCATGCCGTGCACCACGGCGTTGCAGCGCAGGCCGAAGAACGCATACAGCGGCGCCATCTGCTGCGCGTCGCGCTCGGCCAGATAGTCGTTGACGGTGATCACGTGCACCGGCAGACCGGCAAGCGCGGCGGTGCAGCTGGGCAGCGTGGCGGCAAAGGTCTTGCCCTCGCCGGTGGCCATTTCGGCCAGGCAGCCGCCCAGCAGGCACCAGCCGGCGATCAGCTGCGAGTCGTAGTGGCGCTGGCCCAGCACCCGGCTGGCCGCCTCGCGCACGAGCGCAAAGCACGCCGCGGTGGGCTCGGCATCGAAACCGTGGCGCCGCAGCGCTGGCGCCAGCGCACGAAACCGCCGCGCCAGCGAAACGTCGTCGAGCGCGGCCGCCTCATCAGCCAGCCGGTTCACCCGGCTGCAAAACGTCCGCGCCGCGCGTTGCCTGCTGTGCCCCAGTCCCACCAGCGGGCCGAGTGCGCCGTGCCACAAGTGCAGCGCCAGCCGGTCTTGCCACGACGGCTCGCGCTCGTCGCGCTCGACGTAGGGCCGTCCATGGGCAAGGTCGTTGGCCCGCAGGCCGAGCGCGAGCATCGTCAGGCGGTGAAATGGGTCAGCAACAGCCGGCGCAGGCTGCCGTACCACTGCAAAGCCAGCGGCTGTGGCTGGTGTTCGAAGCGCACGTAGACCCGCTGGCCGTAGGCCGGGGGGCGCAGCAGCGCTTGGCTCAGTTCAACGTCGATGACGAAGACGCGGTCCAGCGTCTTGCGGCCACGCGGGTCGCGGGGGTCGCCGGCCAGACGACCACCGCCGCCGCTGACCAGCGCACCGCTGGGCGCCTCATCGGCGGCGCCCGGCACCGCGCGAACGATTTTCCCGGTCAGCACACGGGGCAGGTCGTCGGCCAGCCGCAGCGCCACCGAACGGGTCTGTGCCACCACCGCGTCGGCCTCAGCCTGCTCGATCACCACCCGCACCACGGGTTTGACCTGTCCCAAAACGTAGCCCAGCAGCTCGCCGTGCCGGTGGTAACGACCGGCAGCGTCGGCAGGCTGCGGCATTGTGAACACGCCGCCGGTGGCCGCGGTGGCCAGAAGCCCGGCCGCGCGCTGGCGCGCGGTGCCCAGTGCCTCGCGCTCGTGGGCCAGCTGCCGGGCAATGATCTCGGCGCGCGGCCGGTCGTTGACGAACTCCTGCAGGTGGCTGGCCTCGAGCTCGGCTACCCGGGCCTCTGCAAGCCGGATCTGCGCCTCCAGCGCCGGGTCGCGGCTGCTAACGAGCAGTTGGCCGGGGCGCACCTCGGTCCCCGGCTGAGCCTCCAGCCGGGTGACGAAGCCGCTGGCGCCGGCGCGCACGATGGCCTGCTCCGGCAGCCACAGCACGCCCTCGGCCTGGCTGCGGAACGGCGCCGGCAGCCACAGCAACAGCGCCGACGCCACCGCCACGAAGGCCCCGCCCAGCACCAGCGTTGTGCTGCGCCGCTCGCGCAGCGCCGGCCGCTCGTTGAGCTGGCGCAGCGCCTTGACCACCGGCATCACCAACATCATCACCGCCGACCACAGCGCCAGCAAGACGCCGATGAAGAAGAACTTCGCGCCGATGAACAGCGCGATGGCCACCGTGACAAACAGCCGGTAGATCGTCGAGGCCAGCCCGTAGAAGCCGAACCACAGGCGTTCGGACAGACTGTGCGCCGGCGAGCTGGCGTCGCGCACCCGCAGCACGTAACGTTCGGCAAGATAGCCCCAGTACAGCGTGGACTGCCGCGCCAAGTTGGGTACCTCGAGCAGGTCGGCCAGGATGTAGTAAGCGTCGTAGCGCAGCAGCGGGTTGCCGTTGAAGATCAGCGTGGACACGCCGGCGACGAGCATCAGGTTGAAGCACACCGCCCGCACCAGCCCGGGCTCGACCGCCAGCCACACGTAGAACGCCAGCGCGGCAATGAACAGCTCGACCAGCATGCCCGCGGCACCGACCAGCGCGCGCGACCAGTGCGAGCGCAACACGGTGGCCGACGAGGCGTCGACATAGGGCACCGGCATCAGCACCAGCAGCATCAGCCCCATATCGTGCACCTCGCCGCCGCCGGCGCGGATGGCTGTGGCGTGGCCCAACTCGTGCAGCGCCTTGATCAGCGGGAACACCACCAGCAGCAGCAGCAGGTTGTCGGCCTGCAGCACACGGTCGGACAGGTTGTGGGTGAGCTCGGGCCAGCGCGAGGGCAGCAGCACTGTCGCGGGCAGCACGACGGCAAGCCAGACCAGTGCGCCGGCCCGGCCCCACATCAGCCGCCACAGCGGCACGTGGCGGTCCAGGAAGGCGCCCGGGTCCACCAGTGGGATGCGCAGCGCCATCGGGTTTGACCACGAACGCCGGCCCTTGGCCTTGGCCTGCTTCTCGCCACGCTCGAACAGCTCCAGCGCGTCGGGGCTGACGTCGGTCTGCAGCAGGTCCGCGCCATGCAGCTGGCCGAGCAACTGCAGCACATCGTCTTGCGTGGGCGCCTCGTCGCCCAGCTCGCGCTGGGCCAGCAGCCATATCTCGTCGACGGTGCGTTGGCCGTCCATTGCTGCGATCAGCAGCCGCGCGCCCGGCGTGAAGCGGTGAATCCGGCCCGACGCCGGATCCTGCAGCAGGTACCAGAGCTCGCCGCGGTAGCGGTGGCGGTGCAGCCGGGCACGCGCGAGCAGGCGTGGGCGCAGCGCGGCAATGCGGTACCACAGGCTGCTCTGCAGCGGCGCGTCGTTGCTCATCGGCGGCTCGCAGTGCTCAAGGCATCCAGCTCCACAGCGCCAGGCGCAGCCAGTCGACAAAGCCCTGGGTCCAGACCCACAGCAGGCTGGCCTTGCCCACCACCACCTTGCCCACCCCCTCCATACCGGGTCGCAGCCGTGCCAGATCGGCGTCGTCGAGCTGGGCCTCGACGCGGAACACATTGCGCCCGTCCTGCTGCGCCGATACCGAGGTGATCGAGCGCACCGTGAACGGCATCGGCCGGCCGGGCAGGCTGGACAACACCAATTCGCCGCGCTGGCCAAGCGCGAGACGACCGATGTCGCGGTCGTCGACCTTGAGCACGACGCGGTAGCCCTCCAGCGGGGCGATCTCGAACAGCAGCTTGCCCTGCTCAACCGGCGCACCCACCAGCTGGCTGAGGTCGCCCGAGACCACCACGCCGTCGAACGGCGCGGTGAGTTGCACGCGGGCGAGCTTGTCGCTGGCCAGCGCGAGCTGCGCCTCGGCCTGGTTGACCTGGGCGGCGTAGACGCCCATCGCGCCGCGGTCGGCCCCGGCCATCGCCACCTGGTACCGCTGCTGGAGCTGGTCGCGCTCGCTGCCCCAGCGCGCCCGGTCCAGCCGCAGCTCGCGGTCGTCCAGCCGGGCCAACAGTTGGCCTTGGCGAACGCTGTCGCCGGCGCGCACCAGGCTTTGCGCGACGAAGCCGTCGAAGGGCGCCACGGTGGCGATCTGCGTGGCGCCCTCGATGGCCGTCTTGGCGGCCACCCGGTGGTCGATCTGCACCAGCGTGATCACCAGCAGCGCCGCCACCGCAAGGCTGGTCATCAGTTTCAGGCCCGGGTGTCGCGGGCCGAACATCGCCACCCGGCCGGCGCGCAGCGCATCGCTGCCGCGTTGCCAGGCACTGCGGCTGTTCACCCGCTGCAGTGCCCAGGCCGGCCCGAGCACCAGGCCCACCGCGCGCAGCACCCGCTGCTCGTCGGCGCCGAAGGCCGGCCCCGCATTGCGTTCGAGCGTGAGTACGCCGATGGCCTGGCCGGCGTCCACCAGTGGCACCGACATCATCGCGTCGACCTTCAGCGCCGACGCCGTTTCGGCATGCGCCAGCGCGCGCAGTTCGCCGTCGCCACTGGCCGGGTGGACCACGGGTACGCCGAAGTCGAAAGCCTCGTCCATCGCCTCGCCCAGGTGGCGAACCAGGTCGGAACGGGTGTCGAAGCCCGAGGCGTGCGAGATCACCAGCGGCACCACCTGGCCGGCCTGTTCGAAGCCGATGCTGACCCGGTCGCAGGACAGACGCGCGGCCAGTTCGTTGGCCACTGCCAACGCCGAGGGCTGCAGCCGCCGGTGTTGCAGCGCGGCGGCGAGCAGGGCGTTGAGCATGGCCATGCGCTCGGCTTCAGCGCGGTCGCGTTGCTGCAATCGTTGGCGGAAGTGGTCCACCAGCCAGGCCGTCGCCCAGTGCATTTCGCGCAGCGCGAGCTGCAGGTCGGCGGCGCTGCCCGCACCGATCTCGAAGACGATCGCCCCGCAAAGGCGGCCCGACACCTCGATCGGGTAGCCCACCTGTGCGGCCTGGCCGGCCACCGACGCGCCGCCGTCGGGCCCAACGACGATGCCCCGGCGTTCGGTCAGCGCACGCTCTGCAGTCGGGCCCAGGTACTGCAGGTCACGCTGGGCGTCGGGCCAGACCGCGGCCACCGCGAAGCTGGGCTGCTCGTCCTCGCGCAGCAGCAGCAGCGCCGCGCGCGCGCGCTCGACGCGGGCGGCCAGCAGCACCAGCCAGGCAGCGTAGAACTCGCCGCCGTCGGCCGGTGCGGTGAAGCGGCCCCAGGCGGCCGTCTCGGCGCGCGAGCGCTGCTCGTCCGAGATCGAGAAGATCGGTGCGGTGGAAGCCATCGATCAGGCGACGCCGGCCGAGCCGCCTGCGCCACACGGCCGGCGCGCGTGCGACGCTGCGCTCAAGCGCCGACCGCGGCCTCGGCCGCCGCCTTGTCGGCTGCCACGCCGATCAAACGGTCCTTGATCTCGTTGAAATTGCGCATCGAGGCCAGGTGCAGGTAGAGCAGCTCGAGCTCGTCGTTGCCTGCGAGCTGCTGCAGCAGCTCGCCGTCGAGCTTGCGCAGCTTGTCGCGGTTGACCGCCATGAAGCCGCCCAGCGTCAGGGATTCACCAGCCGGTGTCGTCACCTTGGCCTGCATCGGCTCGAGCAGCCCCAGCGCCTTGATGCGGCGACCGAACTGGCGAGTGCGTTCGAAGCTCAGCTGGTATTGCTTCAGGAACTCGAGCACCTGGTCGACATACGGCGTCGGCTTGCCGTCCGCGCCGAACAAGGCCTGGCCACGGCCCTCGCGGTTGAAGCCCGGGTGCGTCTCGTCCACGCACAGCGTGAGCGTCTGGCCGTCGGAACTGGACGAGAACACGAAGGGGTAGCGGCGGATGAATGCCGGGATGTAAGTCGCCTTCCAGTGCGCGCCAGGCGACAGGTACAGGTTCTGCTCGTTGCGGATGCCCAGCACCGCGGCGGGCATCACGTCGTCGCCATCGGCAGTGAACACGATCGCGTACTCGGCCGACGCGCGCGGGAACTCCACCGCCATCAGCGGCACCGCGTTGATGCCGGCGCTGAACGAATAGTCGTCCACCGGCTGGACGCAAGCATTCGAATGGCGCGATGGCGACACGGCCACGGCCGACTCGTAGATCAACAGCTGTTTGGCCACTGGCGATGCTCCTGTCGTTGAAAATGGCGGCATGCCCCGACCGGGCCTGCCGCATTGGTTTATAGACGAACTTGCCAGGCGTCAGCGGTGACCGCTGGTAACGCCTGGCCGGATCT